>CAVFPQ010000213.1:0-2009 GCA_963624415.1 Acutalibacteraceae bacterium | reverse complement strand
TCTGTCTGTCTGTCTGTCTGTCTGTCTGTCTGTCTGTCTGTCTGAGATTTTCGCAGAGTACATTTTATTAGTCAACCCTTTTTCAAAAAAACTTCACGAAACCCATTTTAGAACAGTCACAAACCAAAGTCAATACATTTCCGACAAAAATTTAAAGAAAGATTTAAGAAAAGGATTTTTATCTTACTTCTTCTTATGTTCCGACAGTTTTTCTTTTGTTCCGTCGGGGCGGAGGATAACGGTGTGGTCAAGCTGAGAGCGGAGGGAGGCTTTGTAGGCATCGATATATTCACGGCGAAGGGATGCCTGTTCGTCTTTTTCGGCAGGGGTCAGTCCCTCTTCGGTGCGTGATTTTCTCGCTAAAAAGTTAATGCGGTCAAGCTTTGCCTGTGTAATCATTTGTTGTCTGCCTCCTCGGGAGAATAAAATCCGACAAATTCGGACGGATCAAAGGGCGCGTCCCAGTCGGTGTCGTCATCGTCATCGTTTTCGGTATCAATCGGCGACGGAATTTCATACAGCACCTCGCCCTTGTTGGTGTTGCTCCATATTGACGGGGTAACGACAAGAGTATAACCGCAGCCTGAAGGCATGAGCCATTCATGCATGGGGCGTTCGGGAATGGCGAAGCACTGAAGAATCGTCATTATAACGCCGCCGTGAGAAACAATAACTGCATCACCGACACCTGTTTTTATAAGTCCGGCGACAAGCTCGTTAAAGCAGGTGCAGACACGCTTCTGAAACTGTCCGTTTGTTTCACCGAACGGAGCACCGGTATCCGCACCGCCCTTTAGCCACTCGGTAAAAGCGGGATCGGTCTTAAGCTCCTCCGCCGTCTGTCCTTCAAATTCGCCGAAATCGTATTCATTCAGTCCGTCAAGTATAAGCGGCTTTGAATCGGGATACAGAATTTTCGCCGTTTCGAGACAACGGTTCATGGGGCTTGAGATAACTACCTCAGCTCTGGGGTAAAGCATACGCTCACGCATATCTTTAAGCTGACGCTTGCCCTCTTCCGTGAGCATAACATCGGTCTGACCTATATATTTTCCGTCCGTACTGCCCTCGGAAAGGCCGTGACGGATAAAATGAATTTTTACGGTTTTCACTGAAATCACCTGAAATAAAAAATTGTGTTGCATTCAATATTATACAGATTGTATAATTATAAAGACAATAATAATATTACCACAAAATAAAAACACATTCAAGGGGGCATAACAATGAGTGCGGAATTTTCGTCAAAGCTTTTGCTTTTAAGGCAATCTGCCGGGCTGTCGCAGAAGCAGGTCTCGGTTGATCTCGGTGTTTCACAGGCACTGCTGTCACACTATGAAAAGGGCATAAGAGAATGCAGTCTTGATTTTGTCGTGAAGGCGGCGGAGTATTATAATGTATCAACGGACTTTCTGCTCGGTGTAACAAATGTTCAGAAAAAGTCGGGGGCATTGTCGGATTCCTCGACGCTTTCAACGGACGGAGAGTGCGTTCCGCTGACGGTTTTAAGAGCGATTGTAAGGCTGTCGGATGAAGCACAGGAGGCTGATGACGAGCATGAGAGCTTTTTTTCGGACTATTTTTCACTCTGCATAAAAAAATATCTGTCGGCACTGAATGACGAAGACAGAGCAATGTCGTCAATGTGCGATCTTGTGCTTGACAAAATGGATGAGAGGGCGAACACACTGCCGTTGCCGGATATTGATGAGCAGGATACGCCGCAGTTCTTTGATACGGTAAAGGGGCGTGCGGGGGAGCTTGTAAGGAGATATATAGAACAATTAGCAATTGGCGATACATAAGGGGCCGGGGACAGCGATAAAAGAAGCCATGCGAACTTGAATTATGCGCCTTCTTGACAAAGTCGCTGACAAACTTGACAAACTCGCTGACAAACTTGACAAAGTGCTTGACAAACTTGACAAAGTCGCTGACAAACTTGACAAAGTGCCTGACAAACTTGACAAAGTGCTTGACAAACTTGACAACTTCCTTGACAACCTCTG
>CAVFPQ010000212.1:0-2016 GCA_963624415.1 Acutalibacteraceae bacterium | reverse complement strand
CCCAAGACACGCAGTGTCTTCCTCAGCCACTGATCACTCATTGCACTCTATACTAAGGAGGAACTATTATAATGAAAAAAATTGTATCGATTTTTCTTTCTGCTCTCATGCTTGTTCTCTGTGCTTTGCCCGCATCGGCCATTTCAATTTCCGAGGGCAACAGCGCATTAAACGAACAGATGCTTGACGGTCAGCACGACAGTCAGGACTATGTTTACTTCTCTCCCGTAAAGGGCAAGTCCGACAGCACAAAATATCCGCTTCTCGTGTGGCTTCACGGTGCCATGAGCGGAAAAGTAAAGCGTGAACAGCTTGAAAACTATAAGTTTTCCAACTGGGCAAGCGATGAATATCAGTCTCGGTTTAAGAATGCCGGCGGATGTTTTCTCCTTGCGCCCCGCTCCACCGGACTTGTAAGCAGCTGGGATGCCGCACAGTGTTCTACACTTAAAGCCACAATAGATGCTTTTATTTCCGAAAACAAAGATCACATTGACACAAACCGTATTTACATTGCCGGTTACTCAACGGGCGGTGTAATGGTGTGGGATATGCTCTCCGCTTATCCCGATTTCTTCGCGGCGGCAATGCCCTTGGCTTCGATTACTCAGCCGACAGCCGTAACCGTAAATAAACTGGCAGACGTATCCGTATGGATTATGTCAAGCGACAATGATCCCTACGCCGGTGCAACAAGCACACTTGCCAAAAATACATATAATTCTCTGGCGGAAATAACCAACCGCAAAGAGGGGGTTCGCATAACTACCTTCAGCAAGGCTGTCTTTGCGAGCGGAAACAGCAAAAACGGCCACTATATATGGGAAGCCGTAACATTCGATATGCACATGAATGACGGCAAGACACCGTATCTTTACACAACAACAAAGGATGCCGCAGGCAATACAATCACATTTGACGAAAGCACCGAGGGCGTTATAACATGGCTCTCCGCTCAGAGCCGTCCGACAGGTACGGATGACTCCGGCACCGACAATCTTAATTTCTTCCAAAGACTTATAAACGCCATAAAGAGACTTATTGCAAAAATCAAGGCTCTGTTATCATAGTAAATCAAAGAGATTGAAAAACATTCATCCCGACAAAGCTGCTTCACAAAACCTTTTATTATTTTATCTGAAGCCTCTTGAAATACAGGTATACTTTTGTTAAAATATGTATACAAAATATTATTGAGGTGATAAAAATGGTTTATTCTACCGTTGCAATGGGCGCACTGTCACTTTTGTTTTTCTTAATCAAATGTAAAGACAAACGCAGTGTTGAAGGTGTTTTTCTTAAAAACTTCGCAAGTATATTCTTTATTCTTACAGCCATTCAGGGTACTGTCAGCAACTCGGAGCATTACAAATACGGCATTCTGATAATTTGCGGTCTGATTTTCGGAATGCTCGGTGATATCTATCTCGATCAGAAATGGGTTTACCCCGACGACAAAAAGCAGTATCTGTATGCGGGCTTTATTGCATTCGGCTTCGGTCATCTGTTCTATATCCCGGCAATGATAAAAATGGCGGAATTAGAGCTTAAATATCTGCTTATTCCGCTCGCTGTCGGCATAATAGTTGCAATCGGTAATCTGCTTCTCGAAAAGCCCATGAAACAGAATTTCGGCGAATACAAAGTAATTGTTACAATCTACGGATTTATGCTTTCATTTATGGCGGCAACCGCCGTTATGTGTGCGATTCTTACCGGCAAGACGGCGTTTATCGTTTTTGCGGCAGGCGGTGTACTGTTCCTCATTTCGGATCTGATTTTGTCCCCGATGTATTTCGGCGAGGGCAAGAACACTCCGATGAACTTCATCTTAAATCACGTTACATATTACGCCGGGCAGTATCTTATAGCACTTACGGCATATCTCATGAACTAAAAAATCACAATCGGTCGGATGCGGCAACCCCGTGTCCGACTTTTTTGATGTTTTATTAAGGTTATTAAAGATTTTATTAACCTTATTGCATTTGATTTATCCGTTTGATATGATTTGGT
>CAVFPQ010000211.1:0-2047 GCA_963624415.1 Acutalibacteraceae bacterium | reverse complement strand
CATAATTATATCGCTGTTGTAACTGCTCCCACATGCACGGAGAAGGGTTATACCACGTATACCTGCGACAAGTGCAGCGACAGCTACAAGGCTGATGAGACAGACGCACTCGGTCACAATATGAAGTTCGCAAGCACCGTTAAGGCGGCGACATGCACAGAGGAAGGCACGGATCTTTATAAGTGCTCACGCTGTGAAGTGACAGAAACAAGAACAACGGCAAAGACGGCTCATACAGAAGTTGTTGACAATGCGGTTGCGGCAACATGCACAAAGACAGGTTTTACACAGGGCAAGCACTGCTCGGAATGCGGCCTGGTTATCGTAAAGCAGGAAACCGTTCCGATGACCGATCACACTGTTGTGACGAGTGAATATGTCGCTCCCACATGCGAGACAGCGGGCAAGACGGAAGGCAAATACTGCTCTGTCTGCAGTGCTGTTATCACGGCATCCACCGAGATTGCCGCAACAGGCCACAAGTGGAGCATTGTTGAAAGAGTTGAGCCTACATACGGCGCAGAAGGCTATATCAAGTATGTATGTTCCAACAACTCCGCACATACAAAGACTGAGAAAATCGATAAGCTCGCCGGCGGCGTTGAGGATATCACAGTTGATATTCCCGAAGGCGGCAAGCTCCCGATAATCGACGGTCAGGATACTAAGATTAACGTCAATACCACACCTGCGGACGCAACGGAGAAGATTAAGTATACTTCATCCGATGAAAGCGTAGTAAAGGTTGATGAAAACGGCGTTGTTACGGTTATAGGCGACGGCGAGGCTGTTATCACGGTTGAAACCGAGGACGGCAGAGTTTCCGTTGATATTCCCGTAAGTGCAAAGAAGCTTCATAACGTAACATTTAAGACAAACAGCGGTGACACAACCGAACAGCTGTTTATAGGCGATATGCCCACGGCACCGACGGTTGACAGCTACACAACGGAAGATGAGTTCATTCACGCGTTTAAGGCATGGACGGTAAACGGCGCAAAGACAGATGTTAAGGCAGTAGCCGGCGACACGGTTTACACGGCTGTTTATACAGAGCCTGCAAATTATACGGCGGTTGACAAGGCGGCTAAGGAGCTTGACGAGATTATAAATTCCGGCAAGGCTGACGAAAACGCACTCACCGACAAGCAGGCGGAGATTGACGCTCTCAAAGAGAAAATCGATGAGATCAATTCCGGCAGAAATACACGTGATAAGGACGAACAGTCCTCTATCGATGAGATAACATCAAAGATTAATAATATTATTCTTGTTATCTATCCCGATGCGCGCGAAAAGCTTGAAATCAGAGGCGGCGATTCGTTCTATTCGGGTACGGTACTTAATCTCAAGGCGTATAAGATGCCCGTTGATGTTGAAGCGACAAATGTAACATGGACTTCATCTGATGAAAATATTGTTATTTTCGCAAACGGCAAGCTTTACGCTTTCGGTGAAGGTACGGTTACACTGACTGCGACAAGTGACGGACTCAAGGCGACAAAGACAATAAATGTTGTCACAGGCGGAAACAGACGAATTGTAAATTTCCGGAACATGAGCAAAATGCACTATATCATTGAGGGATTCTACTCTGTCTATAATTCCGGTTCTGTTTACTGGTCAAATGATTACGATCTTGACTTTGAAGTTTATACATATTCGAACTTCGGATATAGTTCGGTAATCGTTTATATAAACGGCAAGGAAGTTCAGGAGAATGCCGACGGCACATATACAATTCCCGCAGGTACGGGCAACGTTATTGTAACGGTAGCCGGTGCGGTTGTTGAGGATGACGGCAGCGGCAACGGCTCCAAGATTTCGTTCTGGGAGTGGCTGATGAGACTGTTCAGAAGGATAATCAACTTCTTTAAGGGAATATTTAACAAATAAGCCTGAATAAAAAAATCGTGCTCTTTCGAAAGAAAGGGCACGGTTTTTTAAATTAGCAATCAGCAGTTAGCAATGAGCAATGTTGGAAGTCAGTTGTAATGTAGAATGCATAATGCATAATGCATAATGTCGGAAGTCCTGCGGACTTGGA
>CAVFPQ010000210.1:0-2116 GCA_963624415.1 Acutalibacteraceae bacterium | reverse complement strand
ATGTTATTTTGAAATATCGTACTTTATTGTACTTCCGGCCGGAACCTTAACGACATCAAACTTATCGTGCCAATAAATTCCGAGGTTCTTTTTGAGGTCGTCGCCGTCCTCAACAAGCACCTTGACATTCGCGTCAAACTGCGTTGTGTTCTGAATATACAGCACGCCGTCCTTCATCCATGCGTTTACATGGTCGCTGACGCTTACGATATTGCGTGACGGTACAACGTACACGCCCGGCATATCTGTCCATGTGAGCATCATGGCGACATGCGGCCACGAGCAGGCACCGAAGATATTTCCGCCGACACCGCTTGTGTTTTCCCAGTCGGAGGTGTTGACACGTTCGCAGATTTCGGAATCCTTAAGCGGTTCGCCTCTGCCCGTAATAACCGGTCTTTCGGGGTAAGACACCGTCTGCGGCATAAAGTGCGCAATCTGTCTTGCAAGGTCAAGATATCTTTTGTCGCCCGTTGCACGGAATATTTTTATGAATGAAATGGGGCTTGATGTGCAAAGACCGGGTGCGGAGTGCTTGTTCTGAACATTCGCCCAGACCGAGCCTGCCGCCTTTACATCGAGTCTGCCCATCTCGCTTGTTTTCGGGAACACATAATCATACGACTCAACCCAGCTCGCAACCTGATTTGCGGCATCGACCATACATTTAAGCCATCTGTCGCCGTCTGTCTCATACAGATTTACAAAGCTCTCCATAAGTGCCGCAGCGCTTTCGGAATCGGGAGCCTGAAGTATTTCGCCGGGGCCGCCGGTTGTAACACCCTTCAAAGTGGCATTCTTATAAAAGAACTCGCCTATTTCTCTTGCCGTGACAAGATATTTTTCGTCACCCGTGACGGTATACGCCGCACAAAGTCCTGCGGGAGCCATAGCGCCGCTTGTGGAATTGCCGACGAGAATTTCACCTGTTTCTGCGTTTATGAACTGGCCCAACTGACCGTATCTGTTCCACAGAGTGACAACCGCATCCGCCGCCGCCTTCGCACTGTCACGAACCTTCTGCGGAACGGCTATGTTCATCTTTTCCATGGCACGGATTTCCCTGTAAAGGAAATATATCATATCAACGTGCTTTCTTATAAGCAGCATATTGTATTTTCCGTCAAAGCTTGAGAATGCATCGTCTACCGGGTTGCCGTTTCTGTCGGCACAGCCGTAAAACCATCCGAGCTTGCTCTGTTCACGCGCGGCAAACAGAAGTGTTTTTATACTTCTCTCTTTTGTAAGAGCACTGCCCTCGCAAATACCGGCAAGACTTGTCATGCCGCCGCCGACCCAGCCTGCCTGCCATACACCGAAGTGAGATGTTCTGCGGCCGTCCTGCGCATCGAGAGTGTACATTTCAAGATTTTCAAGATAATGAGTATCGTTAATCTGCTTTTCGGCAAGCTCCCAGAAGTGAGAGAACGGAAGATTGGCATGCGCCGTCTCGCTCGAAAACTCGTATCTTCTGGCAAAGAACTGTGAGAAAAGCTCCGGAATATCCCGGCAGTCGGATACATATATCTTATGCGGAATTGTCGTTACATCTCCGCTTTTTACACTCAGAGGTTTATCCATTGACGGATTTTCTCTGCATGAAGGAATACCCTCATACCAGCGATAGACAAGGCGTCTTTTTGAAGGAGCTCTCAGACGGATTATAAGGCTGTCTCCTATCTGATCAAGTGACACACCGTGATTTAAGCCGTGGTCACCCTGATTAAAGAACAGCATGAACGATTTTTTCTCTTTTTTGTTAAGGATACATACGCACGGAGTTGACATATCACCGGTTGTAACATCCATAAAGGAGTCGCCGGTCTTATCAAGGCGAGGCACCTGTGTCATACGTGTAGGTACATCAACGCCAAACTCATCCTCGTGGAACATCGGTGCGTAGTGGCGGGGAACAGCCTCAAAACGGTTGCCGTCATAGGCACACGCCGGGATCATTACGTATGTATCGGCAATAGGGGCGTTCAGCTTGAAATCAACCCAATAGCCTGCGTCATCGCTGTCGCAAAGTGCGGTAAAACGAGTTTCTTCCTCATTAAAAACAGCACGTGTGCCGTTTTCGGGGCCGGAAAAACCCCTTGAAATCTCATAACGCATA
>CAVFPQ010000209.1:0-2130 GCA_963624415.1 Acutalibacteraceae bacterium | reverse complement strand
AAATATACACATCTTTGTTGTTTTCACTGCCTGTAACTGCGATATACATGATAAAGAAACATCCTTTGCACCTCTATCATATCACACTATTACAAACAGCTACACAACAAAACGAAAAAAATTGACAAGAAAATAAGGCTACATAGGGCTTTTCGGGTGATTTTTTGTGGGTGGAAGCTGTCAAACTCCCGTCCCGGAATTGAACTGTCACATTTCAGAACAAATCTACACTTTAAGTTCAATTTCGACACAAAACACCGGCAATGCACATTTTATAAAAAAACTTTAATTTTCGGTTGAAAATTTATTGCAAACATAATATAATAGTGCCGTAAGTATGCTTTTCTTTAAGAAGGTGCGTCCGTTGAAAAGAGCAAGAATCACAAAACCTGTCGACAAATCGATAGCGACACACGGTTTCTCACGTTTTCTGTTCTACCTCGTTCAGTTTACATGGGGACTGCCCGTGAATCTTGTCGGCGGTCTTATGTTTCTTATTCTTTGGGGCTTAAAGCACTATCGCCATGAAAAATTCCAAAATGCGTTCATAACGTACATTCCGTGGAATCAGGGCGGTCTTTCTATGGGGCTGTTCATTTTTATGGCGGAGGGGCGAGAAGAAAAATGGACCCGCAACACGCGCATACACGAGTACGGTCACACCATACAGTGTCTGCTTCTCGGGGTGTTTTATTACTTCGTGATTGCGATTCCGTCCGCCGTCTGGTGCAACTGCTTTGCAGGGTACCGCAAGAAAAACAATGTTTCCTACTATAAGCTCTATTGCGAAAGCTGGGCAAACAAGTGGGGGCAGAAGTGGTCGGGACTCACGCAGTACGGCATAAAATAATCACACTTTCAAACAGAAAAACAAAAAAATCCACAAAGGAGCAAAAACATGAAAAAGTTTTTAAGCGTTCTTCTTGCCGCGGTTATGGTTATAAGCGGCATGGCATTCGCGTTTGCGCAGACTGCAAGTGCGGCAGATGTAAACACAAAGCTTCAGTTTAATGAAGACGGCAACTTCAAAATCATGATGATTAACGATACTCAGGATGTCGGCGACGGCAACAAAGAGCAGACCGTTAACTTCATCACAAAGGCACTTGCGCAGGAAAAGCCCGACCTTGTAGTATTTGACGGCGACCAGCTTGCGGATATCTATCCCGGCGCATCGGCAGCCGATTACAAGATCGCTATCGACAAGATTATAAAGCCCGTTCAGGATGCGGGAGTTCCCTTCCTTGTAACTCTCGGCAACCATGACCACGACAGAGCAGACAAGATGAGCGAAGCTGAGCAGTACAAAGTATACGCTTCATATGACAACTGCATCTCCGTAAACGTTCGCGGCGACAGCGATCCCTTTACCTGCAACACTCTTGTTTATGATTCATATGGCGAAGATGTTGTTTTCAACATTTATGTAATGGACTCCAACAACAAGGCAAACGGCAGCTACACAGGCATCAACGCTTCTCAGCTTGCATGGTACAATGAGACCAGTGCCGCTCTTAAAGAAGCCAACGACGGCGAAGTTGTCCCCTCACTTCTTTTCCAGCATGTTCCCGTTAAGGAAGTATATAAGCTCTTCAAAGAGTGTGACTGGAACACCGACGGTGCCATTTATTCCCGCAGAGACAGCAAGTGGTATGTTCTTGATGAAAATAAAGCCACAGGTCATCTCGGTGAAGCTCCCTGCTCAGAGAACTTCGACATTCAGACCGGTGAATATCAGGCTTGGGTTGCAAACGGCGATATAATGGGCGCATTCTTCGCACACGATCACCTTAACTGCTTCTCCGGCACAACAGAAGACGGCATCACAATGACATACAACGGCGGCACAGGCTTCCGTGCATACGGCGATGCTGAAAACGGCAGATCCATCAGAATAATCGAGCTTAACGAATATGATGTAACCGAATACACAACACATGTTATCTATTATCAGGATGTAGTAGGTGAGACTTCCTCGAACTTCTTCTTCGACACATTCTCCCCCGCTATCCTCAACAAGGTTATGAAGGTTGTTTACGCAATGTTCGGCTGGCTTATAAAGCTCTTCAAATAATCATAGTGCATAAATAAAATCAGGCGGATGCGTAGAGATACGCATCCGCCGTTTTT
>CAVFPQ010000208.1:0-2159 GCA_963624415.1 Acutalibacteraceae bacterium | reverse complement strand
TATGAACCCTTTAGTTTCTTATATCGTCCCGGTATACAATGCCGAAAAATTTCTGCATCGCACGCTTAACGCCATTGCGGGGCAGACCTATAAAAATATTGAGGTTATTCTTGTCGATGACGGTTCGCCCGATTCCTCCGGCGAAATATGTGACGATTTCTGCAAAAAAGACAGCCGCTTTAAGTGCATTCACATAAAAAACGGCGGTGTCAGCAATGCCCGAAACACGGGACTGCAAAACGCCGGCGGCGACTATATAATGTTCTGCGATTCCGACGACCTGCCTCACGCCGATATTGTGCAGACACTTGTCGAAAAAAGCGACGGTGCGGATATAACTCTCTGCGGCTTTAACAAAATCTGCGGAGACAAAACACAGTCCGAAACTTTCTCCGAAGAAAAACTGTACACTTCAAAAGATGAAATCATAAAAAATCTTGTTATGCCCATGTGCGTGTGGGGATATACCCCGGGCGGCAAAAAACTGCCGTCCGTCTACGGCAGCACATGGAGAGGACTGTACGCAAAGCATCTTTTCGATAATGCCAAATTCGATACAGGCATAAACCACGGTGAAGATCTGCTTATAAATCTGTCGCTTTTTACATCCGCAAAAAAAATAAAGCTTGTCACCGGGGCATACTACGACTATATCGAAAACCCCGCGTCGATTACGCATACGGATTTTGAAAAGCGGCTGAATATTTTTTATGTTCTGTGGAAAAAGACAGGTGCGTTTCTTCGCCCCATTGTCTCCGATAACGACAATGCTTGGCTTGATTTTCAGCTGTCTCGATATGTTCTGAGTGTCATAATCGAGGACATATGCGCTCAGAACTGTTCTTCAAAAGAAAAAACAGAAAAAATAAAAAAGATACTTTCAATTCCGGAGCTGAAAAACGCCGCACAGAATATTCCTTCGGGCATTTCAAAAAAAGATGTGCTTTTGCTGAAAATGCTTAAACCCGCATTCGCCAAAGAAGTTCTTTTGTATTGTCAGAGAATCTGTAACGCAAATATGTAAATTCGGCTGTAATACAGCATTGAGATAAATTTTGAGAAGATAAAAATTTGAATAAAAAAAAGAGGTAAGATTATGCAAAAAAAAACGACAGCCTAATCTGGAACTGATACGAATAGTATCAATGCTCATGATTTGCTCTCTGCATTTTGTAAACAAAGGCGGAGTGGTAGGAAATGACATCGGTGTCAATCGGGAAATCGGCAGAATTATCTATTGCTTCTGTTTCCCATGTGTCGATCTGTTTGTGCTTATTACCGGATATTTCTGGAACAAAAACTCTCATGTTGTAGCCAAATCCTGCAAAATATGGCTTCAGACATTGTTTTTCTCTCTCGGTACGGCGTGTGCCGTAATACTGATTTTCGACACCGAAGATATATTTTCTTTCAAGAATCTTGTGCTTGCATTTATGCCGCTGTCGTCAAATCAGTTCTGGTTTATGTTTGTCTATGTCGGGCTGCTGTTTCTGATGCCGTTTCTCAATTTGTTTACGGAAAAACTGACTTTCGGTATGCATACGGTTTTCTGTGTTGTGCTTGTTCTTCTTTTTACAATTTCACCTGTGATTATGCCGCAATATTATACACTTGTCAAAAGTGCGGGTTATGAGCTTCTGTGGTTTGTTGTTCTGTATTTTATCGGTGCGTATCTTAATCGCTATGACCCGTTTAAGAAAATCGGCAAATATACCTGCCTTGCGTTGATTGCGGCTGTAACAGTGCTTGAATATGCCGAAACGGCAGTAATAGAATTTGTTGTGAATCATGATGTTATTCCGAAGCTCGGAGAAATAGTGACATGGAATCAAAGTTTAATAAGTTATGCTTCTTTTCCTGTTTTTATCTCCGCTGTTTTGTGGTTTGAGTTTTTCAGAAAGCTTGAAATCAAAAATGAAATTCTGTCAAAAGCCGTATGTCGTGTTTCATCTCTGTGCATAGGTGCGTATCTTATTCACTGTGCCGCTTTTGTGTGGGATATTCTGTTTACACGCATTTTTCATGCCGACAGATATTACGGTTCACCCTTTCTGTGGATATATTTTCTTTTCTTTGTCGCAAGTGTCTTTGCGGCAGGATGCACTGTCGAATATATAAGACAGCTGCTGTTTAACAATCTTAATTCAAAAATCGGAATG
>CAVFPQ010000207.1:0-2253 GCA_963624415.1 Acutalibacteraceae bacterium | reverse complement strand
GTTTTTTGTTTGGCAGTGAAAAATTGCAAGACGAAAAATATAAACAATATATATATTTGTTGTATAAAAATTCAGTCTGCTATACTACGCATAGCGGACTTGTACTTGACAAGCAAGTACAAGTAATTGCATTCTATTAAAGAACAGGAGAGATAAAGAAAATGGGATCTGTATTTTTGATTATTTTGGGCAGTCTTGTAGTTCTTGCAATAATTCTTGCTATTGATTACGCTATTGCAAAGATTTTTTGCAAAATTGCCGATGAAAAAGGTTATGAGGGACGAAAATTTTTCTGGTGGATATTCTTGTTCGGCATAATCGGCTATCTGATGGTTATCGCGCTTCCCGACAGAGGCGTACAGAGAACGGTTGCGGATAATTCGGCAAAAGCAGACATACCCGCTCCCGAAGAAATTCCGGATATATAATATAGTCGGAAAGAGGAGAAATTATGTCAGAAAGATATACAAAGCTTTTTACACTCCCTGCGCGTCTTTACGCAGAGGGCAGTCCTGTTATAATCGAAGCAGGTGCTCTTACAAAAGATAATAACACCGACAATGTTTTTGTTCAGCTCAGATTTCACAATATTTCCGACAAGATAATAAAGGCGTTGTCTGTTTCGATTGATACATATTTTGTTTCGGGCGAAAAGACGGGCGAACCCGTAAAATATCAATACCTTGACATAAGCTGCAGAATCAACGAGGATTTCGGCGGCAAGACACCTGTTATGCTTGCGGTCAACACTGCGAGAAGCTTCAGTGTGCACGTTGACAAGGTCGTATATGCGGATAACAGTGTCGAGGATATAAATCTTGATTTTAACGAAAGCATACCTTCGCAGAGTTCGCTTGAAACACAGCCCGGATGGGATAAGGAAATCGCTGACGAATTTGTTATTATGACAAACGCACAGGGTGTTTTGTCCATGATGGATTATAAAGATCTGTGGCTTTGTTCGTGCGGCGGTGTCAATAAACTCGGCAGAGACAGTGTCTGCCGCAAATGCTCCGTTAAAAGAGATACGCTTCAGTCAATCACACTTGAAAAAGTGAAAGAACATCGAAAAGACACAATATATCAGGATTCCATAAAGCAGATGGACACGGAAAGTGTTTATAAGCTGGAAGAGATTGTTGCGAAGCTTGAAACAATTTCCGACCGGAAGGATGCCGCCGAAAAAATCGCTGAGTGCAAAGAAAAGATAGAGAGAATTAAAGAAGAAGAGGCACGGAGAAAAAAGGAGCAGGATGAAAAAGCGAAAAAGCAAAAGAAAAAGCTGACGATAATTGCAGCTTCGGTTCTTGCGGCTGTGTGCGTGTGTGTTGGTGTAATAGGGCTGGAGACAAATAAAAATTATAATAGTGCTGTTGAACTTATGGAAGCCGGTAGTTATGATGAGGCGATATCGGCATTTGCGGCACTGGGGGATTATAAAGACAGTGCGGATAAGTTAAATGAATTAAAATATAACAATGCCGTAAAGCTTATGGAATCCGGGAACTATGAGGATGCGATATCGGCGTTTACGGAATTGGGGGATTATAAGGACAGTGCAAATAAGGCAATAGAGTTAATATTCGACAAAGCAGCAAAATTGTTGGCCGCAGGAAATGAGATTGAAGCTTATGAAATTTTAGCCGGGTTAGGTGACTACAAAGACTGTGAAGAAAAAAATCGGTGAGTTAAACAAAGAATATAAAAAAGAAAAACTGAAGAATGCAAAAGTTGGGGAAATAGTTAATTTTGGTTCTTATGAGCAGGATAATAATACATCAAACGGCAAAGAAGAAATCGAGTGGCAGGTGCTTGAAAAGCAGGACAACAAAATATTGCTGATAAGCAGATACGCCCTTGACTGTAAGCTATATGATTCAGAGCATGAAGTTACTACATATAATTATTTAAAACCCAAATGTGTAACATGGGAGAACAGTACTCTTCGGGAATGGCTGAATGACGATTTTATAAACGATGCGTTTTCGTCTGATGAACGGTTAGTTATAGCCGAAACAAAGGTAACAGCCGAAAAGAATCCGGAGTACAGTACAGACCCCGGTAATGACACAACAGACAAAATATTCTTACTAAGCATAAACGAGGCAAACAAATATTTTACAACCGATGAATCAAGAAAGTGTGTTCCAACAGACTATGCAATCGAGCAAGGGGCATACATAAGTGACAGCTTCACGTCAGATGGCAAAGCCACCTGTATGTGGTGGCTGCGGTCGCCCGGCTTCAGGGAGA
>CAVFPQ010000206.1:0-2282 GCA_963624415.1 Acutalibacteraceae bacterium | reverse complement strand
TTAGCAATTAGCAATGAGCAATGAATGTAGAATATAGAATGCAGAATGCAGAATGTAGAATGTAGAATGCACAATGCAGAATGCAGAATGTAGAATGCAGAATGTAGAATGCAGAATGTAGAATGCAGAATGTAGAATGCATAATGCAGAATGCACAATGCATAATGCATAATGTCGCAGACAAAAATCATCCGGTGAATGATTTTTGGCGTAGCGACTAATGAGGACCGGCGGCAGCGGTCCATCAAACCAAAGCAAAGAAGTCCTGCGTACTTGGATTTATATGGTTCCGCTAAAATTAAGGATATATAAAGATGTAATCTAATCGTTCGTGTAGCTTTATAATCCAAAACGACCCGGCGTTTTCCTTCATTATTAATTGTTAATTGATCTTTTGTATTCCGGTTGCTTTTTACGGGGCAGACTCCAGCAAATCCTCCAGCTTCACTGCCGCTCTGAGTGCCAGGCGTGCATCGGCTACATTTACAGTTCCGTTTCGATCAACATCGGCGGCACGAAGGGGGTTAGAGCCTTCTGTCAGAGAAATAAGCTTTACTGCCTGACGAAGAACAAGCCGAGCGTCCGCAACGGTAACATTGCCGTCGCCGTTTACGTCACCTCGCCTGTATGACGGGTCAATGTAAATCGTGAATGTCTCGGCAAAATTTTTGTATGTAACAACAACCGTCTGCGGATTTGTGCTCCGTTTGTCGATTTCACTCATTGTAAATTCATTTATTTCCTGTTCACTCCCGTCCGAAAACACGAGAAATACACGGACGACAGATAAATCAATATTTTCACCCAAGGTAAAAAACAGCTGTTGTGTTGTCCAGACTCGAATGCGGGTTTCAGTCAGCGGCTTGTATGTAAAATCTATCTCAACACTTTTGCCGCCGTAAGATGCGGTCACGATGTTCCCCGAACCGTATCTGAATTTTGTCAGGTCACAGGTTACGGTGCATTTGTCGGCAGTAATTGTCTCGGTGTCGCCGTTATCGTATACTGCCTCAAGTGTCAGTCCGGAAAGAACCGGAGTAACGGAATTTGTATATACCGTGGTACTGTCGGGCTGTGTCAGAACGGTAAGCGCTGACAGCTGTCTTTGACGGACGGTAATATCAAAAGAACAGAAAATGTCATCGTATCTGTAATAAACATAAACGGTATGCTTGCCGACAGTCAGATGTTCGGTGTCGGTGCTGTTGTCAATTTTTATATAAACATTTGAATCGGCTGTAATCTCGTCACCGGTGAGTACAGTGTCCGGTGTAGAGTCGGTGTAGCGCAGTCGCACGGACATCCCCGACAAATCAAGAGGAAGATTTTCTATGTATTCCGTCTTGTCGGGATTTTTTTCTTTTGTAATGCTTTTAACCGGAAATCTTTTTACCGTGACTGTCAGACTGTCCGTAAAAATAATATCCGTATTCGGTTCTTTGTAAAGTACGGTAACTGTCTTTGTGCCCGAGCTTTCAAACGACTCCGCAAAAATCGAGTATCCCGTAATCTGCTTTGTCTGCCCGTCAGAAAGTGTTGCAGTGACAATCATTCCGGTCGGATCGAATGTGTCTTTTCCTTCAGCATAAGTTGTTTTTGTCGGCAGTGTCGTGATTTTTATCGATTTTATCTGAGATGAAGATTTTATGACAGTGGCATCTCCGGCGAAAACCCAGCCGGTTATATTGGATGAATTGATTTTTGTGAGCAGATAGCCGTTTTTTGTTCCGGATACGTCAATATATGTCCCCTTCGGCACTGTGCCGAGCTTTGATGAAGTATTGTCGGCATTGGCATAGACATTCGCCTTTTCGCTTGTAATGACATAACGAGTCACAGCAGCACCCGAATACACAGCCGGAATGCAGGCGAAAATCATGAGGACAGATAATATTAGGCATAGTAATTTTTTTTCAGATGAAAACATGGTATCAACCCTTTTTCAATGTAGAATGCATAATGCATAATGCATAATTTCGGAAGTCCTGCGGACTTGGATTATATAGCTTCGCGAAAGGTTGGCATTTTGGACGATGCATAGCTTTAATTTTGGCTATGAAGGCTTTGGCAATAAAAGTGTGTAAGTTTTTTCTGCGTTGCTCAATTTTTCCGGATTTGCATGCCTTTTCATAATATGCCGCAGGTATATCACCGCACAAAGTGCGATATCATTTCGCAGATATATCACCCGTTCCGCCGGAACGGATATCATTGAAAAATCAAGTTGTAAGCCACGTGCTGATAAGGAAGTATTGTTGCAAAACAAAGGCAAATCATCAGTA
>CAVFPQ010000205.1:1625-2293 GCA_963624415.1 Acutalibacteraceae bacterium | reverse complement strand
GTCAAAAGGACAGCTATCACCCTATCCGAAAATCGTGTCTTTAGATTACTCATCTTTTTTCGCTCCTTGACTTCTAATGAATTTTTGTATCTCTTTAAGATATTTATAATTTTTCCCGTTAAAAAAACAATGGAGATTAAATGAAATAATAAAAGCTATAAGAACAACCGTGAAAAACGAATAATTCAGGTTAAAAATAATCATAATCGCAGCTGTCAGAAGTGACACTATGCACAATATATCGACGACGCACGCCTCTTTGCACGAGAAGAATGTTATAAGTCCCATTCTTTGATTTTTCAAGGTCTTGCTTCCGTTTTGTTCGAGTACTTTTTCTATACTCGAACAGCTTCGGTGGGCCAGAATATAAAATATTATTTCCGCCGACAGACCTGCCCAGAACACCGCCGCCGAAACATATGCCAGCACTCTCGAAACACCTGTTGTATCCAAATCCGAAAACGGTATAACGGCAAGAGAAACAGCCGATACAAAGCACGCACACAGTGATGCCAGAAGATAAAATCTGTATTTTTTCAGTATGTTCATTTCTTTACCCGATTATCTCATTGCTTCCGACAAAGCATATCTCATATTCAACCGTAATATTGCCGGAAAACGGGATCTGTTCGAGACCGGCAGGATCTGTAACCAGTGAATCCGTAATT
>CAVFPQ010000205.1:0-1548 GCA_963624415.1 Acutalibacteraceae bacterium | reverse complement strand
CGTAATTCCGAATTCGTTCTGTGCCGAAGTGTTTTCAAGAACACTTGTCTCATTTGCTTCACTTGTAAGCACCGATGTTTCGTTTCCCAAAATCACGGTTTCCGATGATTTGTCCGCCGCAGGCGTGCCTTTAAGCTGAGCCGTACCGACCGATACCGTAACATTCTTGTCTTTGTCTTTAGACGAACCGTGAGAAGATATTTTTTCCGTAATCTTTCCCCGCTGCTGATTTACCGGGCTTGGCTTATACGCCTTGTTGCCGGTTGTTTCATTCTGTTTTCTTATGTCTTCAATGGCTTTTTTTGCGGTAGAACCCGAAACCTCACCGAATACTCTCGGGATATTAAGCACAAAAAACAGCACAATGGCAACAACAAGCATAACACCCGCCAAGGCAAAGGCAACAACCGAAAGAGTTTGCATTAACTCAACACTCATCTGTTACGCCTCCTCCTTAACGGTACCAAACGCAAGCTCAACAGTTTGTTTTGCGTCGGGCAGCAGTTCATTGATAGTTTTTTTCATCTGTTCAATCAGTGTAGTTGAGTCGGATATTTCGCTTACACATTTTTCGACATCCGTCAGAATCGCGTCAAGCTGTTCTTTTGTAACCGAATCTTTCTTGAACCCGGTGGCATATTGGCGAACAGCAGAGCATGCAAGCGACACCACATCAAGACGCGTTTTATCGGGCTGCGATGAATTTGCGGCAATTGATGTCATTACATCCCGCAAATCATCATAAAGCGTTTTATACATTCCTTTGTCTTTGCCCTTATCAACCTTTGACTGAATATCACGGTAAAAGCTTCCTATGCTGGCGTATGCCTTCGCCGTACCTTTGTTTTCATATGTATCTGCGGAATTTTCGTATGCCTGTTCAAACCAATAAACAGAATTCTGCGCGCGAGTAAGCTGATTTGTATCATAATATGAATACCAATACAGTGAGCCGACTTCAAAACAGATTTCCGCATAACCTTCCGCGTTTTCTTTTTGAAGTGAATCTCTGTTTGCCGCCATTATGCGTTCAAGCTGCTCGACTTCGGAATTGTTAAATATGTTATCTCTGTCATATGCCGCCAAAAGCTTAAGATACGCATCTTTTTTTGTCTGCTGATTGGGAATAGCTATTGCTTCTTCATACAGCTTTACCTGTTCGCCGTAGTCCGATGTGCCGTCCGCTTCATTTATCATCGATTCATATGTTGCGGAGGCTTTATTCTTTGCGGCAATATTAAGGAACAGCCCCGCCCCGGCGAAAACAACTGCAAGAGCTAATGCGGTAACAAAAAATCCGAGCTTTCTTTTTTGACGTCGTCTTATTACCGGCTCAAGATCCTTATAGTGTTCAAGGTCATACATAAGCTCCGCACAGGATTGATATCTTGCGTCGGGGTGCTCTTGTATGCACTTCTGAACAATCATATCAAGGCCGACGGAAAGAGACGGATTTATCGCGCGTATGGATTTATCGGCAATGATATTTTTACAGGGGTCGATACCCGTAAGCAGATGATAAAGCGTCATTCCCAGACAGTAAATGTC
>CAVFPQ010000204.1:0-2309 GCA_963624415.1 Acutalibacteraceae bacterium | reverse complement strand
TCCCCTGTTTTCGGACAGAAAACGGAAGTGCAAACCCCTGAAAACGGACAGTGGCAATTATGGGCAGGGTGGTCAGTATTCAGTGGTCAGTGGCTGAGAAAGGCACTTTGCAGCCCGGATTGCATGGCTTCGCGGCGGGGAAGCTTTTTGGCTTGACTGCGGGTGCATTGCGTTGCCCGGGCCATTCAGCCGCTCGGAAGTGACATTCCTTTCAAAAAATCAAGACTATTTTCTTTCTGCCGACTGCCGGAAGCCACGTTCCTTCGCGGCTGCCCTTCGCTCGCCTTCATTTGTCCTGCCGCCGCAGGCGGCATCACAAATTCGACTCGCTCGGGATGTGCGCTCGCTGCGCTCGCGCCCCTGAACTTTCGTCCTATATTTGCACATACATCGGAGGTAAATATTATGCCCGTAATCATAAAGCCCGTTTCTTCACTTGAAAAAATATTTTCCGACTCGGATATAGATAAATATTACAAATCGGACTTTCTGCCGCTTCTCCGCGGAGAAAAAGGTGCCGTTCAGTTTGCCTTACTGTCGGATAAAGACCGTACCGTCGGATTTAATATCGCCTGTCCGCTTAAATTCAATATATATACAGTAAAAGAAATCTGTTCCGATACATCAAAGGAAAATGCCGTAAAAAACTGCACAATGCTCAATAACGGCAGGGAGGGCTTTTATCCCGATTTAATGTGCCCCGTTGACGGCGACACGCTGACGATAAAAAAAGATAAGCTTCTGTGCGTTCGGATTGAGCTTGAGGGGAATATTCCCGGTGAACATACGCTTGAATTTTCCGTTAAAAATAACAAATCAACGATAAAAATAAATGTATCAAAAACGGCTCTTCCCGAACAGACACTTAAATGCACAAACTGGTTTCACACAGACTGCCTTATGACATGGTACAATATTGAGGCTTTCGGTGAAGAATATTGGCGGATTGTCGAAAACTATGTTAAAAATGCCGTCGAGCACGGTATAAATATGATTTTAACTCCGCTTTTTACACCTCCGCTTGACACGGAAGTCGGAACCGAGCGTCCGACCGTTCAGCTTGTCGGCGTAACAAAAAGAGGATATAACTATACATTCGATTACACAAATTTTGACCGATGGGTTGATATGTGCCTTCGGTGCGGAGTGAAATATTTTGAGCTTTCTCATCTGTTTACGCAGTGGGGCGCAAAATTCGCACCTAAAATAATGGCGCAGACTTCATCGGGATACCGCCGTATTTTCGGCTGGGAAAACGATTCCATATCACAGGGCTACAAAAGCTTTTTAAGACAATTCGGTCAGAGTCTTGCGGAACATACGGACAAGCTCGGCATTACGGACATATGTTATATTCACGCCTCCGATGAGCCGAGCAAAAAGGCAATTCGCCGCTATCGCTGTGTTTCGGCTGTTATGAAAGAATATTTCCCGTCTTTTAAGCACATAGACGCACTGTCAGATTATGAGTATTACGAAGAGGGTCTTGTGGATATTCCCGTGCCGAGCGAAGGCGACATAGAATCTTTCAGGGGAAAAGTCGGCGAGCTTTGGACATATTATTGCTGCGGCCCTTACGAAAATGAGTACCCAAACAGATTTCTGTTTCTGCCGCTTATAAAAATGCGTATAATAGGCGTATTGTTATGGAAATACAACTGCACCGGATTTTTGCACTGGGGCTTTAATTTCTGGTATGCACAGCTGTCAAAGCGTGCCGTCAATCCGTTTGAAAACACCACGGCGGACGGCAATTTTCCTGCGGGCGACGGTTTTATAGTCTATCCCGGTGAAAACGGCGAGCCGATGACGTCAATCCGTGAAAAGGCTTTTTATGAGGGTGTGTGCGACTATACGGCATTGCAGACGCTCGAAAAGAAAGAGGGCAGACAGGCGGCGGAGGAGCTTGTCAATCATACTCTCGGCGATATTACATTTACATCTTATCCGCTTGATATAGGGAAGTTTGAGGAGTTCAGACGGGAAATCATCAAGGCAATTAACAACTGATAACTAACAATGTCGGAAGACACTGCGTGTCGTGGATTTATAAAGCTTCGCAGATTTGAAAGTTTTTTATATACAGACATAATTTTTGCGGAGCATTATAATCCAAAACGCAAAGCGTTTTCCTCAATTATGCATTCTGCATTATGCATTCTGCATTATTCCGTCCTGCCGACTTGATTTTATATGCTTCGCAGATTTGAAATTTTTTTCATATATACACAATTTTTGCGGAGCATTATAATCCAAAACGCAAAGCGTTTTCCTCAATTATGCATTCTGCATTATGCATTCTGCATTAT
>CAVFPQ010000203.1:0-2355 GCA_963624415.1 Acutalibacteraceae bacterium | reverse complement strand
GAGATGGGAGATTTTTCGGCGAGAAACCAATACTTCGTTGTCAGTGCGTGGCTTTGGACTTGGTTTTTCAATGATATCCGTTTTTGTGAAACAGATGATATATCTGCGAAATAATATCGCACTTCGT
This sequence comes from Acutalibacteraceae bacterium, assembly GCA_963624415.1. GTDB lineage: Bacteria > Bacillota > Clostridia > Oscillospirales > Acutalibacteraceae > RUG806. The sequence continues at coordinate 2,228 of CAVFPQ010000203.1, read as the reverse complement.
GCGGTGATATACCTGCGGCATATAATTAGAAGGCATGCAAATACTGAATACTGCCCACTGCTTACCGTACTGCCGCAGTGCTTACCGTATATGTAGCGTATGCGAGGAATGTGCCGGATACGAAGTCAACTGCACGGATGAGAACACGGTCGTTATAGACTGTAATAAGAAGTCCCTCACTCATTGTGCCGGGGTTGGACTTTTCGGCAATGGAATAAGCAGAGATTGTTCTCGGTGCGCCGACTGAGCCGACATGAACCATTGTGCAGTATTTGCCGTCATAATCGGAAATGTTGAGATTTATGTTATACTTCTGCATATCATAGCTCCAGTGGGAGTGACCGTTGAAGAAAATGACATTCTTATATGTTGACAGAAGCGATTTAATGCGTTTTTCGTCCTTGTTGCCCTTTACATAAGTAAGGGTATAGTGTGCGCCGACCTTGTTTATGATATTGCCCTCGCACATATTTGTGGGCAGGTTGTCGTTGCCCAAAAACGTATGGAAGAAGAAATATACCGTGCGGTCGGAATATTTTTCAAGCTGTGCTTCAAGCCAGTCAAGCTGTTCGTCCGTTACGAGCTGCTTGCCGAGATAGTAAGTATTTGAAATCTGACTGAAGAAAATAAAGATATCACCGTTTAATTCATAGACGAAATCAAGACCGTTGTCGGCGACATCGAGAACATTTGCCGGACGGTTGTCGGAATAGACATCCTTGTTTATATTGTTCTGCCAGTTTTCGAGTGTGTATTTAGCTCTGCAGTCGTGATTGCCCTTGCAGGAGTATACCGGGAAGTCATAGCCCGATACGATTTTGTTAAAGCTCTCGTATGACTCCTTTTCGCCGTTGTTTGAAAGGTCACCCGAAACACCGACAAACTGCACGCCGCATTCATCGAGAAAATCAAGAGCCTGAGGCAAAGCCTTTTCGGTTGTGTCATTGCCGTCATCGTCTGAATAGCGGTTAAAGTGAATGTCACTGAGTGCGCCGAATGAATAAATCTCATCGCCGTAGTCGGGGAGCTTGTTTTCGGGAATTTCTTCCGTTTCCAGCAGGGTGTCACCTTTGTAAAGGAGCATTGTTTCGGCGTTTTCGGGAATTGTCAGAAAGTCGTTAAATTCCCATTCACCTTCGCCCGAGCATACGCTGACGGTAACAAACTCAGAGTAAGATACGGTTTTGCCGTTTATTTCGGCTGTGAGCTTTTCGCCGTTTTCGTCACCCCAGTAAATGTCATAATCGCCGTCGGCGTTTGCCTCAACCGAAACATTTCCGGCAGCGGAGCCGGGTGTTTCATTGTCAAAGACAATTGTCATGTCGGCTGTTAAATTGTCAACTTCGCCGTTGCCGAATGAGCCTGTGGGCAGACCGAGCATTGTGAAAATCGACAGGATAAGTGCGATGAACTTGTTGTAGAATGCGGTAATTGCTGTCATATTACTCTCTCCTTAAAGACGATATTATATCGTCTAAATTACATAATCATCGGGCGTTTCCGTTCCCAAAAGGTCTTGCAGTGTAATGCCGTCAAAATACTCGTTTGTGATATCGCTGTATTTTTTCCACATTCCGAGAGTTTTGCATTCGGCGGCTCTTACACACGGCACGGCGCCGGACGCAAGGCATGACACGGGTGCCAGGTCCCCTTCGGTTGCCCTTAGTATCTCGCCTACGGTATAGTCGGCAGGTGAGCGTGTAAGACGGTATCCGCCGCCCTTGCCGTGAACGCCCTCCAGAAGCCCGGCTTTTGTGAGTGCGGGAACAATTCTTTCGATATATTTAAGTGAAATTTCCTGCCGTGCGGCAACATCCTTCATCGGGATATATTTGTCGGAACGGTTCTGTGCCAGATCGAGCATGACACGCAGAGCGTATCTGCCGCGGGTAGTTATCATAGATAATTAGATCCTTTCTTGCGATTGGGTTTATAAACAATTAGCAATTAGCAGTTAGCAATTAGCAATTTCGGAAGTCAGTTATAATGTAGAATGTAGAATGCATAATGCATAATTTCGGAAGTCCTGCGGACTTGATTTATATAGCTTCGCAGAACAATTAGCAATCAGCAGTTAGCAATTAGCAATTTCGGAAGTCCTGCGGACTTGATTTATATAGCTTCGCTAAACAATTAGCAATTAGCAGTTAGCAATTAGCAATTTCGGAAGTCAGTTATAATGTAGAATGTAGAATGCATAATGCATAATTTCGGAAGTCCTGCGGACT
>CAVFPQ010000202.1:0-2418 GCA_963624415.1 Acutalibacteraceae bacterium | reverse complement strand
AATGCATAATGAAGGAAAACGCTATGCGTTTTGGATTATAAAGCTTCGCGAACAATCAGCTTATTTTCTGAAATTATCCAAAATTCTGCGGAGCTTTTAAAATCAAGTCCGCAGGACTTCCGATATTATACATTATGCATTATGCATTATGCATTATACATTATACATTATGCATTATGCATTCTACATTATCGTGATTACAATCCCCGTCATTTGCACAACGCAATTACAATCGGCATCGTAATCATCGACACCAGTGACGACAGCGCAACGGTTTTTGAAGCAATCCCCGTGTCTTTGTCGTATTTAGCGGCAAACATGACTGTGTTATTCGCACACGGCGCCGCCGCCTGAATAAGACAAGCCGTAAGAAGCGCTCCGCTTAAAAATCCCGTAAGCTTCATTATGATAAGCATAACTCCGGGCAGTGCCGCAAGCTTCAGAAAAACGGTCAGCAGCTGTCTTTTGTCGTTAATAAGAGTCTTTATTCCCGCCTGTGACATATATGTACCGAGACACACCATGGCAAACGGCGTGTTGAGATCGCCTAAATACGATATCGGTGTCATTACTACATCCGGGAGCTTTATTTTAAGCAGAAAGCACGGCAGCCCTACCGCAATGCCGATTACACCGGGGTTTAACAGCATGCTTTTTATATCAACGGACTTTTTCTCGCCGCCTCTCGACATAACAAACGCGCCGTGCGTAAAGCAGAAAAGCTGAAATACGGCAACACCCACACTGCACAGGAATATTCCCGTTTCCCCGAGAACAGCGCCCGCAAGCGGCAGTGCCATGTATCCGGCGTTTCCGTAGACACAGGCAAATTTGAATACGCCGTTCAGTGGGTCTTTTTTATCACGAAAGAACGGAAGCGATATCAGAATCGCAACAACATATGTCGCCGCAGAAGCCAATGCCGCTTTAAGAAGCCAGCCTGCCGTTTCATCCGTGAGAGAAGTCGTCAGAAACGATTCAATGATAACACAGGGCGTAACCACATAGAAAAGCAGATTGTTTGACGCTCTTGCCGTCTTTTCGGTAAACAGCCCCGTTTTGTCGCATATAAAACCGACCGCGACAATGATATACAGAATTATGACCTGTCGGGCGGATGTCAGAAACGCTTCACGAAATGCCGTAAAATCCATTTACGCCTCCGTGCTGTCGGTTGTCCCGACTACCGGTTCTGCTTCAACCTCCATGGGGGCGGTGTCGGAAAACTCTTCTTCTATTCCGACGGGGACGGCTTTAACGGAAGGTATATTTTCAATGTCGCCGTTCTTTTCGAAAGCAACCGTTTCAACAATGTTTTCGGCGGCTTTTTCTTCGTCTGCGGCATCAAGCTTCATCTTTTTTCTCTCGTGATAATTGGGAGCGGTAATTCTGCCGGTAAGGAACGAAACGACAATCACAAGAGAAGCCGAGTGCCACTGTGCGAACTCTGCGTTTACAACACCGGTGTAGCCCTCAACGGTAATTCCCGTGATAAGATCGGGAATGATAAGAGCGGTTATATAACCTGCTGCGACTATTCCGCTTACACGAAATGCCGTCTTGCTGCTTTTGCCGCCTACACCGCACTCGTAACGCGCGTCCTCAAACAGGAAAAGCATTAAAAACGCCGTTGCGAAAATGAGCAGAAGGAACTGCGGTTCTTTTATGTAGCTTGCTGTCACCGAAAAATAGCCGACAAGCTTTGTAAACAGCCATAAGGAGGGGAAAAGATGAAGTATTTTAAGCTTTGCCGCCTTGCCCGAACCCGTGAAGTCCGTTACGGCGTTTATGAGAAAAAGCACAACAGACAGCAGAGCGAACACAATAGCGGCAATCGCCTGATATTTGCCCTCTGCCTTTATATACGCAACGGATGAATAACCCATCTCATCGGCACCCGTTGTTATATCGGAAATTTTTGCCGAAATGTCTCTTACAATGGCTACGGCAAAAAGAAGAGATGCACAGCCTCTTATAATGTCACGGCGGGGAGTGTATACATCCCTTGCGCTGCTCTTATCCGTGAACTTCGCGAGAACAAGCGTGACAATCGGGAACAGCACCGCCAGAACATAGAATGCCAAAACCGTGGGATTACTCGAATCCGTGAAAAATCCGGTTGAGTAATCGGTTATATTAAGCATCTGATAAGAGCGTATTGCGGTAAGCACAATGATGAACACCAGAGCTATACCGCCGGTTAACAGAATGTTTAAGCCTTTTTTTGATGTCTTTGTCTTTTCCATTTTCAAAGCACCCCATGTAATAAATTAGCAATTAGCAGTTAGCAGTTAGCAATTAGCAATGAATACGTAAAATATAATGCATAATGTAGAATGCAGAATGCATAATGAAGGAAAACGCTATGCGTTTTGGATTGTAAAGCTACGCAAAAGATAAAATCGTCAATGATAAATT
>CAVFPQ010000201.1:0-2475 GCA_963624415.1 Acutalibacteraceae bacterium | reverse complement strand
ATCAAAACGGCTGTGCATTACAGAAAATTCTGCGGTGCACAGCCGTATTTATATTTTATACAGGCGGATTTTAAGATAACTCGGATTTTTTACCAAAAGTCGGCTTGAAATTTGTTATATAATGACTAAACTGTTGTTGTTGACTTTATTCCGTAAAACATTTATAATAAAGCTGTATAAAAGCAATTTTTACGGAGGCTATACCCATGAAAAAAGTATTAAGCGTATTTTTAGCGGCAATCATAATGATTTCGTGCGTTGCACCCGCTTTTGCCGCAGACAGTGTTAATGTAACATTTGTTGCTCCGTCCTCGGCTGTTGATGTTGATGACGACGGCACGGCAGCATACACATACGTAAAAGCCGACAACGGCAATGTTGAATTCAAAGAGGATGACAACGGCGCGTATGTCTACTACGAAAAGTATACCACATATATTCTCCCCGAGAATATCATAAACAGTGAAGACAGAGAGGCCGCTGCATCGTGGCAGAGATATTCGCTTGTTCCCATTGAATCGGGCAGCTTTGAAAAGGGCAGTGTTATCTGCTTTAGGGTTATTACAAACAAAGTTTACAATCAGGCATCCGTAGCTGTGTTTGTAAACGGTGAGCAGATTCAGGCAAACACAAACGATGAATATACCGTAATTGCCGACTCCGATCTTACAATAAAGGTTGCTGAGTTCAATGACAACAACGAGCAGGTTCTTCTTAAAAATCACTTTACCGTTTCATGGTCGATGGGTGACGGTTACAGAATCAGAACTCTCGAAAATGAAAACTACAAAGTAGTATATTATGGCGGCGAATTCTGCTTCAGAGTTAAAACACTCAGCGGATATTCGGCATCGGGCATGACTGTAAGCGTACTCAGAAATGCCGATCAGTATAGTACACTTGAGGAAATGGGTTCCGCTCTTGCCGCAATCGGAAAAACAGAACAGCTTACATCATATAAGCAGGACGGCGACGGCTACCGTTACTACAAGATTTCAAATATCACTTCAAACTGCAAGGTATATGTAAACGGCGTTCGTGAAGAGAAGTCCGCAAGCATTCTTGCAACTCTCAAGAGAATTCTCAGAATGATTCTCAATATCTTCGGTCTCGGTGATAAGATACCCTCACTCAACGACAAGGTTGCCGATCATACCGTAGAAGTTAACACAACGGCGGCGGCAGGTATCACATATTCCGTAACATGTGCGGGTGCAAATAATGTAAGCTCGGGCAAGTTCCTTGTTCTTGACGGCGACACGGCGACAATAGTCGTTAAAGCTCCCGAAAAGAACGGTGCGACGGTTATGTGGACACCCGGCAACGAGACAGGCACTTCATACGGCGTTGAGTGGATTGCGGCATATGACTATCTCAACGGTGAGACTTATTACGAGGCTGTTTACAATGTCGAGAATATTAAGGCGGATACCGTGATAACGATTGTTGCGAACTGATAGGGCAAATTTGAATAATTGATTTTCCGGCGGAATGGCAAAAGGGCTGTTCCGCCGGATTTTTTTTGAGCCCGAGCATCGCGAGGGCGAAGCGCGAGCGAAGCGAGCGAAGGCGACGACGACGCTGAAAGCGGAGGAGGAGCCGGACGCGAGGAGCGATAGCGACGAGCGAACGCCCGAGCCAAGGGCGAGGGCGACCGCTGCGAGTGTGCTGCCGTAGGCAGCCGTCGAGCAGCGGTGAAGCCGACGACGAGCGAACTGCCAACGGCAGTGAGTGAGGAGGAGGCACAGTCCGGAGTGAGCCAAATTTTTTCAGCCGCAGCCCCTTGCGGCTTAAAAAATGAAGGCGAACGGAGGAACGCCGCGAGGAAGCGGTACCCGTTTGTCACGTGGTAAAGTTAAAATTGATAAAAAAGCCAATCGGGACAAACGGGTGCCCGACGAACGGCGAAATTCTCGGCAATAGAAAAAGCCCCGGTGAGGGACAAAAGCTGAACATTCGGAACACAAATCGAAGCAAGAAAGAGAAATCAAATCATGCATATATATCTCTGCCGAAGCATATTTTGAAAATCCTGCAATTGGACATGTTCATGCGATTTAAAATTATATGTAGGAAATATTAAATCTAAAGTCCGTGAATTGATAGAATTTGTCTACGGGTTAGTGTGACTATTTTATAACAATCCGAAAATCAAAATATTTTCGATATGACAAATTGAGATAAGAGAAGTTTTAGTATTTAATGTGCTATAATAATATTTTCGTTGTGGTAGGCTAATTAAGCCGTTCTGATGTACAGCCGAATTTTATATGCCAATCCGATTGCAATCAAACTGCCGGGTTTGCCGTCATACCGCTTACGCTTCTGACGGCAGTATTGCCGCCGTCTCGCTATCCGAGCCGGCGGTGCCCCTCTTCGGCGACAGTCGAAAATACAACGAAAAGCCACGTACTGACAATGAAGTATTGGTTTCTCGCCGAAAAATCTCCCATATCTTTGTCCGAAAGCCTTGCA
>CAVFPQ010000200.1:0-2546 GCA_963624415.1 Acutalibacteraceae bacterium | reverse complement strand
CTGCCCACTGCCCACTGCCCACTGCCCACTGCCCACCGACCACTGACCACCGACCACTGACCACTGAATACTGCCCACTGACCACTGACCACTGACCACTACCTCGTCCGACGGTTACTGAAAACAGGAGATTAATATGTCGTTGTCTTTTAACAAAAACGGAAAATTTACAATATTACAGGTGAGCGATCCGCAGGATCTGCAGTTCGTTCGCAAAACCATGATAAAAATGCTCGACAGGGCGTATGATACGGTAAGACCGGACCTTGTTGTGTTTACCGGGGATAATATTCTCGGCAATCATCTGAGGGATGCCCGTATCGGTTCAAGAAAGGTCATTCTGTCGCCCGAAGGTGAATATGAAGCGATGAAAACGGCGATAAATCATGTCGCTTCTCAGCCCGAAAAAAGGGGACTGCCCTTTACGATGATTTACGGCAATCACGATGATATGAATTTTATCACGAAAGAAAAGCAAGCGGAAATCTGGCGGTCATACGGCTGTTTTATCGGTCTGTCCGATACTCCCGAGAGCGGCGATGTCGATACATTCAATCTTACGATAAAGTCCTCAGACGGCACACGCAATGCGTTTAATCTGTGGTTTACGGATTCTGCGTGGCTCGATAAAGCGGAGGAAAAATGCCATACGGGCGTAAAAAAACAGGCGGTCGATTGGTATATTAAAAAGAGTGAGGAGCTGAAAGCCGAAAACGGCGGCAGGAGTCTGCCCTCGATTATGTTTCAGCACGTGTCGCCTCCGGAGCTTGAGAGCCTTAACAAAGAGTGCGGCAAAAACGACAAAGGGGCGATACCGTTTTTCCGTAAGGGCGAAAAGGAACGCTATATAAAGCTTGATCCCGAAAAGGGAAAGGGCGTTCTCGGTGAGCCGATAATAGGATGTGAAGAAAATTACGGTCAGTTTGAGGCACTCGGAAAGCAGGGCGATGTGCTGGCGCTTGTGTTAGGGCATGACCACCTGAACTGCTTTGAAGCCGAGCTTGACGGCATAAAGATATTTCAGTCCTCGGCGGCATCATTCAGGTGCTACGGGAGCAAAATGCGTGGTGTTCGTGTCATAGAGCTTGACGAGAATAAACCCGAGGATATAAAAACACGGTTTCTGACTTATGAAGACCTGTGCGGCAGGTCGCTTAAAGCAAAGCTTGAGTATATATGGGACGCAGACGGAGAAGGGAAGAAAAAGGCGGCGATTATCGCAGGTGCGGCGGTTGCTGCGGCGGCGGCAGCGGCAGTGATTGCGGTTGGCAAGAAACCGGCGGTTTCGTGCAATGATATATTGCCGGCGCAATGTGATATACGATAAATCGTATGATGTAGTTGCGGGGCAAGTGGGATGTAATATCCGTTCCGGTATATACCGCAGGTATATCATCGCACTCAGTGCGATATCATTTCACAGATATATCACCCGTTCCACAGGAACGGATATCATTGAAAAAACCATGTCTTAAGACAGGTTTTTTCGGTGGGCCGCGAGGAGGCGGCGAAGCCGACGACGAGCGGTGCGGTCGGCTCGGATAGCGAGACGACTGCCACGTGGCCGTCAGAAGCGTTAGCGGTATGACGGCGAGCATCGCACTGACGGCTGTGAAGCCGTAGGCAGCCGCGAGGAATGCGGCTTCCGGGGTATACGGTTAGTTTGCCTTTTGTGTAAAGTTAAGGAATGTCGCTGACGAGCGGCTGAATGAATAGGTTCGCAGTAAGGCCCCGGTTAAGTGATATGCTTTCCTCCTCGGGAGCTGAACAAATCAGGCTTGCAAAAACAGTGCCACATTGAATATTTGAATTTATACAAGATATGAATTAACGGAGGCAAAAAGATGGATAATTCATCGCTTACTGAAAAAAAGATTGAGAGTGAAAAGATATATACAGGGCCTATATTTGAACTGTATCATGATAAGATAGAATTGCCCAACGGCAACGGTGCTGTGCGTGACTATGTTGTGCATAAAGGTGCGTCGTGCATTGTTCCCGTGACCGATGACGGACGTGTGCTTGTCGTTCGTCAGTTCCGCTACCCTATGGGCGAAGTGATAACCGAAATCCCGGCAGGAAAGCGTGACAGCGTTGATGAAGATCCGCTTGAAGCCGCCAAAAGAGAGCTTAAAGAAGAAACCGGTGCGAGTGCGAGAGAGTTTATTTCTTTAGGGGAATTTTATCCTACCTGTGCGTACTCAACCGAAGTTATCTATATGTACCTTGCCTTGGGGCTTACGTTCGGTGAAAATCATCCCGATTATGATGAGTTCCTCGAAAACGCATCCGTGCCGATTGAACAGCTTGTCGCCGATATAATGGCAGGGAAGATCAAGGACGGAAAAACACAGGCAGCGGTGATGAAGGCGTACATGGTGCTAAAATAATCAGCAATGTCTGTTATAATGCAGAATGCATAATGCATAATTTCGGAAGTCCTGCGGACTTGGACTTATACAATTAGCAATTAGCAGTTAGCAATGTTGTTATAATGTAGAATGTAGAATGCATAATGCATAATTTCGGAAGTCCTGCGGACTTGA
>CAVFPQ010000199.1:0-2553 GCA_963624415.1 Acutalibacteraceae bacterium | reverse complement strand
CTTCGATATGAAAAATTTTTCTTGGCTACGAAACTGCTTTGCATTTCAAAACAAAAAACCGGGAAAATTGTATAACTTAAATTTGTTACAAATACCCGGTTTGTTGTACATTAAATTGACAATTTGTCTTTGTTTTGAAACAATACTTCCTTATCAGCACGTGGCTTTTGTCGGAGACAGCACTTTTTTAATGCATAATGCAGAATGTCGGAAGGCACGGTGTGCCTTGATTTATAAAGCTTCGCCTTTTGCGAACCGACTTCAAACTTTTACACTGACAACTGACCACTGCCCCGGTCCATGCTTTTACTCAAGAACCTTATCATACATTCCCGCCGTTTTTACACCCGGGAATTTTTGTTTTTCACAGAACAGAGTAATAATATTTTCGATGTCCCGTTTTTCTTCTGTCGTAAAATACAGTGTAGTGAAGTCCGCTTTCGGCTGCCGCATATTGCCGGTATAGAGCGGCACGCTGTTAAGAAGTGTCGAATATTTGCGATTATGGCACAGCACCGTAAATTCGGTGTTTTTTCTGTCCTTCAGTGTGCGTTGCCCTGTGCATTTTCCGCAGCCGTTCGGCGACTGCATCGGACAGCAGCGAAAACGCATAAGCGGCATAAAACCGTAGCCGACAAAGCCTTTTCTGCCGTCAAAACCGAGATTGTCTATACCGTTAAAGCTTATTTCCGAGGACAGTGTAATATCACCGACACCGAGTTTTTTATATTCATTCGCCGCATCGGAATTTATGATATTCAGCATATGACCGCCGGTCGGAATCATACTTGCCTGTCTTGCGAGATATATGCCGCCCAAATTTTCGCACACGGCATATTTTACGCCCATGTCACGGCATTTTTTAAGAAGCATGAGATATTTCTCTTCATCCCCGGGGTACACAAGCGGAGAAATTTCGGCGGCAAGCTCACACGGAACAGCCGTTATGATTTCGGGGTGCTTTATAAACTCTGTCACAGGCAGAATTACACGTGATATATTTTCAAAATCGGACGGGAGCTGTCGGGCATTTTCGAGCCGTATTCTTATTTTCAGGCTCTCGGGTATGCTTTTTGCGGTAATTATGCTTTCTTTCGGCTGTGAAAAATTGTGGCTTTTCGGTGCTTTTCTTTTCTCTGTCAGCTTTTCGACACATTCACGCCGCAGAGCGTTAAGAGCCGATGCGGGCAGAGTGTATCCGTCAAGAAGCTGACAAGACAGATTTTTGCACTTAAAGGCAGTTCCGCCGAGCTTTAACAGATTTCTCGCGGCAATTTCTTCGCTGAGGCTTGCTTTTATCGCCTTTTGCGGAGCATCGCCCACAGCCGAAACGGTATTTTCGCCGTCCGTCATTGTAAGACGGCTTTCATTTTCGTTCATGACAAAATTCATGTTTACTGCAATATCCGAACGTTCGTCTTTATAGAGCTGCCTTAGTGTCGGCAGAACGCATGAAGCCGCCGTTACGTCGTCCTTTGTGCGTGAACCGAACATATCAAGTGTTCTTTTGCCGATGAAATAACCGTCCGTGAAGCCGCTTCTCGAAAACACGCTTTTAAGAGTGTCAATATCGGGAGTGTCGCCCGCAAGCTTGGTTTTTACTGCGTTTACTGCCGCCGCAACATATTCGGGCCGCTTCATTCTGCCCTCTATTTTAAGGGAATTTACCCCGGCTTCGGCGATTTCGTTAAGATGAGTGATAAGTGACATATCTTTAAGCGACAAGGCGTTATGTCTGCCGTCCGCGTTGAAATCGAGTCTGCACGGCTGGGCGCAAAGTCCTCTGTTGCCGCTTCGTCCGCCGAAAGAGACAGACAGCTGACACATACCCGACACGCTCATGCAGTGTGCGCCGTGTATGAAAAGCTCGGTCTCCATCGTGGTCGACTCGCATATTTTCTTTATTTCTTCATAAGAATTTTCTCTCGCCAGCACAACACGCTCAAAGCCCATTTCTTCAAGCATTTTCGCACCCGATACATTATGCACTGCCATCTGAGTGGAGGCGTGAAGGGGGAGTGTCGGGCAGCACTCTTTTATAAGCTTTGCGACACATAAATCCTGCACTATAACGGCATCTGCGCCGCTTTCGGCTATCAGACGAAGTGTGCCGAGAAGTGAATTTTTTTCGCTGTCTTTTATTATTGTGTTGAGTGTGATATACGCCTTTACGCCGTGAAGATGACAATAAGAGACGGCACTAAAAAAATCGTCGTCCGAAAAATTCTCGGCATTTCTTCTGGCGTTAAAGGATGAAGCGCCGAAGTATACGGCATCCGCACCGGCTCTGACAGCCGCCATAAGGCTCTCTTTGCTGCCTGCCGGCGCCAATATTTCGGGTGAGTGTATGTTGTTTGGTGTCATTGTGGGACCTCCTCGGCATTTCAGCTTTGATTTTAGCACAAATCTCAGGGAAATACACTATTTTTTCAATTAACAATCAATAATTAACGATTAATAATTAAGGGAGGGGTGAGCTGCGGGGCGAGGAGGCGGCGAAGCCGCCGACGAGCGTAAGGCCCGACGAAGCGGATTTTCCGCTGAGGAGGACAT
>CAVFPQ010000198.1:1228-2603 GCA_963624415.1 Acutalibacteraceae bacterium | reverse complement strand
CAGAAGATAGTCCGTAAGAAAAAGTGTATCCTCCGCGATTTTTATGTTTTTGTCAAAACGGATATTATTATTCAGGATTATATCACGCCTGAAAATCGAATTCCAGACACTGCCCATAAAAATATTTTCACCCGACAAAACAACGGGTTTTATAAAGCCGCCGTATATTTCTTCCGCGAAATTAAGCTTGCTGTCAAACGGGGGCAGAAATTCTTCTTTTTTGCTGTCGTATATAACGGTATAGCCGCCGACAACGCAGGAGACACCGTTTGCTTCTGCCGATGAATAAAGCTCATCGACTGTATTTTCCGTATATGTGTCGTCGCAGTCGAGGAACATTATATATTCGCCTTTTGCGTTTTCAAGCCCCGTGTTTCTTGCGGAGGACACACCGCCGTTTTGCTTTTTTATGAGTTTTACACAGGGACGGCTCTTTGCCAATTCGTTTACGACAGCGGCTGTCCCGTCGGATGAACCGTCATCGACTACCAGTATTTCAACGCTTTTCGGCAATGTTGCCGTTACTGATAAAACGGCGCTCGCTATCGTTTTTTCGGCGTTGTAAGCCGGAATTATAACCGTGACGCTCATACAGCCGCTCCCTTCCCATTGTTTTTATGTGCATGCTGAGTCCGATTATATAGCAAAGCACAACAGGCAGAATTTTCGCTCTGTGGCGAATTGCATTGCCGTATGCCGTTGTTCCCATGCCGCATATAACATAAGTTACACTGAATGCCAGCACAAACATTATGTAGTACAGTCTGTATTTTCTGCTGCGCTTTGTCATTTTGTTAAGCTCAAAAATTTTATAGACTATATACACCTGCGGCAGAGCGTCAAGCACCCATGACAGAGCTGTATCAAAGCTGTATATCATCCACGGCAGCGGAACAAAAGCAAAAAGAATTGCTCTGTACGGTGCCTGCACAAAAAGCTGAATGCTGTTCTGCGGCACTTCGGAAATATATCTTGTGTTCGCTTCACCCTCCAAAAACTGCCCCGCGCGTTCAACCATGCCGTCAACTGTGCTTACATCGCCGAGCTTTGCAATCATGGATGACCACAGAGGGGTTACCATCAGTCCGCCGATTGCGACGGCGAATATGACAAGATATTGCGGTTTTAAGACACTCGAAAGGCTCTGTCCCTCGTGCAGAACGGCAAAAACAATATAGACAAAAGCAAATGCTATAACGCCCGAGTGCATCATTGACGCCATTGCTATGCAAAAAAACGACAGAACAAAATCGACAAAATGCCGCCGTTTGAAAAATCTTATAAACAGATAAAACGACATTATCACAAGCGTCTGAATGGGCATTTCACGAAGATATGTAACGGAATAGATTATGTCAATCGGCCAGACCGAAAA
>CAVFPQ010000198.1:0-1151 GCA_963624415.1 Acutalibacteraceae bacterium | reverse complement strand
ACCGAAAAAGCAAGTGTTGTTATAACGGATGCGGTGTAATCGCCGTCGGTCATTATGTCAACCGTCTTAAAAACATAGTTTACGGCAACAAAAGAGGATGCAAGAACATATAAATATATCTGCATTGTATGCACGCCGAAAATACCGTATATAATCGCGCACAGCTTCGAGAACATATCAGCGCCGTCATCAATGAGAATTTTCAGATAGTTGCTGCCGCAGCTGTTGAGAAGTTCTTTTGCGGCGGCGTGATAGTTGCCCCAGTCTTCACCTCCGAGCGGCAAATCCTTATTTTTTGCCTGATAAGCCGTAAGAATAAACTTGATGACAAGCACCCCGAAAAGCATGAGCGCCTCTTTTCGGCGGCAGTTCATCATTGCGTAAAAGGCTGCTGTCATGGCAAGAAAGCTTCCGAGCAATACGGAAATATACGGTGCGCCCGTATACAGATAATAGAGTACACTTACGGGAACCGACACAATAAGTGCCGGCACCATGGCAAACATTTTATTCTGTTTTTGACGATTTATATGCTGTGCCATTTATGTGCCTCATTTTTATGAAAATCGGGAATTACGATCAGCGGGCAGTGTCGATATTCGCTTCCTTCAGTGTCAGCTCCACAACTTTGTTTTTATCAAATTTTTTTTCGACAAGCTGTCTGCCCTTTTGCCCCATCTGAATTTTTTGAGAATACGGAAGATTTATGAATTTTTCGAGAGCCTTATAAAGCTCGTCTTCATTTTTTACGGGAACCGAAAAGCCGTTTACGCCGTCCTCAACCGCCTCTTTGCAGCCGTGAACATCGGTTGTTATCAATGGTCTTGCGGATGCCGCCGATTCAAGAAGAGTGTTCGACATCCCCTCATGCCATGACGGCAGAACACTGCAGTGACATTTTTCTATAAACGAACGGACATCATTCTGAAAGCCGTAAAAAGTAAGCAGCCCTTCTTTTTGCATCTGTTCGACAGTGTCCTTATAATTTTCTTCATACCAGCCGATAAAATCGAATGTAAAATGCTCTCCGTCGGCTTTAAGTCTGCGCATTGCGGCAAAAAGCTCATCAACGCCCTTTTCTTCCATTACTCTGCCTATAAAAAGAAAGTGCGTTACACCGTCATCCTCCGGGTACGGCAGCGGCGAAAATT
>CAVFPQ010000197.1:0-2634 GCA_963624415.1 Acutalibacteraceae bacterium | reverse complement strand
AAAGCCACGCACTGACAACGAAGTATTGGTTTCTCGCCGAAAAATCTCCCATCTCTTTGCCCGAAAGCCTTGCAAGGCGACAGCCTTGCCGCATTTCCGGGCTTCGATATGAAAAATTTTTCTTGGCTACGAAACTGCATTGCATTTCAAAACAAAAATTCAACAAAAGTAAACAGCATATTCTTATTCCGGATAATTGCTTTATTTTACATCAAGTCAATGATTTGTCTTTGTTTTGAAACAATACTTCCTTATCAGCACGTGGCTAAATGTGTCGTTCTTTTCTCTTGGTAAGGTTATATTTAGTATAAAAAATCCGGCAAACCATGAGTTTACCGGACTTCTGGTGGAGACGAGGGGGCTCGAACCCTTGACCTTTCGGATGTGAACCGAACGCTCTGACCAACTGAGCTACGCCTCCGTTTACTTTAATCAGTATATACTTTTGGGCCGAATTTGTCAAGAGTATCAACAAAATCTGCTTATAAACAGCTTGAAAAACTTCCGAAAAACATGCATAATATAATCAGAAAAAATTCGGAGATGATTTGATGATTTTATCGGCACAGAAAGAATATATTTTTGAAGAGAACACCGTCACTCCGTCTTGTCATGCGTCAACTGTTTTGCCTCTTGGTGACGGCAGTGTGCTTACGGCGTGGTTCGGCGGCAAAAAAGAGGGTGACACGACTGTCGCGATTTATTTAAGCAAAAGAAGCACGGACGGCAAATGGAATACGCCTCACTGCGTTTCCGAAAATGACGGCATACCCCATTGGAATCCCGTTTTGTATCAACGCCCCGACGGACAGATTGTTCTCTTTTATAAATACGGCGTTAAAATTCCCGATTGGATTACAAAATTTGTACTGCTTGATTCTGACGGTAATGTTATCTCTTCTCCGCAGGAGCTTGTGCCCGGTGATACTTCCGGCGGCAGAGGCCCTGTAAAGAATAAATGTTTACAACTCACGTCCGGCAGACTGCTCGCCCCCGCATCAACCGAACAGAATGACAAGTGGATAGCCTTTACGGATATTTCCGACGACAACGGCAAAACATGGTACAATAACGGCAAATTTGAACGCCCGAAATACAGAGGAGCGTATGTGGGGCTTATTCAGCCGACACTGTGGACGGACGACAGCGGGGAAGTGCACTGCTTTATGCGTTCCGATAAGGGTGCGATTTACAGAACAGACTCATCAGACGGCGGTCTTACCTGGAAAAAGCCCTACCGGACACGCCTTCCGAACAACAACAGCGGCATAGACTGCTGTACGGATAACAAAGGGCGGCTATGGCTTATATATAACCCCGTTGATGTTAACTGGGGAGTGCGTCATCCGCTGTCTCTCGCCGTATCAACTGACAAGGGAAAACACTTTACGGAGATTCTTTGCCCCGAACCCGGCAACGGAGAATTTTCATATCCCGCAATTGTGTGTAAAGATAATACACTTTACATTACTTATACATACAAACGCAGACAGATAGTATTCTGGAAAATCGTTCTTGAATAAATGCATTTGCAATTGACTCATAAAGACGTTGTTCTTAATTTCTTTAAGGAAAAAAGAAACTATTTTCAAATTGCACAGAGGAATGTCATTGTCAACAAAAGATGAGTTTTTATATACGGAACTTGACGAACGTACCGTAAAAGCCGCAAAACAGTCAAAAATACGCATGTCGAAGCTTGAAAAACTGCAAGCAAAAGAATATCATTCGTGTGGCGTTAAAATGCGGTTTGTGCCGAATGAAAAGGCGAAAGTGACAAAGAAGAAACAGCTGTTTTACTGCAAAATCTGCATTTCAAGAAAGATTAATGAGAAGATTAAACAGGCTCGGTCATCTGCGGCCGAGCCTGTTGTTCACCGTCAAAAGTGAATATTCTCTGAAAATTCGCCGCAAACGATTGACAAAGCGAATTTTTCGCGTAAAACATAAGTAATCGCCTTTGCCAATACAGACGGAGGCATTGTATATGTCGGAATCGATAATGACGGCAATGTCGTCGGACTTTCCGAGGTAGACAAAGAATATACCCGCATTACAAACGGCATCCGCGATTCGTTATGTTTGAGGTTTAATCGTCTTCACACCAAATATAAAATAAACAATATGGAACACCCATACACCTGCAAGAATCGCACACGGAATAAACAACTGTTTCAGCATCATCATAATAAATCCGAAACTCATCAGCAGCGTGACGGTAATCATGATGCGGATTTTCGTTTTCCAAGTCATACCCTGTCCTTTTACATAACTCTCCAAATTGTTTTTATACAGCTTTGTTCCTGTAAACCAGTTATGCAGTCTCTCTGAGCTTTTGGCAAAACAGAATGCCGCAAGCAAAAGAAACGGGAATGCAGGAAGGAGCGGCAGTACCGCCCCCACGGCGCCGAGCGCCAGTCCGACACATCCTAAAATCACAAGCAGAATTTTTTTAAGTTTCATCATACATCTCCAATCGTTTTTTCTCCTTCTTTGTTTCGATCACATGCCGGATTGCCGCTATTGGATGATGAAAGATCATCCTTGGTCCTGAGAATCGCATCACCGCACGGATTTTTTCACGCATTTCCGGCTTGTAGCAATGCACCTTACAGTTTGAGCAAAAGGTTTTTG
>CAVFPQ010000196.1:2108-2690 GCA_963624415.1 Acutalibacteraceae bacterium | reverse complement strand
TTGCCGCTATCATTATCATCGCAATAATTGCGATAGCCAATTTACAACCTCCGTGTATTAAAAAAGATTAAGCTGTTCGGAACAGTAGTATCCGTGCTCAATAGATTCATTTCCCTCATGCGTCAATTGCTCTTTGTTGCTGAGAGCGAACCGCTTTACAATAGCTCGAATTACCAGTTTAAAGCACGACACTATATCCGATTTGCTTATGTCCGAGAGGCAGATCATCTGCACCTTGTAATTCCTCGATATTTCAAACATGGGTTCGAGCACATGCTTTGAGGAAATCGGTCCGAACGGATTATCCAGAACAAGAACACTTTTACCGTTATTGTTATCAATCGTGCTGTCATAACCGTCTCTCGTATATGCCATCAGAGCCAGTATAACTGCAAAATAGACAACAAATTTTTCCGCTCCCGAGTTGTTGACCTGCGTTTGTTCCCATGTGCGATACCCGGAATTGTCCGGATTTCGGTCAATCTTATATGCCTTGAGCGTTATATTGTCAGAGCCGATATATTTGCGTAAAAGATTTTTGCTTCCAACCGTTCTTTCAGCTGCTTTTGCCTTTTCGGATTC
>CAVFPQ010000196.1:0-2098 GCA_963624415.1 Acutalibacteraceae bacterium | reverse complement strand
CTGCATAAGTGTCACCGGACATTTTCGCGACAATTTCCTCGGTTCCCTTATCAATTTCCGAAGTAATTGCCGCTTTTGCAATGTTTTCGTCAATCTGATCCGGAATATCGAATTTGAGCATCTGCCGGCGTTTATCCTGAACTTTGACTTTCGAATTACCGGAAAGTCTTTTCAGCCCCTCATACAACTGCTTTCCCTGAATTAAACATTGACGGACAAGATCCCCCTTGGTTTTATGAAATTCTGCAAGATCAGTATCGATTTGAGAAATTATTTTCTCTGTGGTATCTATGTTTTCGCAGACGTGCTCATGCAGCGTATAATATCTGTCGCCAGGGACATTTCCGTTTAACAGTTCCTGCATGACTTTTACCGCTTGCTTCACATCCTCGGAACGATTGCCGTAGAGTTCAGACATTCTTTTGAGATTATCTTCAATTTGCCGTGAACCCTCCTGAACCGAATTCTCCCACTCACTGATTTGCTTCGTAATTGACTTCATTTGCTCTTCATAGTTACTTTCAAGTGTAATGGAGCCATACTTTACGGGTTTGTCATGCTTTTCGGTGTAGACTTGGGCTTTACCCAGCGTTTTTTTAAGGTTGCCTATTGTTTCATCTGTCAGTTTTAAATCTTTTTCGATATCGTTAATTTCCGTGTTGATATTCTCAATACGATTATCAAATGCCGTACCGACTTCATTTTGAGGAAGGGCCTCATCTCCGAATTCTTTTAGGTTTCCCCTTGAATTTTCAAAAGATTTTTCTGCCTGTCCACAGGTACGTTCTGCTGCTTTGGTTACTTCAACTGCAGATTTATAATCATCTTCAGTTTTTTTCTCCTCTTCGGTCGCCTTCTCTTCCTGTTCTTCGGAATAAAACAGAGAGTCATAATCTTCGAGTTTACAATTTCTTTTATGAATTTCTTTCCGCTTTTCTTCCATATCCTTTTGCAGGCGGGCCTTATCGTCATTAAGACGTTTTAGGTCACTGCTTTGGGCTGAAAGCAAAGTTTCATACTGTGAAAGCAGTGATGACCATTCTCCTTCAACAATCTCTGCAGGTACAGCTCCGGAAACAGTATCAAGGCCGGCGTTCAGAGATTCTTCGGCGGTTTTAAGTTCATTTAGCTTACCGCAGATTGACTGATATTGCTCGATGATTTTGTCTCTTTCGGAGCATTTTTTACTGTAATCTTCAGAAATATCATCATACTTGCGCCTTGACGCACTCCGATTTTCGCCGAGTGTAATTTCTTCCTTCAGCTTATCAAGCAGTTCGTCATAATCGGATAGCTGTTTTTGAATTTTTCCGAGTTCCTCTAAAAGACACTTTTCTTTTTCTTTTTCAGTGCAAATATTCGCTTTTACCGTTTTCTGTTCAGTGGAAAGAGCATCAATTTGTTTATGTGTTTCGTCAATTGCTTTTTCAAGCTTTTCTTTTTCGGAGACGGTTCTCCTCTCCCAGCTTTCGTCATATTCAGCAAACGCAGTCACCGTATCCGCATCTGCCTCAAGTGAGTTCTTGCGTTCCTCAAGCACCTGCCTTTTGTTGTACGTTTGTTTTAATGTGTCCCGAAGATTATCGCCATAGGATACGCTGTTCCTGAAATAGTCTTTTGAATATGCGGCGACACAGTTAAATGAAACGGCACTGCCATTTAGCATATTGTCAATATCTTCATGCGTAAAAATCGGAAGCACGGCAGGAAGCCAGCTCTCATCCGTGTCCGAACACAGCTCATTTCGCTCCTTATCGGAATTTACAATCACCCCATAAGCGGCATAAGGATAGCGGTTCATGAACTCAATACACCTGTCCTCAGATAAATTTCCATTTTTCTGATTGTCAAGGATATATTTTTCGACACTTACAAAGTGAATTCCGGTGGATGTTAAGAAATCTGACAATATTTTGGGAATATGAAGCGTTCCTCTTTCTATCGCTTCAATCGCCTCATTTGTTGCCTCTATTTGCCGATTGATGTCGACAATACGGCTATCGTTTTTTACTATCTGTTCATTCAGATAAGTTGCGGCGCTATCACCAAAACGCGCGGAAAAATCCAAGCCGTATTTCTCACAGACCGATTTAATACC
>CAVFPQ010000195.1:0-2693 GCA_963624415.1 Acutalibacteraceae bacterium | reverse complement strand
TATATCACTCTTGCGAAGCAAGTATATCACACGGCTTGCCGTATATCACATTGCGTCAGCAATATATCATTAAAAGCCTTCCTCTTTTGTCTGATTGGCATAAGAGGATTTTTTCAATGATATCCGTTCCTGTCGGAACGGGTGATATATCTTCGAAATGATATCGCACTTCGTGCGGTGATATATGCTTTCAGCATATGACGGAACGGATATTATATCACTCTTGCGAAGCAAGTATATCACACGGCTTGCCGTATATCACATTGCGTCAGCAATATATCATTAAAAGCCTTCCTCTTTTGTCTGATTGGCATAAGAGGATTTTTCAATAACATCACACGAGTTTGTCAATTACCAATCGCGTTTATCATCGAAATATGCTCGGCATAAAACGTTCTGACTTCGTTTTTGACCGTCATGCCGCCCTGGAGTGACATATGGTCGCCGTGATAAACAGGCATAACATTCCATATGCCGGGTTCGATGTTATTCTCGTCAAAGTCCGTGTGTGCTTCGCCGAACGGATACATAGCGGAGATTGTATTTACAAGTCCGTCATTCCGGCGCCATTTTTCATCAACGACTATACCGCCGTCCGTCACACCCGAATAGCTTCCGACTCTGACGGAGCAGGGCTTGAAAAGAGCTTCGGTTTTGTCTTCCTCGGGCAGATATGTACCGTCCTCCTGCTCAACCGAAATATCACAGGCGTAAGAGAAATAATACACATTCGGCACGGTCTTTATCGTCTTATTAAGCTCGGCGGCATTGTCAATATACATATTATGCTCGGCACTGTCGTCCTCGTCTCTGCCGTCCTGTATCGGCAAGCTTGCTATTGTAAGCAAGGTGGCAGTTGAAAGCTCATCGGCAGTCGCATTTTCGTCGTCAAAAATCATCTGTTTTATAGTATACGCACTTGTGCCGTTATGCGGAGCCGACAGTGTTGTAACGGAGTACACCCAATCGCCCTTGCCGCCGGTGAAAAGCTCAGACAGTTCATCTGCCGGGGTTGCCTCAATTTCCGCCTCGCTTCCTGTGTACATCAGAGAAGCAAGCATTCTGACGGTAGCACCGCCGAAGGAGTGGCCGAAAAGATTTATTTTATAGTCGCTGTCCCACGCCTCAACCAAAGCTCTGCCGGTATAATCCTTGCCGTAGCGTGCATGATTACACTCTTTTGAATGGGCGACACCGTAGTCGGTTCTGGTGCCGGTCAGCTGTGCGTAAAGCTCGCAAGCTCTGTCCCACGCACTCGCCGTTGCGGTAACGGATGCGGAGCGGCTGTCGTATCCTCTTGCATTCAGATATGTCATAAGATTGCCGCCGAACATACCCCAGTAGGGCACGACCTTATCTGCAAGATTGTAGCTGCCCCATCCGGACAGACCGTGAACAAAAATGTTGGTGTAGGATGTTGTCTCGTTTTCGGTGTCGGGAGTAAATTCCGGCATATTGAAAAACGGCATAAAGAACATAATGAGTGACATCAGCATTGACATTATTTTTGCCAAGGCGGTAACCTTCTTTCCGATTTGTATTTTTATTTTCGATTAACTGTCGGTATAAGCCGAATGTTAATTGATTTCATATCCTCTGAGTGTGGCATCCGTAAATGTCGCACCGATCTGAAGTGTACAGATCATAGGCTTGCCGTCGACGGTCATAACGGTAACATCCTCGCCTTCGCCGCCGAAATTGTCAATATATTTGTATTCGTATGTAATGCGTCCGAACAGCTTTTTAACAGTGCCGTCCTCGGCGTTTACGGAATAAACCGCGCGTGTCGTATCATTCGTGCCGAAATAGAGTGTGCCGTCATAGTATTCGCCGCCCTGAATGTCCGGTATTTCCTGCGAGAATGTAAGCTCACCCAAAAATTCCATTGTATCAAGGTCATATTTCATAACGGCATTATAATTGCGTGAGTCACCCGCATATAATATTCCGTTTTCACCGTCTGCCACAACCCACGGAATGCCGCGAGTGTGCTTCTCGGCTGACAGCTCATAAAAAACACCGGTATATTCGAGTGTTTCGGCATCGTAAACAGCCACAATCGGGTGTTTCCATACCTTTGAATCCTCAAGAGAAGCATATATTCTGCCGTCTGCATAGCTTATTCCGCCGATGTGTTTTATGCCGTAGTTTTCCGCAAGCTCGGCGGGGATTGCTTCGGTGTTTATCGCAAGCACGGTTTTGTTGTCGGATGACACCTTTTCGAGTGCCGATTTGCCGCTGTAAATTATATCCGTGCCGTCGGTTGTCACGCCCTGCGCGCGGACAAGGCTTTCAAGCCCCACAACGCCGCCGAGGTCAATGTACTCCGTCTTGTCGGAATTGAAAAATCCGTTGAGCGTACCCGTGAGTGTAAGCAGAATGCACATAAGTCCGCAGAAAATTTTGTTTATTGCGTTAATTGCTGTTACCATAATATTTCTCCCTTTTCTTTCTTACTCATATGTTAACAGATTTGTTACAGTTCGTCAATAAATTATTTATTATCAAGATGATTTTTATGCAAAAAAGAAATCGAACTCCGAAAAAAAAGCAACATACATAATACTGAATGCATAATGTAGAATGCATAATGCATAACATCGGAAGTCCAAAGGACTTGAATTTATAAGCTCCGCCTCTTGCGAAGCCACCGACCACCGACCAATGACCGCTGACCGCTGACTACTTACTCC
>CAVFPQ010000194.1:0-2717 GCA_963624415.1 Acutalibacteraceae bacterium | reverse complement strand
GTAGCCGAAAATGTCCGGCATCGCAAATGTGTGATTATCGCTCCATATCCCGTTGTTCTTCTTGCTTCTGCCTTTTGAGTTCTGCTTCTTTTTCTTTTTTGACTTTTAATGCTTCAAGAACTATATTCTGTGTATTTGAATTTTCGCCCTGTAAGAACTTTTCAAAAGCTTCAGGAAATTGAAATTGCTTTATTCCTACCGGAAATTTAATTTTAAGATAAGTGTCAGTTTGTTCAATGACCTTACCGATCCAGAACTCTTATGTTTTATATTGACACCTGATAATGCAACCATTCCGTTCACATTATTCATCATTATCCGCATTTTTATAATATGGACTCAGATTTATAAACAGTTTTTTCATATCGTCCACATTTTCACAATTTTGGAATATATATTCAAGCAGTTCTTCTTGTCGTGCTTGTCCCAAAGTCAAACGATACAAGGAAAGAATTTTAATAAGTCTTTCGTATGCCAATCCATCACGACTAAATGGATACATTGGTACAATTCGTTCTATTTTAACCATATCTTCACGTTCGGTTAACCCCCAAAACGGAATAAGGTCGGAGCCTTTACCACCGTTTTCTTCTCTCGAAGCAACATCAAACATCTCTTTCCAAACATTATCCTTGAATGCAATATCTCCATATCGCTTAGATATATTTTGACGAATAGCCAAACATTCAAAACGATTGATACGTCCTTCTCGCTGCTCTAAGTCAATCGGATTCGATGGTAAGTTCCAATGCACAATTCTTCTGCAATAATTGTGGAAATCTAATCCCTCTTGTCCGATTGATGTGGATGCCAATACAAAAGGTCTGAATGGAGAGTTAAATGAATTTCTCACACTCTTTTTTCTGTCTGCATGTAATCCTTATGATTGATATATTTATTTCTATCAATAAAATCCTTAATTACCGAGTTTGTTAAAAATGGAGACATTATCAATATTTCGTGAAAACTATCCTTAAACAATGGGGCAAATGGTTTATCGTTTGTCGAATGAAAACCTCCGTCAGAGCTCTTAACACCTGTCGGTAAAAATTCAAAATCTTCAAACTCACGTGAGTTCAATTCAAAATGCACATATGGTAACTCACGAATTATCGTTTTAATCTTCTTTAATTTTGTTTTGGCATTTTCGTCCGAAGGTAAGTTGCTTGTAAGATAAGAAACGAAGTCTGCTACCGGAGAAGTTTTAAGTGTTTTACGATCATTCACTTTTCCGTCCATCGTAAAAGTTACATCCCAACTTCTATCAAAAGTAAGATTTCTGCTTAATACAACAACTCGATATAAAGGTGTGCCATTTTCATCAACATATATCTTTTTTCAATCATTAAATGCAAAAGACGTTTATAACTTATGGCCATATCGTATCTTCCTGACAATAACATCCATATAATATCACACTTCTGTGAAATCCTCAATGATTCCACAATAATACTCGGTTTATTCTCGGTAGTTTGACAGCTTCCACCCCGAAAATCACCTAAAAAGCCCTATGCAACCTTATTTTTTTGTCAAAATTCAAATTTATATTTGCACGTTATACTAAGGTTTATTATAATGCATATGAGGTGATTATACGCGACTCGGATGGGCAAAAACGAAATATTCTATATTTTATTACACATTCAAAGGCTCGGCTCCGAAAAATATATGAAGAACAGGACAAGGATAAAATTTTCTACAAATCGACGTGGATAAAAGAAAACGCCACCGTTCATACGGGATGCGAAGACAAGAAACAGGTCATTGAGCAGAAACTCATTGTTTCCTACTCGCTCAAATATCGGAACTACATGCGGCATATACGCGAAGGACAGATTGAACGAGCCGAAAAGCTTGTTGAGTCCGGCGAGAAAACCATAAACCGCAAGAAACAGAATGACCCGAAACGCTTTATCAAGACAGCTCACACGACAAAAGACGGAGAGCTTGCCGAGCAATCCGAATGCTACATCGACAAAAATGCGATTGATGAAGAGGCAAAATACGACGGATTCTATGCGGTTTGTACAAATCTTGATGACAGCACGAGCAATATTATCAAGGCGAACAAACGCCGTTGGGAGATTGAGGAATGCTTCAGAATCATGAAAACGGACTTTGAAGCACGACCGGTTTACCTTAACCGTCAGGATAGAATTCTCGCTCATTTCATTACCTGTTTTATTGCGCTAATCGTTTATCGATACCTGGAACAAAAACTCGGCAACGAATACACAATCGAGCAGATTTTGCCCACCTTGCGGGAAATGGATTTTATGAAATACGAAGGCAAGGGCTATCAGCCGACCTACACAAGAACGGAGCTCACCGACGCTCTGCATAACGCTTTCGGCTTCTGCACATCGAAACAGATAGTGCCGATTGCAAAGATGAAAAATATTTGCGCACAGACCAAAAAATAGATAGTGTAACGTGCAATCAAAAAGTCAAAAAAAGCCTCACAATCCGCTCTGTTAAGCGGGTTGCGGGACTTTTTAGGCTTAAGGGTTGTCAAAGTTGGGATTTTATCATATGATTTTTAATTTTTCAAGTATGTCGGCACATGCTTTACTAACGATTTTTGAGAGTTGCCGGCTATAAGCAACAACCTTTCTGACAGCAGTCATCCTTTTATCTTATAAAGCGTATTATCAGTTTGCATATATTGTTTTCGTTGTACTCAGTGCGTTATCGTAGAAAAAGCCGCCTGATTTTTA
>CAVFPQ010000193.1:0-2734 GCA_963624415.1 Acutalibacteraceae bacterium | reverse complement strand
TGATTTTACGACTTGTATCACGGATAAACCACTCATTAAAGAGATTCTTTATCGGGGTAAGCTCATTCTCACCCTGATTGCTGTCAACATTATCGTTTACGGCAATAAAACGAACATCATTATCCGGAAAGAAATGCTCGGTATAATAACCGCATTGCAGATAATCACGCCCCAATCGCGACATATCCTTAACGAAAACAGCTTCAATCATTCCGTCAAGAATATCCTGCTTCATTTCGAGAAAGCCGGGTCTGTCAAAGGTGCCGCCGGATACTCCGTCATCCACATATATTTTGGGCTGAACATACCCGTAATCCGCTGTTGCCTTAAGCAGAATTCTTTTTTGATTGGATATTGAGTTACTCTCGCCGTCAAATTCATCGTCACGGGAAAGGCGGCAGTAAATTGCCGCTGTTTTCTCAAGTTGGTTTTTGTTTTTACTAATTGACCGGTTCATAAATCCCCCTTTCAAGCCGGTCAAACAGAGTCAATAATATTCTATCCGACCGGCTTATATTTGTAAAATGTGCGATTCAGTTATTCTTTGAAATTTTATTTATTTCAGTTCGGCTAACCAAATTGCTTGCCCTGATAAGCATTATTTTTGCAAGACGCTCCCTTGGCGTATCTGCATTTTTCGTCTTGAAGTTTGATTCCACAGTAAATCTTATATTTCCGACTTTCTGTGTTCTGACTTTCTTCATACTGCCACCCTCATCTTTCATCCCTATCCCGCTGACGGATGAGATATTTTCGGTAATAATCAATAGCTTTCAGAATAAAATCTTCCTGTTGCTGTACGGTCAGATTTTTCGGCAGACGGTCACGAAGCTTCTCCATCGGAATTTTAATCGTCTCACGCTGATTTGCTTTTTCTTCGCTCATAACGAACTGAATAACATCTTTTGTGAGCAAACCTTCTCGATCGGCTTTGTGCATCCTCCACGCCTGCGAATATGACGGAGTGCAGTCGTTGACAGCGCACTGTTCCAGCACATCATGCTGGCTTTGCTCATCAAGGAATGAAAGCTCCACGCCGACGGACAGCGCGATTTCACCGTTATCCATCTTTTCGAGGAATTCGGGAATAAGGTAAGTCAGGCGGATATAGCGCTGAACCGTCTTATAGCTTTCACCAAGAGATTCGCCTATAAAAGCCGTCGTCCTTTTGCTATCCAACTTCGGGACAACTTGTCCCAAAGTTAAATCTGTCCGTTTGCCTTGATGTTTCAAAGCGTCGTATTTCAATTTATATGCAAATGCCTTTTCGGACGGCAGAATATGCTCACGGTGCAGATTGCTGTCCACCACGGCAATGGCGGCGGCATCCCTGTCAAGGGCATAGATTAAAGCCGGAATTTCTGTTATCCCTGCCTTTTGTGCGGCGTGTAAGCGGCGGTGTCCGCTTATGACTTCGTATTTATCTGTATTTTCAATAGGTCGGACAATTAACGGCGTAAGTATTCCGTTTTCTTTGATACTCTCCGTTAAAGCGTCCATTTCTTCGTTATCCTGCACCTTGTAAGGGTGACCATCAAACGGGTGCAGACTTGTGATTTTCAAAAGCGTCGGTGTTGCCGACGCTGAATTTTTATTGCTCATATTTTTTCTTCTTTTTGAAATTCATTTGTAATTTTAAGTTTGTTTTTTACTATCCGAAGAAGAAAACGATTGTGCCCATGCACACGACGATACTTTCTTTTTTTGTGCGCCTATATACATTCTTAAATTTGAGCAAAAGATAATATTCTTCTTTATCGGTAAGTAAGTTATTCACCTAAGTATTGTTTCTTGCTGTAAATCCGCAGCCTTCAATGCTGTCTTTTCGCACTCTAAAGATCTGTAACGAACTTACGTACATAGATACGGGCAGGTCTGCCTTTGCCTTGCTGCCTGCGGCTGATAAGTTCATATAATTCCAACTCCCTCAATATTTTTGTGGCTTTATCGTGTCCGCAGGAAAGCGTTTCGCAAATTTCGCTCAAGGTGCAATAGACGAAAACATCTCCGTATCTGTCTGTAAATCTGTCCTCGTTTTTTACAGACAGGCTTATTCTGTCAAGCAATATTCCGTAAAGCAGGATCGCATCGGCGGATAAACCTTTGTATCGCGGATTTGTGAACAGTGCCTTCGGTACTCGGCAGTAGGCGAAAGTTTCCGTCTCCCACCAATAAGATTTTTTACTCATCAAAAATTCATCTCCCATCGTCGGATAAACCGACTGATTTTTGTATTAAAATGGTGCGCATTTTTTGGATTTTCTTTTCTGTAAGCGACTTTTTTCAAAGTGGGCAGTATGATTTCCTTGCCAAGCCGTTTTCTGCGTTCTTGCTGTCTTTCGGTGCTTTCTTGCCGTTCTGCCCGAAAGTCGTTTTTCTGTGCCTGCCCCCGTCAAGCGGCGTCGCCAAGCTCATATCATCGCTCGGTCATATCCCATTCGGACGGTCATTCAATTTTCAAGTTGCACGAGAGAAATCTCCTCACTAACCAACTGGGAACTTTTTTCGTAAATAACAAAGAGAATTTGAAAATTCCTCTCACTAATCAATTGGGAACTTTTTTTGCGTTTGAACGAAAAAAGCTTTGAATTTCTCTCTCAATACTTAATTGGGAAAATTCCGAGCCGAAATAAAAAGAAAATTTTGAATTTTCGAAATCTTTTTCCACGGCCTCCCGATTGTCGATTTGTTCCCGAAACGCAGAAATGCCCGAGACCTCTCCTTAGCTGTACGC
>CAVFPQ010000192.1:0-2831 GCA_963624415.1 Acutalibacteraceae bacterium | reverse complement strand
TGCATTCTGCATTATAACAGACATTGCTAATTGCTAACTGCTAATTGCTAATTGTTATGCGGAGTTTATAATCCAAGGCACACCGTGCCTTCCGAAATTATGCATTATGCATTCTGCATTCTGCATTAAACAGCCATTGCTAATTGCTAACTGCTAATTGCTAATTGTATAAGTCCGCAGGACTTCCGAAATTATTCATTATGCATTCTACATTATGCATTATAACAACATTGCTAATTGCTAACTGCTAATTGCTAATTGTATAAGTCCAAGTCCGCAGGACATCCGAAATTATTCATAATGCTACCATACTTCTTATCTCTTTTCAATCGGTTATACAGAAAATCCGCCGGATTATTCCGAAAATTATTGACATATATTATTTTTTATTTTATCATTTTATTATAAATCTGACAACGGAGAGGAAATGAAGCTATGAAAATAATTTTAGTCGGCGCAGGTTCAATCGGCGGCACAACCGCAACAATGCTCAAAGAAAAGGGCAACGATATTGAAATTGTCGAGTCAAATCCGGTTCGTGCCGAGAAAATCAGAACCGAGGGTATAACTCTTACGGGCGCACTCGGCGAACACAATCAGAAGTTCACCGTATATAACAACACGGATGACCTTACCGAAAAATATGACGTGTGCATTATCGCCACAAAATATTTCGCACTGTCGGCAGTCGCCACGGCAATGCTCCCGCACGTTAAGGATGACGGAATTTTCGTCAGCATGCAAAACGGAATTTGCACCGGTATTCTCGCCGATGCAGTCGGAAAAGACAAGACAGTCGGCTGTATGATAGGCTTCGGCGCAACTATGCTCAAAAACGGCGATGTTAACGTTACAAGCTCCGGTGAACTCAAAATCGGCCGCCTCAACGGTCAGATTGATGACAAAATCAATGCGCTGTGTGAAGTATACAAGGCACTTCTTCCCACAACGGTTGTAACGGACATTGACGCTCAGCTTTATTCCAAGCTTATAATAAATTCGTGCATCAACTCTATTGCCGCCCTTACCGGTCAGCCTGTCGGTGAGATGCTCAAAGACGAGCGTGCCAAGGATATTTTCCTTGAAATTGCCAGAGAGGCCACATATCTTTCACGCAAAATGGGGCTTAAGGTTCCGCCGTACGCAAAGGTGCTCAATTATAATCTGCTTCTTTTGTCTGAATCGAATTGGTATAAGAAGAACTGCAAAAAGGTTGTTTCCTTTGTCGGCAAGAGATTCGGACAGGTTCGCCCTTCGACACTGCAGTCACTTGACAGAGGCGAAAAGACCGAGATTGACATTTTCAACGGTTATATTTCCAAAAACGGAAAAAAATACGGCGTTCCCACACCCGTAAACGATCAGATTTACGCCTTCATCAAAAAGATAGAGAACGGCGAAGAAAAATCGTCTATGGATAATCTTGCGAGAATAAAATACTGATTAATGCAGAATGCATAATTTCGGAAGGCACGGTGTGCCTTGGATTATAAGCTCCGCATCTTGTGAAGCTTCACCGGATACCGACAGGATACCGACCACTGTTCCTAAAGGAAAGAAGGCTGCCTTTTTATGAATTTAAGCGAAATATTAGCCCACGTCGACCACACCGTTCTGTCTCCGTCGGCGACATGGAGCGATATAAAACAGTGCTGTGATGACGGCATAAAATATCATACGGCAAGTGTCTGCATCCCCGCATCTTTTGTCAGACAGGCCAAAGAGTATGTCGGTGACAGGATTAAAATATGCACCGTTATCGGCTTTCCGAACGGCTATTCGACAACAGAAGCAAAATGCTTTGAAGCCGCCGACGCGGTAAGAAACGGCGCAGATGAAATCGATATGGTCATAAATATCGGCTGGGTAAAAGACGGACTTTTTGCCGATATCCTCAATGAAATCAACAAAGTAAAATCCGCCTGCGAAGGACACACGCTCAAGGTGATTATCGAAACGTGTCTGCTGACGGATGATGAAAAGATAAAAATGTGTGAAGTAGTGTCCGCATCCGATGCCGACTATATAAAAACGTCCACCGGATTTTCGACAGGCGGAGCGACAACAGCCGATATAAGGCTCTTTGCCGAACATATCGGGAATGGCAAGAAAATCAAGGCCGCCGGCGGTATTTCATCATTTGCTGATGCCGAGGAGTTTTTGTCTCTCGGTGCCGACAGACTCGGTACAAGCAGACTTGTAAAACTTGCAAAAACGGAGATGAAGTAATATGTCAGCTTTCATTATCGGTATCGCAGGAGGATCCGGCAGCGGAAAAAGCACCCTCGCAAACAATCTGGCGGCGGCATTTGATGCACAGACGGTCACTGTGTTAAGGCACGATAACTATTATAAGCCGCATTCGGATTTGTCTCTTGAAGAACGCCGTAATCTTAATTTTGACAGCCCCGACGCAATGGACACCGGGCTTCTCGTCGAGCACATAAAATGCCTTAAAAACGGTCAGAGCATACAGTGTCCCATATACGATTTTGCCGAGCATACACGAAAAAGCGAGACGATAACAATATGCCCCACACCGGTTGTTATTGTAGATGGTATTCTTATTTTCGAAAATGAGGAGCTTCGAACGCTTTTCGATCTGAAAATTTTCGTTGATGTCGATGCCGATGAACGCATCCTCCGCCGCCTTATCCGTGACTGTGAAAAACGAGGCCGCACACCCGAAGACGTTCGCCGTCAGTACATTGACACCGTCAAGCCCATGCACGACAAATATGTCGAACCGAGCAAATCCTTCGCCGATTTCATCATTCCCCACGGCGGCAAAAACCCCGCTGTGCTTGAGGTGCTTAAATGCTTTATTAATG
>CAVFPQ010000191.1:0-2857 GCA_963624415.1 Acutalibacteraceae bacterium | reverse complement strand
CAAGTCCGCAGGACTTCCGAAATTATGCATTATGCATTCTACATTCTACATTAATTATGCATTATGCATTCTACATTCTACATTATAACTGCTAATTTGCTAATTGCAAATCCTCTCCCGATACTGTATAATAAATATAGGACAAATAAATCCTAATTTTTCCCGGAGCTGATTATATGTACATCAATACCGACTCTCTTTTTTCCATGACACAAGCAAATCAGAACTTTTCATCTGTCGCCCGAAAAGTCGATCAGAAAGGCGAAGCCGTAATTCTTAAAAACAACAAGCCGAAATATCTTATTATCGATATGGATTCATCCGATTTCATGCTTGACTTGTCCGACGATGAAAAAATCGACATCGTAGCGAACCGAATCCTGAAAAAATATCTTCCTGCCTTCAAGGAACTTGCGAAATGATTAAAATATCAAAAGAAAAAGTACTTTTATTACACCAACTGATGGCGGAGGCTACCGGCGGCGATATCGGCTTACGAGACGAAAACCTTCTCGAATCGGCACTTGAAAACATATACGCAACTTTTGATGGAATTGAATTATATCCTTCAAAAGAAGAAAAAGCTGCAATGCTCGGATTTTCGCTTATATCAAATCACGCTTTCGTTGATGGTAACAAACGCATAGGAATATATGTTATGCTCTCTTTTTTGGAGCTTAACGGAATAAAAATCGAATCAACAAATGAAGATATAGTAACTCTCGGTCTTAGCGTTGCCGACGGCAAATCAAAATATTCCGAAATTCTTGATTGGATTAACAATCACAAACAATAACCCCTCACCCACATTCAGCGAAGCTTTATAAATCAAGTCCGCAAGACTTCTTTGTTTTGGTTTGACGGACCGCTGCCGCCGGTCCTCATTAGTCGCTACGCCAAAAATCATTCACCGGATGATTTTTGTCTGCGACATTATGCATTATACATTATACATTATGCATTATATATTATGCATTCTACATTATAACTGACTTCCGACATTGTTAATTATTAATTTTCTCTGTTTAACTCCACCAACTTCCCTCTTAATCCAAAGGCAGGCGTAACACTATGACTTCCCCCTCAAATCTCGATCTCCACATCTACACCAACAACACCGACGGCGGCAACGACAAGGTTTCATATCTATGCGAAACAGCCGCCGCAAAGGGCATTCGCGCCGTTGCGTTTACCGACCTGTGCGACCTTGCCTCGTTTGATCCCGCCGACTCATTAAGGCGTATTCGCCACTCGTTTTTTGATATGCTCAAGGCTAAAAAGCTTTTCTGCGAGTCGCTGTTTGTCCTGTCCGGGATAGAATTCGCCAATGTCCTTTTTGACCCTCAGCAGGCGGCAAAAATTCTCATCAGACAGGAGTACGACATTGTTCTCACAAGCGTTACAAAACTAAGGTCCGCCAAAAGCATATCACCGGACTCAGACGAAAACGCCGTTCGTGACTTCACCGCCGACTACGTTTCCGAGCTTCTGACGGTAATAGACAACACCGATTTTGATGTCCTCTCTCGCCTCATGCTCCCCTATCGAAACCTTACGAACCTGCCGACGGATTTAGCCGATGCCTTTCTCCCTGTTCTGACTGCCCTTTGTTACAAAAACGCCGCACTCGAAATCAACACCCGTGATCTCACAGGCTCGGAAAAAATCCGCAATATATATTTTAATATTATATCCGAGTACCGTAAGCTTGGCGGCACGCATATCACATTCGGTTCGGAGAGCTACTTTCACGACGATGTCGGAAACGGCTTGGACCTTGCCATGACCACAGCCGCACGTGCGGGCTTTGATTCGGTCACTCTCTATGAAAAACGCACCCCTTATGAACTTCCAATCAACTGATTGAACCATTTTTGAACATTATTTCCACCACAACCCCATATTTTTCAACATTTTTAACAGAGTTTTCAACATCGGTAAAGCCCCAACCTTTACAAATTCCCCCTTTTTCCTACTCTCATCGCCTGAAAATCATATAACACCCTGAAATTTAACCTCCCGCGAAGCTTTATAAATCCAAGTCCGCAGGACTTCCGACATTATGCATTGTACATTCTACATTATGCATTACCAAGGCACGCAGTGTCTTCCTTATTTCCCCTACCCCTCATTGCCTCTCTGACTTTTTTTAAAACAAACGTTTGCATTTTAAGAACATTTGTGCTATACTACTCCTGACTATAAATTTACAGGAGTATTTTTTATATGAAAGAGCTTAACAACACTCAGAAACGAATATATGAATTTCTTGCGGAGCGTGCGCAGAAGGGCGTGCCTCCCACTGTGCGTGAAATCGGTGCGGCTGTCGGACTCAAATCCCCTTCTTCCGTGCAGGTTAACCTTGATGCGCTCGAAGACGCCGGCTATATTGAGCGTGACCCCATGCACAAACGCTCCATAAAAATAATGAGCACCGACAGACCTGCAACTCAGGTCCCGATTCTCGGCACTGTCACCGCAGGTATGCCTATTCTGGCAGTTGAAGCGATTGAAGGTTACATCCCCTACCCTGCCGAAAACGCACCCGATGAGCCTCTTTTCGCACTCAAGGTCAAGGGCGACAGCATGATAAACGCCGGCATTCTTTCGGGCGACATTATCATAGCGAAAAAAACACCCGTAGCCGAAAACGGAGAAATTGTTGTCGCGCTCATTGATGATGAAGCAACGGTAAAACGCTTCTATAAAGAGAACGGCCATTTCCGCCTTCAGCCCGAGAACGACCTTTACGCCCCCATCATCTCCGATACGCTCATCATCCTCGGCAAAGTCGTCTCCCTCGTCCGCAACTACTGACCCACTCATTGCTAATTGCTAACTGCTGATTGCTGATTTT
>CAVFPQ010000190.1:0-2894 GCA_963624415.1 Acutalibacteraceae bacterium | reverse complement strand
AAATGCAAAGCAGTTTCGTAGCCAAGAAAAATTTTTCATATCGAAGTCCGGAAATAAAGCAAGTCTTTCGGACAAAGATATTGGAGATTTTTCGGCGAGAAACCAATACTTCGTTGTCAGTGCGTGGCTGACTGTAATACTCTTTTCTTAAAATTAATAATTAACAAGTAACAATTAACAATATCGGGAAACGCCGAATCGTTTTGTTTTATAAAGCTCCGCCTCTTGCGAAGCTCCACCGACCACTGCTAATGTTAATTATAAAATCTCTTGTGTATCGCCATTACCGCCGCATCGGCATCGTCCTTCTTAACGACAACCGAAAAACGCATTTCAGACGAAGAAATCATAAGAACATCTATATTTTTTTCGCTGAGTGCCTCATAAATGGCTGCGGCAACGCCGGGGTGAGATTCCATACCCGCACCGACAACAGATACTTTAGCGGTGGATTTATCGCATTCTATTGCGTTTTCGTCAAACTGACCGCTGTTTTTAAGTATTTTTGCGGCATTGTCGGCTTCGTCCTCGTTCACGGTAAAGGCAATGTCCGTTGTGCCGTCCTTTTCGGTCGTCTGCAGGATAATATCGCAGTTTATGTTATTCCGGGACATAAGACCGAACACCGAAAAAACTTCTCCGGATGTTCCTTTAAGTCCCGATACCGTAATTCTCGCAATGTTGCTCTTTTTGGTAACACCGCTTATAAGCATCTTTTCCACGCCGGCAGTCTCCTTTACAACCGTTCCGGGATTTTCCGAAAACGCCGAACGAACCTCAAGCGTTACGGAATATTTTCTCGCAAGCTCCACCGCTCTGGGATTAAGCACCTTAACACCCAAAAACGATAATTCCTGCATGCTGTTATAATCTATTTCATTAAGCTTTTTGGCGTCCGCCACTTTTTCGGGATCGGCTGTGTATATTCCGTCAACGGTGGAATAAATAATACACTTATCCGCTCCGAGTGATGCCGCCAACGCAACGGCAGTTGTATCCGAGCCGCCTCTGCCCAAGGTTGTCATGTCATTATGACGGTTAACGCCCTGAAATCCGGCGACTATGACCGCCTTTTTTCTGTCAAGCTCTTTCTGAACACGCTTTATGTCTATATCCTTTATGCGTGCGCCGCCGTTTACGGAATTTGTCATAATACACGCCTGCCAGCCGGACAGAGATATACTTTTCTGCCCTAAGCCCTCAACCGCTATTGCGAGTTTTGCGGCAGACAGAAGCTCACCGGCACTCATTATGACATCAAGCTCACGCTTTGACGGATTTTCGGACAGCCGCTTTGCTTCCGCTGTAAGGCTGTCGGTCATGCCGCCCTGTGCGGACACAACGGCAATAACTCTGTCAGAGCCGTCGCAGAAGCCCTTGACTATCCTTGCGGCGTTTATTATTGCGGCATCATCTTTAAGCACACTGCCGCCGAATTTAAGAACGGTTATACTCATAATATCGGGATAATCGAAACGGTTTTTGTTTCACTTATTGCATCAAGCTTTGTTTTAAGCGTTTTTCTGCCGTCTGCGTCCGCAATAAATGCGGTTTCTTTATCATCGGCGAATAAGACTTCACAATTTTCAAAAATCGATTTAACGTCATTTTCGGCATTTTTGCCGCTGTCGGAAAGAAGTCTTACATAGAATTTCTTTTCATTGAGATCTATATCGCCCATTATGCCGTCTTTATGATGATCCCATGAATATACAATTTCATTTTTATTATCAAGACGAATGCATTCGAGCATATCCGCTACAACATCACTTGCAGTGGGCAGTTTGCCTGCGCCGGGGCCTGACATCATAAGCTCGGGCATTGCGTTGCCCTTTATAAATACGGCATTGAGAACGCCCTTTACACTTGCGAGCATTTCACTCTCTTTAAGTGCGGCGGGAGCAACACAGGCGTAAATTTTGCCGTCCTTCTTACTGCCCTGACCGATAAGCTTTACGGCGTAACCGGCCTTCTTGAGATAATTTACATCCTCAAGTGTGATTTTCGTAATACCCTCTGTTTTTATTTCATCGGGATATACATGAGAACCGAACGCGCACGCACACAGAATTGCAGTTTTTCTTGCGGCATCAAAGCCCTCTATATCATCGGTAGGATCATGCTCGGCAAAGCCTTTATCCTGAGCATCTTTAAGAGCGGACTCAAAAGATGACTGTTTTTCGGTCATTTCCGTCAGAATATAGTTTGTTGTGCCGTTGAGAATACCGTAGAAGCTCTCTATCTCGTTTGAAGAAAGACTTGAGAACATGGTTCTGAGAACGGGAATACCGCCGCATACGGAAGCGCCGAACATAAAAGCGACATTGTTTTTCTTCGCTTCATCCATAAGAGCCTCGCCCTTTTCGGCTACAAGCTGTTTATTGGATGTGACAACACTCTTGCCTGCCGCCATGCACTTCATACAGAAAGTAAACGCCGGTTCTGTGCCGCCCATAGCCTCGGCAACAACCTTTACTTCGCTGTCGTTAACTATATCGTCAACATTGTGTGTTATGCGTGAAGCGTAGGGAGTGCCCTCCATATCTCTTAAATCGAGAATATATTTAACTTCAACTTTTTCTTTTATGCCGCAGCTTTTTGCGTATTTTTCGCCCATCGAATCAATAAGATCCACAACACCGCTGCCGACTGTGCCGCAGCCCATTACCGCTGTTTTCATTGTGATTACCTCTTTTCGGATAGTTATGATTTATTATAATAATAAACGTGTGTAAAAAGCAAGAAAATTTTTTAAAATGTAGGTGACAAGGTGTCGGGTGCAAGTATGATATAATATCCGTTCCGGTACATACCGCAGGTATATCACCCGTTCCGGTACATACCGCAGGTATATCACCGCACGAAGTGCGATATCATTTCGCAGATATATCACC
>CAVFPQ010000189.1:0-2903 GCA_963624415.1 Acutalibacteraceae bacterium | reverse complement strand
GGGCATTGCGGTTGTTTTATACTTTGTTGCGATATGTAATAGTTTTTAGCACAACTAAAATTCGCATAGTGCATTGTTCAGTCTGACAGTTTATCCGGCATTCTGCCGCTGACTGCCCGAAAATGCATTGCATTGTGTTGATTTTTGGCGGCGAAGCGTGTATAATACAGCTACATATAATTAAAAGAGGTTTTTTATAATGAAATTAGGTATAGTAGGTCTTCCGAATGTCGGCAAGAGCACACTTTTCAATGCGCTTACAAACGCAGGCGCACAGGCGGCGAATTATCCGTTCTGCACAATCGAGCCGAACGTGGGCGTTGTTCCCGTTCCCGATAAGCGTCTTGACGCACTGGCAAAAATGTATAATCCCAAGAAAATCACTCCCGCAACAATCGAGTTTGTTGACATTGCGGGTCTTGTAAAGGGTGCATCAAAGGGCGAGGGTCTCGGCAACAAGTTTCTGTCAAACATAAGAGAGACGGATGCCATTGTTCACGTTGTCCGCTGCTTTGACAATGATGATATTACACACGTTGACGGTTCGGTTGACCCGGCAAGAGATATTGAGACTATCAACATTGAGCTTATTCTGTCCGATGTTGAGGTGCTTCAGCGCCGCATTGACCGTGACACAAAAGCGATGAAGGGCGACAAGAGTCTTGCACCCGATGTTGAGTTTTTCAATCGTGTGAAATCGGAGCTTGACAACGGCGTATCCGCGAGAGCCGTCGAAATGACGGACGAGGAACGTACACTTCTGTCAAGCGTTGCACTTCTGTCTTCAAAGCCCGTTATATATGCGTGCAACATGAGTGAAGACGATTTCACCGGAAATATAGAAGACAACAAATACTATATGGCGGTAAAGAAAATCGCCGATGCGGAAGGCAGTGAGGTGCTTCCCATCTGTGCGGAGCTTGAAGCGCAGATTGCGGAGCTTGAGGCAGATGAAAAAGCCGACTTTCTGCAGGAAATGGGCATAGGTCAGGCAGGTCTTGATACGCTTATTCAGAAGAGCTATGATCTGTTGGGGCTTATGAGCTATCTTACCGCAGGTGAACCCGAAGTCAGAGCATGGACAATCAAGAAGGGCACAAAAGCACCGCAGGCGGCAGGCAAAATTCACTCCGATTTTGAAAGAGGCTTCATCCGTGCCGAGGTTATTTCATTTGATGAGCTTATGGCAAACGGCTCCATGACCGCCGCAAAAGAAAAAGGCCTTGTCAGAAGCGAGGGCAAGGAGTATGTTATGCAGGATGGGGATATTGTTCTGTTCAGATTTAATGTCTGAATAACAATTAGCAGTTAGCAATTGGCAATGAGTAGTCAGTGGTCAGCGGCTAAGGAAGACACTGTGTGTCTTGGATTATATGGCTTCGCAGGTTTACAGAAAAATCAAGAGGAGAAGGTTCTATGAATATTATTATAGCAGGGGCAGGGCACGGCGGACTGGTTGCGGGTGCAAGACTCGCAAAAGCAGGGCACAGTGTCACGGTATATGAAAAGCTCTCCCGTGACAAGCTCGGTCACGACTGGGAGGACAGATTTACATTTGACCTTCTGTTAAAAGAAACCGGAGCGTCAGAATTGAATGACGACGAATGGCGTTACAGAGGCGACTGCGCGTTTGTGTCACCCGACTACAAATCAAGGGTGGTAATAAATTACACAGACGAAAACCGTCAGAAAATAATGTGGCGTAAGGCTCTTATCGAGAGGCTTTTGCAAAATGCCGAGAAAAGCGGCGTGAAATTCGTTTTTAATACCGAAATTACCGGTGTTCTGATTAAAGAGAATACCGTCGTGGGCATAAAGACAACAAACGGAGAAATATCGGGCGACATGGTAATTGATGCCGCAGGAGCATTCTCCCCTGTCAGAAAAAATCTGCCCTCATCCTTCGGAATTGAAAAAGAGCCCGAAAGAGGCGATGTGTTCTATGCCTACCGGGCGTATTACGACAAAAAAGACCTCACGGCTAAGCCTGAAGTCCCGTTTGAAGTATATCTGTGCCATGCCGGTGAACAGGGGCTTTCGTGGTGCTGTACAAATTCCGACAGTGTTGATATTTTAATCGGCAGAATAGATCCGCTGAAAAAAGACGAGCTTAAAAAACACATAGACAATTTCAAAAGCACTCATCCGTGGACGGGTGACAAGATATTGCACGGCGGAAATTACGGTATAATTCCCGTAAGGCGTCCGCTTGCGCTCATGATTGCAGACGGTTATGCCGCAATAGGCGACAGTGCGTTTATGACAACACCGATGAACGGAATGGGCATTGACCTGTCCATATCGGCAGGCGGACTTCTTGCCGACACGATAAACAGGACAGGCAGAGCGGACGCGGCATCACTCTGGGCGTACAACCGTGATTTTCACCGTCTTTACGGCGGCGACACGGCAAAGAACGAGAGTCTTAAAAATTCGCTTCTCAATCTCCCCGGCGTAGGTGTCGATTTTCTGTTTGAGCATGAAGTTATTCAGGCATCCGACCTTTCGGGTGCGGGCAGAAACACGAACATTGCGTCACTTCTCGGCAAATTCAAGCGAGGAATGAAAAATCCGAAATATTTCTTTGAGATAATAAACGGACTTATGAACGGCGCAAAGCTTTCAAAGGCACTCAAAGACGCACCGGAAAAGTATGACAAGTATGATGTTCTTGACTGGCAGCAGAGAGTGACGAACTGCGTACTCAGGGTTACGAGAGAGGGGTAAGAGGGGCGACGCGAGGAGCGAGCGAAGCGAGCGACGAGCGGGACGCGAGCGCAGCGAGCGTACGCCGACGAGACGCCGAAGGCGTTGAGGAGGCTTGACGCGAGGAGGCTGTAAAGCCGACGAGCGTATAAGCCCGACGAGGCGGATTTTCCGCCGAGGAGGGCACGTGCCCCGAG
>CAVFPQ010000188.1:0-2911 GCA_963624415.1 Acutalibacteraceae bacterium | reverse complement strand
CCGCCGTGGTCGGTTGTTATCAGGATAAGCCAGTCCTCTGTATCATAAGTCGGACGGCTCTTTATCATTTTAAGAATGTCATATGCGTACTTATCGTCATTTTCGAAAGCGTCAACATATGCGTCATTTTCGGGTGTGAAATTGCTGTCATGCCCCACATGGTCGCACTGCTCGAATATGCAGAACAAAAAGTCGGTGCAATCGGCTGAAGTCAGATCTTTTTGCACATTCTCAAAAGTACCGTCATCGTTTGAAGCATAAACAAACGAGGCATTAATTCCGTTCTG
The DNA here is from genome assembly GCA_963624415.1 of Acutalibacteraceae bacterium. Lineage (GTDB taxonomy): Bacteria > Bacillota > Clostridia > Oscillospirales > Acutalibacteraceae > RUG806. Next base: position 2,624 of record CAVFPQ010000188.1, on the reverse strand, counting down.
CTCGGCGTATTGCTTTTCGGGATAATATGTGCTGTCCTCTGAGTTAAAATGACCGCCCCACGACACACAGAATTTTGTGGAGTCAACAAAATTATCTTCGATGAGCGACAGGAAAAGCGTTTTGTAATCAAGCGATTTCGGCACGCTGTTTTTTGTTATTCCCGTTTCATCTGCCCAGAGTCCCGTAAGAATCGAGCACCAGCCGGGGCCGGTTGAAGTCTGCTGCGTGTTGTTCTCGGGCCAGTTTGCACCGCCGCAGTAGCCGAGTACAGCATGACCGTTATCAGCCATAATTTCTTTTATCGCGCTCTTTTCGTGCTGTGTGTAAAAATTGAAAACATCCGCACGAGTGCCGTCAAAGCCTATCACAACGCACTTTTTCTCGGTTTTTCCGTCCGCTAACGGAGATGAGAAATGATTTTCTACAATATCATGAATTTTCGTCATCGGTACGGCTGTTTCAAAATCATTTTCGAATATTTCGACTTTTTCAACGGCATCATCGTATTTTTCGAGAGTATCGCTGATTGTAAGCGGATCTGCGCAAACACCTGCGGAAACGCCAAAGATAAAAGCCAAAATAACAGCCGTTATTTTCGTCAGCTTTTTCTTTTCGAGCTTTTTAAGGAACACAAGCAGTGCGAATATGCCGTAAAGTAAAAACATCAGTATAAACGCAATCGCAGTGCCCATACCGCCGTCGGATATTGCGGCTTTAAGCCCCATGGAAACGCCCCATATAAAAGCGTTTGGAACAAGAAAACCGGCGATACAGGAAATTATTTTTATGACGGTCTTTTTGTCCCAAAATACACAAACTGCCATAACTGCTGATGCCAATGACAAAATAACATCGGGAATTACCATATACGGAATGTTGTTCCAGTTGTACCTTGCGTCACGGTAAACAAACGACGCGGCAATAAACACAATAAATGAAACGAGCAATATAATATATCGCTTTGAAGGTTTGGATTTCATAACCTGTCCTCCGTTAAAATTAATAAAATGATTATAAGTCAAACGGCACACTTTGTCAATATCCTATAAATTTTTCGGGCAAACAACCAATTTTCCGAATTTCCAATTGCGTTGCAAAGCTCTATAAATCAAGTCCGAAGGACTTCCTTATTTCCCCGGTCCCTAACCCGACCGCTGACCACTGACCACTATATTCCTTGCCAACTCAATCCGCAATCAAAAACAGCAGCTCATCTATCTCACTGTCCGTCATTCCGCCGTCTCTCAGATACTGTTTCGCATTATCGATATAATTGATTTTCTGAAGTATCTCCAAATCGGTTTCATCCGAAAGATACTCCAAAAACGTATCAAAATAAAGCTCCACAACGGCATTATAACGCTCGGGCGTGCCATCCGCCGTGATACCGTAATAGTTGGCATATGTCGTCATATAGTCGTCACGCATTTCATAATACGTCGCACCGGCAAGAGCCTCTAAAAGAAGACAGACAAAGCCCGTGCGATCCTTGCCCTCCATGCAGTGAATATACGCAGGGCCGCCGACTGCAAGAAGCTTGCGAAGCCCCTCAACGACACTCCGCTTATACTCGTCCTTTGAATAAGAGGACGACATATCGAGAACGGCGGTTTTGCCCTCATCATACAGCTTTTTTGCGTACTCGGAAGAAAAGCTCTCATCCGCAAAATAAGACTGCATATCATCATCCGAATCGGCAAGGTCTATAACACAGGCGATATTATATTTTTCTATAAGGGAATTTGCATACGGCGCTCTGCTTCTGCTGTTATCAACAGGGGATGCACCTCTGTACAGAAAATCCGCCTTGAGATCGCCGCCCTTGAGTGCACGGAAGTTAGCAAACTGCTCATCCGAATCATAGTCGGCTCTGTCCATAGAATAGCTCTGACCGAGTGCCTCATATGTCGCAAGATATTTTGCCGATGTATTCAGCGTAATTGTAACAGTCATTCCGTCCTCAAGTCCGAGCGGAGTCCGAAAATCGGCATTATTATTCGCGATAATAATATAATCGTTGCCGGGATATGCCACAATTACACTCTCGCCGGTCTTGACATAATAACCGTTAAAGTACGGAACGTCCGTAATGCTCTTTCCGTTTGAAAAAGCTATATCGAAGCTGTCACCGAACGAAAAACCGGCATTTTCAAAATCCTCAGCAGACAAATCGAGATCAACGCTGTCAAATTTCGCATCTTTTCTGACTGTCGCCGTGATTGATTTACCGCTCGGAACGGATGCATTTGTGGGTACAGCATCGCTTGTCGGCTCGTTTTCCGTCTGTCCGCAGGCACAGAACGACACCGCGCAGATTACAGCAACAAGCACGGCACAGATAACTCTTTTTGCATTTTTGTTAAACATAAAAAACACCTCTTCAACGATTATATCAAACCGAACGCATTATTTCAACTCCGATATTAACACCTGAAAAAAAACGGGAGTCCGTCCGTGGTGTGGTCGGTTCTCCCGTTTTGCTATGATATTATTCAGATGTTTTACTTAATCCAATCCTTTTTGGGGTCGTCGAGTTTGACGGCGGCACGAAGGATAAGACGGGCATCGGAGACTGATATGTCACCGGTGAAGTCAACGTCCGCAGATGTAAAGTAAGCATCGG
>CAVFPQ010000187.1:0-2920 GCA_963624415.1 Acutalibacteraceae bacterium | reverse complement strand
CCCTTGGCATCTGTAACTGTCAGCGTAACCGAAAAACTGCCTGCCGCGTCAAATTTACGAGAAACGGTTTCGCCTGTAAGTGCAGTACCGTCACTGAAGCTCCACTTGTATTCCGAAACACCATAATATGATTTTGTGCTTGAAGCGGAGAAAGTAAGCGAAGATTCGGTTTCAATCGTATTTGGCAGGGTTATTGTCGGGTTCAGAATGACAACAGTTGATACGCTGACTGAATAGAAGCTGTTTTTATTTCCGTATCTGTCAACTGCGTCAACACGGTAACGAACACTTTCAAGCTCGCAGGTATCCGTAATTTTATAACTGCCCGATGTATTTACACTGCGTCCCGCTATACGTGTTTCGGTTGTGCCGGTGCATCTGTAAATTTCAAATCCGCTTAAATCACCTTCGCCACAGTCTTTCCATGTGACAACCGCATTTCCCTCATTGCCGACAACACTGAGAGCATCTGCATTGGGAGCAAGCTTGTCGATAGTATACGAGCAGGTCACTGTATCGGAAGAAAGCCCCATTGCGTCAACTGCCTTAACTCGAATCTGCACCGTGTCGCCGTGTGCAAAGGAATCAAGAGGCAAATCGAATGTTGCTGTTTTAGATGTGCCTGATACATTAACTGTTTTATAGACTGAGAAATCGGTGTCGTCTGTGGTTTTCATCTCAATGATTATATTTTTGAGATTGTCATTATCAGTCGCCAAAATACTTACGGTTTTGTTTATCGGGCCGATTGTTGTATTTTTAGGTAAAACGGAAGCTATATTCGGAGCTATTGCATCCTCGTACACATGCGCACTGCCGTAATTTCCGAGTTCGCCGACATTTCCGGCATTGTCAACAGCCGCAACTTTATAGAAATATTCCGTATTTCTCGAAACGGACGTATCGTTATAGTTCAGGTACTTTACGTTGCTTGCAATACATTTATACTCACCGTCTGCGGATGTGCTTCTGTAAACAGAATATGACTTGACATCCGTTGATGTGCAGGCGTTCCAGTTAACGGTTATTGTCTTATCGGTAACAACCGACGACTTGATATCAACCTTTTCGGGTGCAGTTCTGTCGATAAGATACTCAACAAACGGTGCGTTTTCGCTTGTATCGCCGACATTGCCGAATTTATCCGTACCGACAGCTCTGATATAGATACTGCCTTCATTGTATGCAGTAAGGTCAATCGGCAGAGACACATTGGCGGTTTTGTTGTCAACATCATAAGTGAAACCGTCTATCTTTGTCCATGTAATCTTATCGTATGAATACTCAATATCAACACTCTTTACAGCGTAGTCATCTTTTACGGTTGCGGAATATGTAACCGATTTATTATACGCACCGGAATTTTTGGACTGAGACGTAACAACGGGTGCGGTTGTGTCTGTCGTGGTCGTAATGGTAATCCAATCGGTATATTCGCCCTCGTTGCCGTATTGATCAACGCACTTAACACGATATGAATATTCGGTATCGGGCGTAAGATTTAATACATTGTAGCCAAGACTTGTAATTTTCGAGCCGACCACGGTTATATTTTCGCCGCATTTTTGCTCGAGAACAAAGTAAGCCAAATCTTCATCGAGGGGCTTTTCCCATGACAGAGTAAGCTGTGTCGGGTGCAGTGCAATAGTCTTAAACGCACTGACGGTATCGGGCCCGGTGTTGTCGATTTTGTATGTGAGGGTTTGTGTGGATACATTGTTCATGGCGTCATATGCCGCAACGGTAAATGATATAACACCATCGGGGACTGCGGTTGTGTCAAATGATACGGCACAGCCTGTATTTGTCAAAGCAGTGCTTAGCATCTGTTTTTCTTCGGAGTCGGAAGTTATGCAGTATGCTTCATATTTAACAATACCAACATTATCGGTCGCCGCAACCTTGACCGACACCGTTTTTGAAATTACGGAGTATGTGGCAGGTGTTACGGATTTTATATTGGGAACAATTGTATCGGGAAGAGGAACAGCCGAAGCAATATCGCTCAATGCACCCTCTACACTGCCCTTTACAGCCATAATTTTGTAGAAATATTCCGTGCCGACTTCAACCGATTTGTCTGTATAGGAAGTGCCCTTTACAGATGTCAGAAGATTGTATTCACCGTTTTCGGAGGAAGAACGGTACAGTTTGTATCCCGTAACAGACGGTTCGACAGCCGCCGCCCATGTAAGGGTGATGCCGTTTATAATGCCGTTCGCATCAAGCTCAACAGCCGCAGCAGGATCATATATTTTATATGTATCGCCGCATTTGCCGCAGGTAAAGAGAACATACGAATCGTTATTGTCATTTCTCTGTTCGGATGTATAAGTGTGTCCTGTTGCGGGCAAAACAACATTTTTAAGCTTTTTACCGCATCCTGTGCAGGAATACGAAGCAGCGCCGTCTTTTGTGCATGTCGGGTCTGTTTTTTCGGTAATCTCATAATCATGAATATGAATGGACTCCGGAATAGAATCGATTATATCCGTCAAAACAACCGCAAAATCATCATCGGTGGAGCTTTGATGATAAGAACCGTTTGTATCATTTGCCAGCGATTTGAATTTTTCAAGATCCGTGCCGCCGGTTGCTACGGAATAAACGCAGATTTCCTTCTCCGTAAGAGCATTTAATGCCGCATCATAATCAAATCCGGTCGATAATGTCGATTCATCCAAAGGCTCCTCGTCGCCTATCAGAATAATTCTCTTTGCGGAATTTTCCCCCCAGTGAAGCTCATCTAAACCGTTTATTATTGCGGAATAGACCGGTTCGTAGCTTCCGCGCCTCGTGGAAAGAGCCGATATACCGGATTTTATAACATCACTGTCATTTGTGAAGTCAAAATCAACATTATAATAATGATTTTTGCCTCCGTTTATGCTGTCGTCTGAATATTCAACAAGAGCTATAT
>CAVFPQ010000186.1:0-2938 GCA_963624415.1 Acutalibacteraceae bacterium | reverse complement strand
ATATATACCATATATACTATATATATACTACTTTTATCTCGTATTAGGAAAAAGTTGTCAAGGTTGTCAAATCAACCGAAGAATGGCTCTGTTAAGCCATTTACAGCTTGACAACCTCCTTGACAACCTCCTTGACAACTTGACAACCTACTGAAAAGATAGGGAAAAATTTTGCAAAATTTAATGCGATTTTGTAATAATTCTCTTGACAACCTCTTGACAACCTTGGAATTTTCTTGACAACCTCTTGACAACTTTGTCATTTCCTTGACAACTTCCTTGACAACCTCGTCATTTTCTTGACAACTTCTTGACAACCCGGTATTTATTTTATTCCTATCGTTGACGATTTTCACTCCGAAAAAATGCAAATCAAGTTCTGACATATAATCGCTGTTGCCCGTATAAAGGAACAACCGGGCGATTTATCATGTCTTTCTCCCATCCGTTTATTTTCTTCATTATCGCCGAAATTGTATATGAATCTGCCGAACGCATCTCCGCCCCATCTCTCCCGAAGCACTCGCACCAGATTTCTATATTGCTCACCGTCTGTCTCTTGTTCTTCCCCTTGTGCCTGTTGAAATCATACTCGCTGTCATTTATAAAGTTGCGTCGCTCCGCAAGGTTCATGCTGTCCCATTCATCGGGGAGGAGCGTATCGAGATATTTGCGGACAAGCCCCTCACGGTCATCCGATTCAAGGGCGTTTGCCTGTTCGTTTTGGGCGGCGGTCGCTTCTTCACCTTTCAGATACAGCACTTCGCCGCTTTTGTAAATTTCAAGGGCCTCTGCCCATATCTGTTTAACTGTGGGAGTATCAATATCCCACGGCTTTTTTTCGCTCTGTCCGCTTATACGAACGGGCCAGAAGCGGCGGTTGCCCGTAATATCACGCAGGAAACCGTCCTCGGCGTTTGTCGAACCTACTATTATGCTCTGTCTCGGGTGACTCTCCACATTTACGCCGTAGGAAGCCCTGTATTTGTCGTCACAGCGGGTGATGAACGATTTTACGACTTCAACATCCGTCTTTTTCATGCCGTTAAGCTCCGACAGCTCCAAAATCCAATAGCCCTGAAGCTTCTCCGCTCCTGCCTTGTCCTTCATATCCGTAACTGTCAGCGAGTCCGAAAACCAGTCACCGGCAAGACGGGAGAAAAATGTGCTTTTGCCTATCCCCTGAGGGCCGTTCAGAATAAGCACACTGTCAAACTTTCTGCCCGGCTCAAAAATTCTCGCAACGGCTGCGGCAAGCGTTTTGCGTGTGACGGCTCTTGTGTAAATACTGTCCTCTGCGCCGAAATAATCAACAAGAAGTGTATCAACCCTCTTTTTGCCGTCCCAATGGGGCAGGGCGTTGAGATACTCCATAACGGGGTGATATGCCCTTTCGGATGCAACCGCCAGCAGTGCGTCCCGTGTCTTGTTTGGGGAATAAAAGCCGTATTTTTTCGACAGATACACTTTAAGAGAAGCGCTGTCCGAGTCGCTCCAGCCGGGTTTTATCTGCTTCCACGGCAGAGCGCCTCTTGATTCAATCGAGTCACGGTGCAGATTGTAGGCTATGTTTTTAAGCCCTTTGTCAGAGCGGATTACAAGAACGATATTGTCTAATGTGTCTTTTATTTCGCCGTTTTTATTAAACTCAATTCCGTCAATATCATCGTCGGACTTGTCGTTAGTGTCTGTTTTCGTGTCGGCAGGGGAGCCGCTCTGAGTCGTATTTTTAAGATCCTGTGTCAGCTGTCGCTTTACCCTCGCATCCTCGCATATGAACAGACACATTCTGTCAAAGGAATCTTTCGGATCGCCGTCACCGAACTTGTGAATACGAACAATGTCAAAAGCGTTAAGAAGTCTGCCGTAGGCGGGGTCGGTCGCGTGGTGACTGTAAGCGAATTTTTCATCGTATATAACCACACCCGCACTTGATTCCGCCGGGATATAATCGTATCTCCCCGTGTGCATGGAAGGGGAGTAGACATCTGACAGAAACGTCTCAATCGCTTCTCTTATGGGGTACGCGCGGCAGAATGTGCCTACAATTCCGTCTTTTTTAAGCGGATCGGACACTGTGCCGTTTTTGGACTTTGCCGGGATATTTTCTCGCTTTGCCGTGGGGAGAGTATCGCAGCGTGTCCAATCGGGGTGAACAGCCAGATAACGGTCGGGGTTGAGCCACTCGCCCTCGATTTTTCTGAAAATAAATTCACCGTCACAGCACACGGAAGGGCGATACATAAGCTGCGCCGGACGGAATGAACATTCGTCAAACTGCTCAATGCCCCAGTCGGCGGCAAAATATCTGCTGATTGCGATAAATTCATCGGAGCTTACGTCCCGTGTAAGAGGCACGATAATACGAACTCTCGGTGCGTCGGGAGTGTGGCTGTGTGTGGTGTAGAGAGCGGCGGCGTAACAACAATTTGCTGTGAAACGCTTTATAAAGCCCTTTTCGGCATTGTCTGCGTCAAGTGTCAGCATGGAGCGAAAACGAACATTTTCGACACGCCTTTTGTTTCCGTTAAGATAGCCGCCCACAAAACCGCCTTGGTCCTTTGCCTTGTCACGGTCTTCCTTTGAAAAATTCCTGTACTGCTCTGTTGTTTCTTCGGTTCGAACGGGTTTTTTAAGCCATTCGCAAAGTCCGTCAAAGCCTGTTCTTCTGTTTGACCAGTTTGTGGCGTGACAGCTCTCTCCGAAGGCTAAAGTCAATTCTCGCATCTTATTCTCCTGTTTTTTTATATTAAATTACAAGCTTGCGAGAATATTATATTACGAACGGAAACACGATTTCGCCCCGAAAACGGCAGTTTTTGAAAAATCAGCAATCAGCAATGGAACTTCGCAAGAGGCGGAGCTATATAATCCAAGTCCTTTGGACTTCCGAAATTATGCATTATGCATTCTGCATTATACATTATAACAACATTGC
>CAVFPQ010000185.1:0-2973 GCA_963624415.1 Acutalibacteraceae bacterium | reverse complement strand
CGCTCGGGCTGTGCCCTCGCATTCGCTCGGGCTGTGCCCTCGCATTCGCTCGGGCCATGCCCTCGCATTCGCTCGGGCCATGCCCTCGCATTCGCTCGGGCTGTGCCTTCGCTTACGCTCGGGCTACGGCTCGCTTCGCTCGCCCCTCCTCCATCTCATAAAAAAAGCATCTCGCCCACCATTACGGTAAACTCGATGCTTTTTATCATATTTCTGTTTGTGCTCTTATGCCATAAGCTCACGGATTACGAACGTGCAGTCTGCCATGTCCATAATCTTCGGAACGGGATAAAGCGGATTGCCCTCTTTAAGCGCTCTCTTGGCAATTGTGGGAATGTCCTCTTCCTTGATGAAGTCGAACTTCTCGGGAATGTCCATCTTCTTGTTGAACTCTCTTATCTTTGCGATGAACAGCTGAGCCTTCTGCTCCTCATTCATGCCTGCGGTGTCAAGGCCCGCAATGTCGGCAAGCTTTGCAAGAGGCTTGTATGCCGTCGCTCCGTAATAATCGAGAACATAGGGAAGTATAACTGCGTTTGCAAGACCGTGAGGTGTGCCGTACATACCGCCGAGGTTGTGTGCGATTGCGTGTACATAACCGACATATGCTCTTGTGAACGCAAGTCCTGCGAGATAGGATGCTTCAAGCATATTCTGACGCGCGGTAAGATTTTTGCCGTCTTCGTAAGCCGTAAGAATGTTGTCGAAAATCATCTTTGTGGCTTTTTCAGCTGCTGCACGTGTGTCCTTGGTGTTGGAGCGGCCGATATACGCCTCGACTGCGTGTGTCAGAGCATCCATACCGGTGGTGGAAGTAATCTTCTTGGGAAGACCTACCGTAAGCTCGGGATCGAGAACAGCGACCTTCGGACGAAGTCTCGGGTCATTGATGGCGTTCTTCTCGTGAGTTACGGGGTTGGATACAACTGCGGCAATGGTAGTTTCGCTTCCCGTGCCGGCTGTTGTGGGAACAGCAAACAGGGGCGGAAGCTTCTTGATAACCTTAAGAACACCGCGAAGCTCGGGGATAGTCTTGTCGGGACGTGCGACTCTTGCGCCGCATGCCTTTGCGCAGTCCATGGGTGAACCGCCGCCGAATGCTACAATACCCTTGCATCCGTTTGATTTGTAAAGCTCAAGTGCCGCCTCGATATTGTCGATTGTGGGGTTGGGCTGTACGCCGTCATAAACAACGTAGTTGATGCCCGCTTCCTTGAGACCTGCGAAAAGACCGTCAAGAAGATTAAGACCCATAAGTCCCTTATCGGTTACGACAAGAACACTGTTGAGACCTTTCTCCACGATTTTGGCGGGCAGCTGCTTTACTGCGCCTTCACCCTTTATAAGCTCGGGCTCTGTCCAGTCAAGGAAGTTTACTGCAAATTTCATAATTGTCTGATATGTTCTGCAGTAAGCGTTGAAAAGCTTTGACATCGGAATTTCCTCCGTTTCCGTTTGAATATTTTACACAAGTATTATAAACTTGTATTTTCAACATTTCAAGTGTTTTTTAATGCCGACGGTTTTATTGCGAAAAATGCTCAAAATCAGTCTTTTTCGTAGATAAACTCGGCTAAATACTCTTTGTTCTTTTCAAGATTGACAAGAACCACGCTCATGCCGTCACGTGTGCCGTACTCCCATGCGCCGTCTGTCGGAATGTGCGTCTGCTCCAAATCGTTCGTAAGACACGGCAGTGCTTTAAGCCCTATCGACAGAAGCTCATTTTTGGGAATTGAGCATTCTATTTTGTCCGCAACGTCCTTTACAAGCTTTATAAGATCTTTGGGGCTCATTTTCTTCATCTGCTCCAAAACAAGACCTATCGTTCTGCGCTGACGCTCCGTGCGTTCAAAGTCCGTCTGCCCCTTTCTTATGCGGCAGTAAATAAGTGCGCACCAGCCGTTAAGATGAATATTTGTGCCCGGCTCAACCTCGACACCCTCTCTTTTGAGTGCCTTTGACTCCGTTTCGTCAATCTCGGGAATTGTTATGCCGCCGACATCGTCGATAACCGTTCTGAAGACATCGTAGCCGATTTTTGCGTATGCGTCTATCTTTACGCCGAAATTAAGCTCAATCGTGTCACGTGTCAGCTGAGGGCCGCCGTCCGAATATGCACAGGCGTGTGTAAGCTTTGTCTCGCCGTGCCCGGGAACGGTGACATACATATCTCTTAAAAATGAAATGACTTTAAGCTTGTTGTGCTTTGTGTCGATTGACAGCAAGATCATCGAGTCGGATCGTGTGTTGTCGTTCGTGTTCTCGTTGTCGACACTCATCATAAGAATATTGGTAACAGACGAATCGCTTTTAAGCTCACTGTCCGAAATATACGTGTTTTTTGCGAGTGTTGTGCTTGTGTAATTTTTGAGGACATATGAATATACGCCCACTCCCGCCGCACCGGCACCGATTATAAGCACGAGCAAAAGAGCGATAAACGCACCGAATATTTTTCTGCCGGTATGCTTTTTCTTTTTTGGCTGTGCTGTATTTTTCTGTACGGGCTTTCGTGTCTGCGGCTGAGTTTTTTGTTTTGCACCCGTCTGAGTGCTTCCTGTCGGCTGTGTTCTCTGTGTCGAATTGACAGCCTGTCTTGAGTAATTTGAGCCTGCCCGCTGCGAATATTCGTCCGACTGTCTCGAATATTCCGAGGTTGTTCTCTGCGAATATCCGTCTGTCCGACGTGAATATGATGTGTCGGTTCTGCGGGAGTCGTTCTGCGTTCCCGATGTATATGTCGGATGTGTATATATGTTATTCGCAGTTGTTCTTCCCGTCTGCGTCTGCCTGCTTGTGCGTCTGACGGAACCCGTGCCTCTTGCACTGCGGCCGCCGAACTGTTTTCTGTTGTTGTCTGATGAGGAGTCCATGTTTCACCACCAAGATAAAGATTATAAAAAAAGGACAGTACATTCCGAAACGATATTTTTGATGTCCTTTTTTGCGGAAAATCTCTGTAATATTCTG
>CAVFPQ010000184.1:0-3013 GCA_963624415.1 Acutalibacteraceae bacterium | reverse complement strand
GATGCCGCTTCCGAACTTTCGTATATAAACGTTCTCGGCTTTGACTCAATAGGCAAAAATATTCTGCATGAGATAAAAAGTATGTCCTCCGTGCCTTTCGTAACACTTCTGTCTCAAGCCCAAAATATTTCTTCTTCACGTGATGCATACCTTGACGAACGCACCGAGCTTCTTTTTAACCTCTGCACACGCACCCCCTCCCCGAACTTTTCACCTTACAGACAAAAGCCGATTATATCCCACTGACCCTGCTTCTCCTACCGAGGAACAGTCTACCGAGCATAAATTCGGCTCATATGCCGAAATTATAACGCCTTCCTGTGTTGAACAGGGTGTAAAAATTAAGATCTGCCCGCTTTGCGGCGAAATTGTAGTGGAAAAACTTGCAACTCTCGCACATAGCGATGCGGACAATGACGGTTCCTGCGATGTCTGCGGTATTAAAATGTCAACCGATGATACTGATGACAACAAAGAAGATAACACACCGCTCGTCAAAATCAAAAGCTTTATCAAAAATCTTTTTAACAGCATAAAGAAAATGTTCTCTCGTCTTTTCAAAATCAGCATCGATGAATAATTTCGTTTCATAAAAAACCGCCGTCGGTCGAGCTTATTCGATCGGCGGCGGTTTGCATTTAGTTCATTTTTTATCGAGATTCGGTGAAAGCCCGAATCTCTGCGTTATTTAAGCGACTCAATCTCTTCAATCGCACCCTTAAGGTACCCCGGAATGAGTGTGCTGTTTCCGTCTTTGAGCATCGGTTCAAGCAGAACTCTTTTTATGTCATTTCCACCCTGAACACGCGCGAAAAGGGAAGTGCATTGACATTTTCGGAATTAACTCTGACATCAATTTTTTCGGCATTTACAATATCCTTGAAGTATATATTAAACGTACGCTTTTCGGGTATAACCGAGTGGTCGCCCGAAACCTCGGAAATTGAAAATACAACGCAGTTATTATGCTCATCTTCGGAAAACAGAGTAACACAGCCGGCTCCGTTTTTAAATTCGTTTGTTTCGCCGTCATCCTCGTAAAGCTCAAAAAATCCGTTGCCCCTGTAAACAAGAACATCATATTCATCGGGATTTTTCGTTGAATTGCCTATATTTTCGGGATACATGGGAATAATCGCGCCCGCCTTTGCGAGAACCGGAATGCTCGCTTCATCTCTGTAAAGGCGCAGTTTTTGCTTGCCCTCATATATACGCCCCGTGAAAATATCCGTGTATCTGCCTTCGGGTATGTAGCAATCCGTGCCGGCAAGCTCGGTGCGAGGGTCGATTTTTTCCGTTATCGGACACACAAGAAGCTCTGTGCCGAACATATACTCATTGGGTACATTATAAGCGTCTTTATCGTGCGGATTCTGATAATACATCGGACGAACAAGCGGCTTTCCTTGCGTATGCGTCAGGTGGTTCATTGAGTAAATATACGGAATAAGCCTGTGTCTTAAACGCAGTGCATTTGTCGCTCCCTCTCTTGCGAACGAACGGTACATCCACGGCTCTTTGCCCATAAATTCATTTGATGTGGAGTGAAGCCGCATAATAGGGGAGAACACGCCGTACTGAACCCATCTCAGATACAGCTCATCGTCACGAATGCCGAATGTGTGGCCGCCTATATCGTGGCTCCACCATGTGTATCCTATGTTTGAAGCGGTTGAAGTGAAATACGGCTGGTAATTGAGTGATGCCCATGTCATAAACGTATCGCCTGAGAAGCCTATCGGGTACCTGTGCGCACCCGCTCCGCTGAAACGAGAGAGTATCAGTCCTCTTTTGTTGTCGCTGTCGTTGTCTTTATAGTGATAGTAGTTTAACGCCGTAAGCGGATCAAGCCCCGATACATCGGAATTTTTGCCCTGCTGCCAGTCAATCCACCAGAAATCAACGCCTTTTTCTTCGTGCGGATGATGGAGATACTTAAAATATCCCTCTATGAATTTGTCATCCGACAGGTCGAAGGGGATAACCTCTTTTTTTGAAGGGTCCTTGCCGAGGAATCTGCAGAAATTTTCATATTCCGTTTCATAAAATCTGCATCCGCCGGCAGGGTGAAGGTTCATTGTTACATGAAGATTTTTCTCTTTCAGGAATTTAAGAAATCCTTCGGGATCGGGGAAAAGCCTTGTGTTCCATGAATATCCCGTCCACCCCGGGAACATGACGGAATATACCTTTTCCATAAAATTATTTTTTGTGCGGATTTTCTTCGCTTCTTTTCCGAATTCCTTTTCAACATCAACCCAGTGCCAGTCCATGTCAACGGTGGCGACTGTAATCGGAATTTTCTCTTTTTCAAAGCGATTCATAAGAGCTTCATACTCTTCTTGTGTATACGCCTTATATCTGCTCCACCAGTTGCCGAGTGCAAAACGGGGAATAAGCGGAGGGAAGCCCGATATGCGGAAATAATCGCAAATTGCCTTCTCATACTCAAATCCGTAAGCAAAATAATATTCGTCCTTTTCGGCAAACTCTCTTTTTATTATGTGACCGTCCTCGGTAAGAACAAGTGACAGGCTGTCATCAAGCACGGCGACACCGTCCGTTGAAATTACGCCGTCGGAGAGTTTGCAGAAGCCGTTTGTATTGTCGAGCGTTCTGCCTGTGCCTTTAAGATTGCCCTTCTTAAATTGAGTGACATATCTGCCGTCTTCAAGTGCGACAGCCATCATTTTCTTTGCTTTTATGTCATAGAAAAATGTCGTTGTGGGAGTTTTTATCGTTACAAGCTCATTCCTGACACTGAATTTGCTTTCGACTTTGTCAATTTTTCTGTTTAATATCGCCTGTGTGGGCATATCGCAGAACCTGTTGTTTTTCTGTTCTTCAATTCTGAGGATTTTATCGGTAATTACCGTAAAACGAAAGATGTTTTTTATAAAGCTTTGCCCATCCATAGGGACTGCAGACCCGGTCTGACCGAATTTTTTCATAAAGTCTGACAATGTCATCACCTCAAAAAATATTTTATCCCATATAAGGATTTTTGTCAAAC
>CAVFPQ010000183.1:0-3123 GCA_963624415.1 Acutalibacteraceae bacterium | reverse complement strand
TATTATTTCATCAACCTACCAATCAGGTTTATTGACAAAAAGGACTTATGATTGTATTATATAAGTTATTATATTATCGCAAAAGGAGAACAACACAATGGAGAAGAAAAAATTCTACATAACCACTCCTATTTATTATCCGTCAGACAAGCTTCATATCGGGCACACATACTGCACCGTTGCGGCGGATGCCATGGCAAGATACAAAAGGCTCACGGGCTACGATGTAATGTTCCTTACGGGCACCGACGAGCACGGTCAGAAAATCGAGAACAAGGCAAAAGAAGCGGGCGTGACACCCAAGGAATTCCTTGACAATATTGTCGCAGGCGAAAAGGGTGTGCTTGACCTGTGGAAGCTGATGAATATTTCAAACGACCGTTTTATACGCACAACAGATGATTATCACTGTGAATCCATACAGAAGATTTTCAGAAAAATGTACGAGAACGGCGACATATACAAGGGTGCGTACAAGGGCAAATACTGCACGCCCTGCGAGTCATTCTGGACAGAGAGCCAGCTTAAAGACGGCAAATGCCCCGACTGCGGTCGTGAGGTGCATGATGCGGAAGAAGAAGCATATTTCTTCCGTCTCAGCAAATACGCCGACAAAGTTCAGGATCTTCTTGAAAATACAGACTTTCTGCGTCCGAGAAGCCGTGTAAACGAGATGGTAAACAACTTTATAAAGCCCGGTCTTGACGATCTGTGTGTGAGCAGAACAAGCTTCAAGTGGGGCATTCCGGTTGATTTTGATCCCGGTCACGTTGTATATGTATGGGTTGACGCTCTGTTTAACTACACAACGGCTCTTGGCTTTATGAACGACAAATATAATGACTATGACAAATTCTGGCCCGCAGATGTTCATTTTGTCGGAAAAGAAATTGTAAGATTCCATTCTATCATATGGCCCGCAATGCTCATGAGCATGAATATGCCTCTGCCGAAGCATGTTTTCGGTCACGGCTGGCTTGTAATGGACGGCGGCAAAATGTCAAAATCAAAGGGCAATGTCGTTGATCCGTATGTTCTCGCCGAAAAATTCGGTGTTGACGCACTCAGATTTTTCCTTCTCCGCTCCTTCCCCTTCGGCACGGACGGCAACTTCTCAAACGAGCTTCTTATAAATACAATCAACAATGACCTCGCAAACGACATAGGCAATATTGTTTCGAGAACCGTTGCGATGGTTGACAAATATTTCGGCGGCACACTCCCGTCCGACAGACTTAAAACCGAAGCGGATGATTCTCTTATAGAAATTGCCTCCTCGCTTAAAGCAAAATATGAGGACGACATGGAGAATTACCGTTTCCAGAAAGCCCTTGAGGATATTCTGGCGGTCATTGACAGAGCCAACAAATATATTGACGAAAACACACCGTGGACACTGGCGAAGGACGAAGCGAACAAGCCGCGTCTTGCAACCGTTATGTACAATCTGCTTGAAACCATACGAATCTGTGCCGTGACACTCTCGCCCTTTATGCCCGATACAGCCGCAAAAATGCTTGAGAGAATCGGTGCGGATGACAGCAGCAAAACATGGGACAGCATCGGCACTTTCGGTATGCTTAACGCCGATGCAACAGTCGTAAAGGGTGATGCGCTCTTCCCGAGAATCGACACCGAAAAAGCGATTGAAGAGCTTAACGCATTGCAGGAAGAACAGAGAAAGAAGGCAAAGGGGAACGCAGTCGAGGTTGAGCCTCTGAGCGAAGAAAACATTGACTTTGACACATTCTGCAAATCCGATATGCGTGCTGTAAAAATAAAGGCGTGCGAAGCCGTAAAGAAGAGCGAAAAGCTTCTTAAATTCACTCTTGATGACGGCTCCGGCACAGACAGAATAATTCTGTCGGGTATTCACAAATTCTATGAGCCCGAACAGCTTATAGGCAAAACGGCTGTTGCAATTCTTAATCTGCCCCCGAGAAAGATGATGGGAACAGAATCCTGCGGTATGCTTATTTCAGCCGTTCACAAAGAGGGCGGCGAAGAAAAGCTTCATCTGCTGCTTGTTGATGACTCAATCCCCGCCGGCGCGAAGCTCTGCTGATATGTACGGCAATATTTTCGATACACACGCCCACTATAACGATGAAGCGTTTAATGATGACAGGGATGCGCTTCTGACTTCCCTGCCGTCAAAGGGCGTTGCGAATATAATAAACTGCGGCACGACATATGAAACCTCAGTCGAAAGCATGAAAATCGCCGAGAAATATTCTTTTGCGTATTTTGCGGCGGGGATACATCCCGAGGACTGCGGCGAGCTTGAATTTGACGAAATCGACCGTATAAAAGAGCTGTTAAAGCACAAAAAATGTGTTGCGATAGGTGAAATCGGACTTGATTATCACTACACCGCCGACACAAAAGAAAAACAGCTGATATTTTTTGAAAAACAGCTGCTTCTCGCCAATGAATATAATCTGCCGGTGATTATTCACGACAGGGACGCACACGGCGACACAATGGAGCTTCTTAAAAAGCATAAACCGAAAGGAGTGCTTCACTGTTTTTCGGGCAGTGTTGAAACAATGAAAGAAGCCGTATCCTTGGGCTTATATATAGGCCTCGGCGGTGCTGTGACCTTCAAAAACGCCAAAAAGCCGCTTGAAGTCGCAAAAGAAGTGCCGTCCGACAGGCTTCTGCTCGAAACCGACTGCCCGTATATGGCACCCGTGCCGTTCAGAGGCAAACGCAATGATTCTTCGCTTATAGCATATGCCGCGCAGGTTATAGCCGGAGTAAGAGGAACCGACACGCAGAATGTAATTGATACGGCGAATGAGAATGCGAAAAGGCTTTTTAATAAGCTTGGATTATAAAAGGCAATGCGAGCGAAGCGAGCATATAATCCCGAGCGAGTCAAGTTTGTGATGCTGTCTGTGACGGCAGGACAAACGAAGGCGAGCGAAGGACAGCCGCGATGGAATGTGGCTTCCGGCACTTTGCCTAAAGAAATTTATTTCGGGTTGATTGAAAGGAATGTCACTTCCGAGCGGCTGAATAACCGGGCTATGCAACAAAGCCTACAATCAAGCAAAAAGCCCGTCTTTAGCCACGTACTGATAAGGAAGTATTGTTTCAAAACAAAGACAAATTATCAAT
>CAVFPQ010000182.1:0-3125 GCA_963624415.1 Acutalibacteraceae bacterium | reverse complement strand
TCCTGCGGACTTGGATTATAGAGCTTCGCGAAAGACAGGCTTTTGAAGTATTGCCGGGCTTTGCAGTGAAATTTAATTTATGGACTTAGTGTAGGCAGGCTTCTTTTGCATTGGCGGGCTTTGGCCGTACCGGCGGGCTCGGCCGCTCTGCAGTGCACCTGTCTGTCCGGACGTCGGCTTTTTCGAATATACCGACTTTAGGTCCGGACCGACAGGTGCCACTTTGAGCGGCCGCCCTCCATTCACCTTCATTTGTTCTGCTGTCAAGACAGCATCACAAATTCGGCTCATTCCGGGCATTGCCGCTCCTCCTCCGCTTCGCGTCGTCGTCGCGGCGAAGCCCTCGCCGGTGACGGTGTGCCTGCCTGCCGGCAGGCACACCGCCCCGCCTCGGGCTTCCGCCTCGCTTCGCTCGGCGTGCCGCTCGCTCCCTCCGGTCGCTCGCGGCCCCTACGGCTCGTCGCTTCGCTCCTCGCCTCCATCACAATCTTATTTAAAAACTCCTCCCGGAGCGGCTGACCGCCCCGGGAGGAATATTACCGAGATAACATTATGCTATACTCGAACTCATGCAAGCTTCTTTGCTATTTCTGCAAACAAATCAAACAGTCTGGCGATAAAGCAGCTCAGCCAACCGAAGTCGGGTCTGATGTACTTATAGTGATACTTGCCGCAGTACTTGCAAAGGCTGTTCTGATACTGCGCATCTTCAAGCTCAACCTCAACCTGTTCACCGCATACGGAGCATTCTTTGTATGCTCTGTCACCGTCAATAACCGTTTCGCCGAGCTTGTGTCCCAAAGCCGAAGTTTCAATAACCTTCGTGTATCCGCAGTCTGCGCATACATATACGGTCTTGCCGCCTTCGGTGCATGTGGGTTCTTTTGTCTCGGTATATGAAAGGGTATGTTCTTCCTCTGCAAATACAGCCTTGTATGCCGTGAAGCCCGTTACCGCGACAATTTCCTTGTCCCAGCCTGTGAAGGTGTAGTGAACCTTGTCGGTGAAGTCCTTTGTCGGTGTGCCGTCAAATACAGGCATTTCACCGAGCTTGTAGTTCTTGCTCTGAAGTGTATTGCCGTTGTCATCAACGAACTTTACCGTGAAGCTGTTGGCAACTGTCGAATACTTTGCCGTGAATGTTGTGTTACCTGTTATGCGTGCGAAGCTCTTGTCCCAGCCTGCGAATGTGTAGACATAATCGTCATCTGTCGCACGTGTCGGAACCTTTCCGCCGTATGTCGGATATGAACCGTAGTCAAGCGTTTTGCTGTAAAGTTCTGTGCCGTCGTAGTTTACGAACTTAACGGTATAGCTGTTGACTGTGCTTGTGTACTTTGCTGTGTAGGTGGCTATGCCCTTAACCGTGTCAATTTCGGGTGTCCAACCTGCGAATGTGTATGAGTACTGTGCAGTTGCCGCTTTTTCGGGTGTGTCACCTTTGTATTCGGGAGTCTCACCGTACTCTACATCGGTCTCCTGAAGAACCTTACCGTCGAAGTTGACAAACTTAATCTTATACTTGTTTGTAACCTCTTCAAATTTCGCGGTATAAGAAGCCTCACCTGTTACGGCTGTGGGGTCAACAGTCCAACCGATAAATACATAACCGAACTGTACATTGCCTGTCTTTACGGGAGTTTTGCCGTCATATTCGGGAACAGTGCCGTACTCAACGGACTGCGTTTTAAGAAGAGTGCCATCGTAGTTATAGAACTTAATGTCATAGCTTCTTCTTGTTGCATCGTACGTCGCCTTATATGTTGCCTCACCATATGCCTCGACAATTTCTTTGTCCCACCCTGCGAATGCGTAGTCAAATTCAGCTGTGGACGCCTTTGTGGGTTTGTCGCCGTCATATACCGGTTTATCACCTGCCGATACACGGTACTTCTTTATAGGTGTGTCGTCATCGTTTACAAAGCTTATTATGTAAGAAAGCTTTATCTGTTTATACTGCGCTGTGTATTCGGCATCGCCTGTTACCGCCGCAATTTCGGGTGACCAGCCGCTGAATTCATATGAATTTGTTTTATCGTTCGGTTTTACGGGCTCGTCTTTGTCATATACGGGCGTTGTGCCATAGGCGACTGTCTTTGTATCAAGCGGAGTGCCGTCGTAGTTAAAGAACTTAATCTGATACGAATTAACATCAGCGTTAAACTGCGCAGTGTATGTCGTATTACCGGTAACCGGAGACAGCTCCTTGTCCCACGAATCGTTAAAAGTAAATGTATACTGAGCTGTATTTGCCTTTGTGGGTGTTTTGCCGGAATATACGGGAGTTTCACCGTAAGGAACATATCCGCTCTGAATCTCTTTAAGATCACCGTCAAGGAACGTTACAAGATATTTGCGTGTGCTCTCGGTGTATGTTGCGGTATAAGTCTTTTCACCGTCAACCGCAGTGATTTCACCCCAGCCCGCGAAGGTGTATTCCTTGTCAACCGTTGATGCCTTTGTAGGCGTTACGGGGCAGGAGGGCTTTGAACCGTAGCCAAATTCATCTGCGTAAACTACCGTGCCGTCCCAGTTTTTGAATGTAATCTTATAAGGACGCGCAGACTCGGTAAATGTTGCGGTATAGGTGGCTTCACCTGTGCAGGGAGCAACCGTCTTGTCCCATCCCGCGAATGTGTAAACGTTTGCAACAGTTGAATCCTTTGTGGGCTCGCCTTTGTCATATACGGGTGTTGTGCCGTATTCCGTTTCGTAAACGGCAAGAGTTGTGTCGTCGTGGTTTTTGAATGTAATGTTATATTTTCTGAGTGTGTTATAGAACTGTGCGGTATAAACGGCATCTTCTTTTACATTGACAACGGTTTTGTCCCAGCCTTTGAAGGTGTAGTCATACTGAGCATCCGATGCCTTTACGGGTGTTTTGCCGCCGTAAACCACACGTGAGCCGTAGTCAAGTGTCGCTTTATAAAGCTCTGTGCCGTCAGAGTTTACAAACTTTATTTCATACTGATTTGTAACCTTGCCGTATGTTGCCTTGTATGTCTTGGCACCTGTTACCGCTGTGGGAGTTGTATCCCAGCCCGCGAATGAGTATGTATACTGAGCCGTTGCCGCTTTTTCGGGAGTTTTGCCCTCGAATGCCGGAACAGTGCCGTAGGGAACTT
>CAVFPQ010000181.1:0-3136 GCA_963624415.1 Acutalibacteraceae bacterium | reverse complement strand
CACTTGCGAAGCTTATTGTTCATTGCAAAATTTCTTTGCAGTCAATGCGGAATGCAGAATGCGGAATGCGGAATACGGAAGGCAGAATGCAGAATGCAGAATGTAGAATGCAGAATGCATAATGTCGGAAGACACTGCGTGTCTTGGATTATATAGCTACGCCACTTGCGAAGCTTATTGTTCATTGCAAAATTTCTTTGTACGCCACTTGCGAAGCTAATTATTCATTGCAAAATTTCCTTGTACGCCACTTGCGAAGCTTATTGTTCATTGCTAATTTCTCATTGCTAATTGCTAATTGTTATCGTGTGCAGCCGGGCCTTGTCGGAAGCCGAGTCAATCCGCCGCTCTGCAGTGCACCCGTCTGCCCGGTCGGTTAGTTTTTTCAAAATATGCAGGCTTAACGCCCCGGACATCGGGGTGCCACTTGGAGCGGCGCCCTTCGTTCGGCTTCATTTGTCCGGCCGCCGAGGACGGCAGCCGCACAAATTTGCCTCACTCGGGGGCAAAGCTCCTCCGCCTGCCTTCGGCGGCGTCGTCGCTTCCGCTCGCTTCGCTCGCGGCACGGGCTCGCTTCGCTCGCCCTCCACCCTCTGTCATTTTTAATTTTAACTATGAACAAACATCACAAATCACTTGAACTGAATAAAATACTTGATATGCTCTCGGAGCTGACTTCGTGCGATGACGCAAAAGAGCTTGCTCTTAATATTGTTCCCGCAACGGAGCTGTACGACGCTCAGGCCATGTTAAATCAGACGGATGCCGCATATGTGCTTTTAGCGAAATTCGGCAGTCCTTCTTTCGGTGCGCTCAAAAATGTCAATTCCGCCTTGGCGAGAGCATCAGCCGGCGGTGCGCTTAATATGCGTGAACTGTTAGATGTCGGCGAGGTGCTGAGAGTCATCCGTTCTTTGTCGGAATGGCGTTATTCTCAGCCGGGCGCGGAGAGTGTGCTTGACGCTTATTTTGCGTCACTCATGCCCAACCGCTCACTCGAAAACAGCATTTTTTCTTCAATCGCAAACGAGGAAGAAATGGCGGACACGGCATCCCCAACACTTGCGGATATCCGCCGCAAGATAAAGAACAAGGCACAGTCCGTAAGAGAAAAGCTTGAGAGTATGATTCGCTCGGCTTATTATCAGAAGTTTCTGCAGGACGCTATTATCACGCAGAGAAACGGCAGATTTGTCGTCCCCGTAAAAAGCGAACACAGGGGCGAGGTGCAGGGCCTTGTGCATGACACATCGGGCTCGGGCGCAACCGTGTTTATTGAGCCTCTTGCGGTAGTTGAAGCAAATAACGATATTCGTGTGCTTCAGGGCAAGGAAAAAGAGGAAATCGAGCGGATTTTAGCCGAGCTGTCGTCACTTGTCGGCGACTATGCCGAGACGATAAAGCACAATTACGAGAGTCTTGTGGAGCTTAATCTTATATTCGCGAAAGCATCTCTCGCATACAAAATGAAAGCAACCGTGCCGTCACTGAACACTCAGGGCATCACGGTATTAAACCATGCACGCCATCCCCTGCTTGACCCAAAAAAGGTCGTTGCGACGGATATAACTCTGGGCGTTGATTTTGATACGCTTGTTATAACAGGCCCCAACACCGGCGGCAAAACCGTATCGATAAAGACACTGGGGCTTCTTACGCTTATGGCGGCGTGCGGACTTATGATACCCGCCTTTGACGGCAGCAAAGTCTGCATTTATAAAGATGTTTTCGCGGATATAGGCGACGAGCAGAGCATTGAGCAGTCACTGTCCACATTCTCTTCTCATATGGTGAATATCGTGGATATACTGTCTAAATGCGGCGAGCGTTCTCTGGTGCTTATAGACGAGCTCGGGGCAGGTACAGATCCCGTTGAGGGTGCGGCACTTGCCACTGCCATTCTTGAAAGACTGTTTATATGCGGTGCGAAAACAGCCGCAACGACACACTATGCCGAGCTTAAAAGCTATGCGCTTCAGACGGCACGTGTGGAAAACGCCTGCTGTGAATTTGACGTAAAGACGCTTCGCCCGACATATCGTCTGCTTATAGGTGTGCCGGGGCGCTCGAATGCCTTTGCGATAGGCGAGAGACTGG
This sequence comes from Acutalibacteraceae bacterium, assembly GCA_963624415.1. Lineage (GTDB taxonomy): Bacteria > Bacillota > Clostridia > Oscillospirales > Acutalibacteraceae > RUG806. The sequence continues at coordinate 1,039 of CAVFPQ010000181.1, read as the reverse complement.
GGCTTGACGGCGATTTAATAGACCGTGCGAAGGCTCTTGTATCGGAGGAAAGCACTCGTTTTGAGGATGTTATGGACAAGCTTGAAACGACACGTCTTAATCTTGAAGCGGAGCAGAAAAAAGCCGACAGCGAGCGAAAAGAGCTTGCCGAGAAGTTGAAAGCCGCAGATGAGAAGCTCAAAGAAGCAGACGGCATATTCGAAAAAGAGCTTGAAAAAGCACGGGGCGAGGCACTTCGTATGTCCGAAAACGCCAAGCGTCAGGCAGGAGCTTTAATGCTCGAAGCCGAAAAGCTGAGAAAAGAAATGAACGCTTCAAAAGACCCTGCGGAGGCGGCGAGAAAAGCCAAAAACGCCATGAAGAAGGGCCTTCAGGAGCTTGACAGAACGGTTAATCCCGTGTCGGCATCCGTTTATGATAATGATGACTATACTCTGCCCCGTCCGCTTAAAATCGGCGACACAGTGTTTATAACGGAGATAGGCAAAGAGGGCGTTGTTGACGCTCTGCCCGACAAAAAGGGCAATGTTTCGGTGTCATCGGGCATTATGCGTATGCGTGTGGAGCAGTCTAAGCTTCGTCTTGTCGAAAAGAAAAAAGACACGAAAAAACAGCCGATTATGACGAGGAACAAGGGAACGGAAAGCTCCCTCACGGCATCGGCGGAAAACAGATGCGATTTAAGAGGCATGACTGTTGATGAGGCGATTTTTACGCTTGAATCATTTATCGATGGGATGCTTCTGCATAATATAAGTGAATTTACGGTTATTCACGGCAAGGGTACAGGTGCGCTGAGAAGTGCGGTGCAGAAGTATCTTAAAGGCTCAAAATTCGTAAAAACCTACCGTCTCGGTGTTTACGGAGAGGGAGAGAATGGGGTTACGATTGTTACGCTTAAATAATTAACAATCAGCAATGAGTGGTCAGTGGCTGAGGAATGCTTAATGTAGAATGCATAATGTAGAATGCATAATATCGGATGTCCTGCGGACTTGGACTTATACAATTAGCAATTAGCAGTTAGCAATTAGCAATG
>CAVFPQ010000180.1:0-3142 GCA_963624415.1 Acutalibacteraceae bacterium | reverse complement strand
AGAGCTCGCCGCCCCGGCTCGCAGAGCTCGCCGCCCCGGCTCGCAGAGCTCGCCTCATTTTCAGTTCCCCCAATTTTAACATTTTTGAATATTATCTGAAAATACAAAAAAACACCTTCGGGACAACATAACCCCGGAGGTGTCTTATTTTTCTGTTTAAAAAATTACGCAGTCGTTGTTTCGTCGGAGCTTTCTTCCGCTTCTGCGGTAGTAATCTCGGGAAGCTCAATGCCGAGGAACGAAGAAATAACCGAGAGAACACGGTTCATTGCGTTTATTATGTATGAAAGATACGGCATTGCGTTATGAAGTGTGTTTTTGAGTGTGTCGAGCATAATTGCACCGTACAATACTTATTGTATTGCCTTTCTCCCGCTTTTCGGGTAATATTTTTCCAAAACCATAATAACACAAGATCAAAACAATTGCAAGAAAAATTTTTCATTCCTGACAAATTGTCAGTTTTCGCTGCTTTCGTTGTCCTTGACTTTTGTTTTTATTTCGTTCCATTTGCGTTCAAGCTCCGTGATTGTTTTCTTTGAACGCTTGCTTAAATACATTCTGAAAATTCGGCGTGTTCGTTTTGGATATCTGTCGCCGCCTCTTTTTGACATTGTTTCGAGCTGTTGCTTAAGATCGGACAACTGTGCGGAAACATCGCTTCTCCATGAAGTCAGTTTTTCGGCACTCGAACCGAAATTGCGTTCCTTCCAGTCGTCATATCTTTCGTGAGCGTCGTCAACGATGCATTCCGTTGTGATTTTTACCGCGTCTGCGGCACTGTTTATCGTGACTTTAAGTTCGTCAAGCTTGCGGACAAGCGAGCTGACATCCGCCGTCGCTTTTACCGTCAAGGCTAAATCAAATATAAATATGACAAGTATCACAATAAGCATCGGCAGATAGAATTTTGACGGAATGAAGCTTATCATATATGTATAGACGGGGCTTATCAGATAGCAGAATAAAAATGAGAACAGTCCCCAATAGCAGGTGTGCTTAAAGCAGATACGCCCTTTTATGTTGAGAAACTCCTCGCTGTAATCCCACCACCTTGCGTGGAACAGTTTTTCCATCAGAAAGCTTGTGAGATATTCTACTATATCCGCAAATACCGCACCGATTAAAATTACAAGCCACCACCGTTTTGCGGGAGGCTCCGAGAATGGTAGCACCAATATTTCGAACACAAGTGCGCCTGTGCCGTATATGGGGCAGATGGGACCGTACAGAAAGCCCGTGTTGATTATTTTGAAAACCTTTCGTCCGGATGTGACATATTCGCCTATTGTGCGGTATGTGGATTCGACTGCCCAACCTATCGCGCTGTAAATAAAGAACATCAGAACATAATATACTATTTTATCAAACATTATTCTTCTCCGCTGCTGCTTTTGCTTCCGAAAAACGGCGTGCAAAGTATTTTATCTCGCCTCGCATCATTTCTCTCGTGGCACAGTATTTGTCTATGAGAGAAACCGCCCAGCCCTCTTTTGATTTCGGCGGAACAACCGTCAGCGGCCACATATGACGAAGAATAATATATCTGCCCTTTTCGTTAAGAGTGGGGTCAAGCTCCTTCGCGTTTTTTGCGGCAAACGCAGGATGACGGTAGCCGTGCGGACGGTGGCTCCAGTCGCCGTCGTGCCAGTCGTAGTATGTAAGGTCATGCATAATGGCGGCTCTGGTGGCTGTGTGAACATCAAGTGAATGCTCTTTGCAGTATAAATATGTCATATATGCGACACTTCTTACGTGGTCAAGTCTGTTAACCTCCGAGTGCTGCGGAAAGGCCGCCTGCCCCTGAAGATTATCCGTAAAATAAAGGTCGCCGATTAAGTCAAAAAATTCCGGGGCGTTCTCGGGAGTAATAACATACGAACGCACCCACCTGTCAAAATATTTGCCCATGCAATATCCTCCGGTAATATATGTACCAATATGTTAACATATACTGCTGTTTTTTGCAATTATTACAAACCAAATTTAATATAAATTGAAAAAAGTTAATCAAACCGCAAAATTTAACCGGAGATATTTGACTTTTTTTTCTATGTGTTGTATACTTGCCTTTGCGAGTGGGACGGACGGTTGCGCCTGAAGCGAAAGCTTGGTGAGGAAAGTCCGGGCTCCGAAGAGCAGGATAACGGCTAACGGCCGCCGAGGGTGACCTTAAGGGAAAGTGCAACAGAGATATACCGCCCGAATTTTTTCGGGTAAGGGTGGAAAGGCGAGGTAAGAGCTCACCGGCACAACGGAGACGTCTGTGCCCTGTAAACCCTATCCGGAGCAACGCAGAATGAAGTGGCTTGCTCGGCCTATACTTCGAAATGCGGCGTGAGCATACGGGCAACCGTGTGCCAAGACAGATGACCGTCTTAAAAGACAAAACCCGGCTTACAGGCTCACTCGCTTTTTATATCACCGGCACTTTTGTTTATGTCTGTGTCTTAATATGATTTTAAGTCGTAAAAACGGCACATTTTCACCGTTTCAAAAATTTTTGAAAAAAAATTAAAAAAGTTGAAAAAAAGTGTTGACAAGTGCATTTCGGCGTGATATAATTCTCAATGTTCTCACGAGAGAGCACAACAAAAAACGCGAGAGTGGCGGAATCGGCAGACGCGCACGTTTGAGGGGCGTGTGGTAATCCCGTATGGGTTCAAGTCCCATCTCTCGCACCAAGATTAAAGACATCCGTTCGGGTGTCTTTTTTCATTGTGTCCCGACTTTTCAAAATTTGCCGGTTTTCCATCTGTCAAATTATTGCTTTATGTTTTTGAATTTCTCGTGTGTTGTTGTATATTCAGTAGTACATTTATAGGTTTAAATATTTAATTGTAGAGAAACAATCTCGGATGTCAGCCAAAAAAATGTCCGCAGATTGTTTTTTGTATATAAAGCATAAGTTATATGCAATTATGCGGTCTGCTATACTACGCATAGCAGACTCGTACTTGACAAGCAAGTACAAGTCTGCTATACTACGCATAGCAGACTCGTACTTGACAAGCAAGTACAAGTAATTGCCTTCTATCTGAGCTTAAATGCGAAATATTCGTGCCGGAAATTAAAAGCGGAGAAAGGGGTGTTCTGTTAAAAAAACAGATTAAATAATGTCGATGCGTCGATATGTTTATGT
>CAVFPQ010000179.1:0-3204 GCA_963624415.1 Acutalibacteraceae bacterium | reverse complement strand
CCGAAGGAGAACATTGAGCAGCTGATAGCCGACGGCGTGCCGCTGCAGCTGAACGCCGAGTGTCTGACAAAGCCGCTTAAGCGCAGACGGTATCTGTCATGGATCGAAAACGGCTATGTTAAATACCTCGGCAGTGACATCCACATGCTCGGCAGCGGGTATGCAGATTGGACTAAATGCCGAAGACTACTGGAGAAAAAATTTGCTTGAGAGAGATAAGAATTTAAATATTGACCGGCAAGAGCGACCGCTCGTTTCGATCATAATGCCCGCATATAACGCTGAAAAATATATAGCCGAAGCGATTCAATCGGTAATCTCGCAGACATATACGAACTGGGAACTGTTCGTTTTAGACGACTGCTCCACAGACGGCACCGCCGAAATTGCGGAAGGTTTTGCTAGTTCCGACAGCCGCATACAGCTGCTTCAAAATCCTCAGAACATGGGTGTCGCAAGGACGAGAAACCGTGGCTTTGATCTTGCAAACGGTGAATGGATAGCCTTGCTTGACAGCGACGATGTCTGGCACTGCGACAAGCTCGAACAACAGCTGACAGTCGCAAAAAAATACGGCGCGGAGATAATTTATTGCTCCTATTCGCTGATGAACGAAAACGGCGAACATTTATCTGATTTTATCGTGCCGAAAACAACCTCATACGATGACATGCTCAATGAAAGCGTGCTCAGCTGCTCGACTGTTCTTATGCACCGTGAAGTTCTTAATAATCACCGCTTTTCTACGGATTATTACCATGAGGATTACGCTTTCTGGCTGGAATTATTAAAGAACGGTTTTACTGCAACGGCATGCTGCGAGGTTCTTGCAGATTATCGTGTGGCAAAAGGCTCCCGCTCAAACAACAAGCTTTACTCTGCCGTAAACCGTTGGAAAATTTACCGCAAAGTCGAAAAATTACCGTTGCTTAAATGCATGAAGGTTTTTGCCGCTTATGCGGTTAACGGAATCTGCAAGTATTGAAAGGCACAAGGTTGAAAGTTCTTTTAATATCTCACAATCCTATAACTACATATAACAACATGGGAAAGACCTTCCTGAGTTTATTTTCTGCTTTCAAGCCGGAGGAACTGTGCCAGTTTTATTTGTATCCTACAGTCCCCGACACGGAATGTTGCGGTAGTTATTATCGCTTTACAGACCATGACGCAATACATTCTATTACTTGCAGAAATGCCGTTGGTGGTGAGATTACTCCGAATTTGAAATCTCACAATGAATTTACCAACGAAAAAGAAGAAAGAACATACCGTGCGGCTTCTTCTCATACAGAATTGGCACGATTGGGACGAGATTTGATTTGGAGTATAAGCAACTGGAATAATTCCAACTTGAACGCATGGCTCGATTTTCAGTCTCCGGACATTATCTTTGTCGCTCCCGGGACTCAGGAATTGTTGTATGACATCGCTATCACAATTTCAGAAGAGAGAAGCTTGCCGATTGTAGCATATATATGCGATGATTTTTATTTTTCAGAATTTAATGAAGGGGCTTTTTCAAAACTTAGAAGAAAACGCCTTTGCCGCAAGATAGAAGAATTGATGCGCAAGGCTGCGCTTGTTATAACAATCTGTCCGGAACTTGCCGAACGATATTACAAAACATTTGGTGTCAATACTGCGGATTTGATGACATGCCCGATATCTCAAATAGTTTCTAACAAAGCAACAAGCAAAGAACAATCCCATCGCAATCTGACATATATGGGCAATCTAAGCTACGGCAGATGGCAGTCAATTTTGGAAATCGGTCGAGCACTGGAGTCAATAAACAGATGCAGCAATACCTATTACTCATTTGATGTTTATACAGGTAATGAATATCCGGAGATATTGGGTCAGCTCTCGTTATGCCCCACAATTAGGTTGCATGATTTTGTAACAGGTGATGCCTACAAGGATGCTTTTAACAGCGCTGATGTCTTCGTTCATGTGGAGTCTTTCAAGGAGAAGAACCGTGAACGAGTCAGATATTCCATATCGACAAAAATTATTGAATGCTTGGCAAGCGGAAGACCTCTGCTTGCGTATGGGCCTGAAGATGTCGCCTCAATGGCTTATCTGAGAAGAAATAAATGTGCGATTTTAGCTCAATCGCAAGAAGGATTAACTGCAGCTGTTGAGAATGTGCTGACACAGGAACAAATCAGAAAGTCTGTTGTGGAAAATGCCTTACAAACGGCAAAGTACGAAGCCGAAAACAGCCAACGCCTTTATCACTTTTTTAAGACCGTCATTGAAGAACAATATAGTGATGTGGATTTTGGAAAGGAGAACAGATGTTAAAGAAAGCAGCACACGAAATTATTTATGTTTTTCTTATTATGATTTGCCTATTAAGTGGATGTGGAGAAAAATTAGATTCGACAAATCCATCGGAAAAAATTGAAAAAGATCTTAATAAGATGCAGACTACCGTAGAAGAAACCGAAGAAATTCGGGAAGATGGAGCCCGTGTGCAATCTTCGGTAAGTACAACTGTATGCGATGATGGCATAGTTATTATTAGCACGCAGTCTTCGATAACATATAAAAACGGTAACACAGAAGAAGTCACAATAGATGAAACACGGCAGAAAGATGGTTCTTCTGAAATCGAAGAAAATAGCATTCTTAAAAATATCGACAAAAGCGTGGTGAAAACTACAACTCATACCTACATTTATGCAGATGGAACGCAAATCAAAAGGATGAAGATTATTATAACTCAAACAGATGGAACTCAAAATTGTGTTGAATCTATTGCCATGACCGATGCGACGGGTAAAGAATCTGTTGAAGAATCTAAATATAAAATTGATACCGAAGGAAATATACTGATAGACGACTAACATTGTAGACATGAACGACTTACAAAAGACGGAATTTGATTTACTAAAGGTTTTTGTTCGCATATGTGAGAAACTTAACTTACGCTACTATTTGGTATGCGGTAGTGCCCTTGGAACAGTCAAATACGGCGGATTTATTCCGTGGGACGATGATATTGATGTTGCTATGCCTCGAGAAGACTATGAAGTGTTTTGCTGTGAATCACAAAAACAGCTTCCATCGGGGCTTTTTCTGCAAAATTACTTATCAGATCCAGAATTTCCGGCAATTTATAGTAAACTGCGTAATTCTAATACGACATATATTGAATGTAGCACGCGACATTTACAGATAAATCATGGGGTATAT
>CAVFPQ010000178.1:0-3229 GCA_963624415.1 Acutalibacteraceae bacterium | reverse complement strand
ACATAGGGCTTTAAGAAAAAGTACAGCCCCACGGCTACACCGACGGCCAGTATAGAAAAAACGAACTGTCGCATGGACAGTCCGAAAAACATGGATTCGGTATAATTACGAATCTCTCTATTGATTTTTACTTCCATTTTCAATCCTTTCCCGGCGCAGAGCCTCATAAAGCTCTGCCTTACAGACACATTCTTCCGCAAGGCAGTTTACTTCACCGTTTTTTCTGCCGCCGTAATATAGACAATATTTGCAATCGCAATCGCTGACGGTATATCCGCGCCACTGCTTCAATATTCTTTTTGCCATTACGCACCTCAGATTCCCATCATCTCTTTAACAAGCCTGTCCGCCATCTTTACCGAGCCGACAAGAATCAGCATATTAAAGATAAGCTCTCCGATATAGCTCCACACCATGCTTGCCGCCGCTGCGTCGGGGTCAACCACCGGAGGACTGGACGCAAATACAGAAAAGATAATGCAGGCAAGCACGATAATCGCACCCTCCAGACAAACAGACGCGTAGCTTTTCAGAAAGCTTCTGCCGATATTCTGTGACGGTTCACCCGCAAAGGATGACAGAGGCACAGGCGCAATTGCCGTGTACATATACATTTTGAAAAAGCGTCCGTAAACGCTCAGTATCATTACGAATGACAGCACCCATATGAACAAGCCGCCGATGAGCGTTACCGCCCAAAGGGGAATTGACTCAAAGAAGCCGCAGTCCTCAATCGCCGTTACAATCTCACTCGGCAATACCGTTGCCTGCGGCGAGCCGAAGCCCGCCGAGTTCATAATCGTGCTGACAACGCCTTGAACAATTTCAAGTATCGCCATCATAAGCTCCATGCCGTAGGTGATAAGCCCTTTTGCGATTGCAAAGCGAACAAAAAGCTTTACCGCGTGCTCGGGCTTTTTCAAATCCGTAAATGAGCCGCAGGTTTTAACCACACCTACCACAAAGAAAAGCACGAGCAGTGCGTAGCCGATTGCCTGCAGTGCTCCGTGTATATCCGTAACTACCGCCCAGATTGAGCCTCCCTTGAAGGTTTCGGGAGACTGTGTTATCAGCTGCCATATTTCAGACAGCTTGTTGTTCCAAACCTCAAGGGCGTTTTCGAGGTTCTGTACTACCCAGTTGTCCGACATTCAAACACCTCCCTTCGGGGCGATCTCTTAGTGAGACCGCCCCTTGTGTCGGAAACCGGATTAACCCACGATAAGGTCAAGGATTTCCTTCGCGAAGGTGATTACGATGCCGCCGGCAAGGGTCAAAAAGCCGTTGGAACGCTGAGACGGGTCGTGGCTCTGGAAAGAGAGACCGACCTGCACAATGCCCCAGCCGAGCAGGATAAGGCCGACGGCGCGGATGAGTCCGAAGATAAAGTCGGACAGGTTGTTGATTACGGTAATGGGGTCACCTGCGGCAAATGCCGGCACACTCATGCCGAGCACCAGCGTCAGACTGAGCACCGCCGCCGCATAGAAGCGGAAGCCTCTCTTTACCTTGCTCGGAGTTTCGAGCGTGTTCTTGTTGTTCTTCTTAAGATTGAGATTCTTCATTGTTTTTGTTCTCCTTTTCAATTTTTTTGATTATTTCTTCAAGCTCCTCTTCCGAGTAGAGCACGAAGTCGTGTTGTTCCGCTTCAAACGGAGCCGCCGCCTTAACATCCTTTTCGTTAAAGCTGAACTCCAGTGAAGCAATACTGCGGGTATCTTCACCATGCACATATGCAGGTGCGCCGCCGTCGGTGGTCAGTGCCACATTCGGATGATGAAGAATGTCATACTTCAAGTCCTGTATGGGCCGCTCACCGCGAATAAAAAGAAGTGCGTAGCGGTTATCAAGCATACGCACTTCGTCTGGGGTCATTAATTCTCGACCTGCCAACTGATAATTTGTTGAGTAGCTGCCGTTTCGGCCTCGTGACCGACCGTAGGTGTTTGTGTCGATGGTCTCTTTGCCGAGCAGCTTTGAGACATATTCGTGTGTCGATTGCTCATTGCCGCCGAGGTACAGAAACTCATCACAGTTGCCGACGATTGACTCCCATTGCTTTTCAAACAAAGCCTTCAGCTGCGCAAGATTCTGTATGATAATCGATACGGAAATCTCACGTGAACGCATTGTCGAAAGCAGTTTTTCAAAGTCAGACGGCAAGGCAACGTTCGCAAATTCGTCCATAACAAAGTGGACATGAACGGGAAGTCTGCCGCCGTGAACGGAATCGGCGCTGTAATATAGCTGTTGGAACAGCTGTGTGTAGAGCATACCGACAAGAAAGTTAAATGAGCTGTCGTTGTCGGGGATAACGGCAAAGATAGCCGTTTTCTTTTCTCCCAACGAGCCCAGATCCATTTCATCGGTTTGTGTGATACCGGCAAGCGATTCGAGGTTGAATTTCTCAAGCCTCGACACAAGGGAAATCTGAATAGATTTCAGCGTTTTGCCGCTGCCGGAATGGTAGTCGCGGTAATATTTGAGCGCGACATGCTCCGGATTTTTCTCCTCCAGCCGTTCAAAGAGCTCGTCAAGCACGGAGGTATATTCCTCGTTATTTTCCTTGACATCACCGGCACGGATCATCTCCATAACCATCGGAAAGTTCTGCTCCTCAGGCGGTGCTTCATAATGAAGATAGGAAACAAGCGCCTTTAACAGCATTGCCGCCGTCTGATCCCAGAACGGGTCCTGCGTCTGACTGCCCTTAGGCGTTGTGTTCTGAAACAGGTTTGTCGTCATTCGCTGAATATCTTCATCGTCACGCAGATACACGAAGGGATTGTAGCAGTGGCTCTTATCCATATTTATGAGGTCAAGCACACGGATTTCATAACCCTTTTCCTTCAGCAAATTTCCGGTATCGCGCAGCAGTTCGCCTTTTTTCAAGAGGTAATCCGCATTGTTTACAAATTATTTTTAATTTCTGCAAGCTGCCACAAGAAACGACTTTGAAAAAAGCCTTATTTTTCAAGGGTTTTCGCCATTTGGACTACTTCCTTTTGAAGCAGTTTTTTGAGCTTATCCTCGAGCGTTTCCTTGGCTTTTTCAGCCCCGAAAGCCGACACTACATAGTTACGGCCTCCGATTCGCTGTACAAATGCTCCGTCCGTCATTGTCATCACCTCCAATCAAAAAAGTGGCATCATTTTTGATGCCACCCGTCCTAATGCTGTGTGCTTTGGCATCAATTCTGATGCCATTATTCGGTTTCGTAGAGTGTTTT
>CAVFPQ010000177.1:0-3230 GCA_963624415.1 Acutalibacteraceae bacterium | reverse complement strand
ACTGATGATTTGCCTTTGTTTTGCAACAATACTTCCTTATCAGCACGTGGCTTAGCGACTGTCCCCGTTTTTTTTGCCGATAATTAAATTTTATTCGCAGATGAATATTTCCGTTGCAATGCCTGTGCCGTCACCTGAAATGCGGAAGGTGTGTATCTCCCACGGCTGTATTTCAAATCTGAATCCGGCTTTAAGTGACGGACAGAGAATATATCCGCCCTTTTCTTTGCCCTTTGTTTCACGGGTTCTCACTATCATATCGCCGCTGTTATCCTCGGCAAATTTAAGCTCGGAAATAACAACACCGTCGCCGCTTACTTTTATAAATTCGTCATTGCGTTTAATTCCGTCGGCGGCGTCTTTTGCAATCTTTTCGGCATTATCGGTGTCTCCCTCAAACAGAGAAATCCACGCATTTTTTATAGCTTCATTTTTATTGATACCGTTGCTTGCTGTCGCAAATTCCGCATTAAGAAGTGCTTTTTCGGTGTCGTTTATGCAAAAATCATTCTGTCCAAGCACCTGTGAATTCAAATTAAGATGAGAGGCAAATGTCGCCGATGCAAATTCATCAAGTGTATAGAACGTATCGTATCTTATATCCTTTTCACCGAGCGACAAAAAGTCGGCTGTATCGGGCTTTAACAGAAGTGTTCTGAAATTATCCGTTCCTTTAAGCCATTTGCTCTCGGCTTCATCCGCAAGATACGCCGCATCGAAAAGTGACGAATACACAATCTGCGGAACAAACTCATTATAAATTTTCTTTCCGACAAAAACTCTGCTCTTAATTCCGAATGTCGTCTTGAAGTACTGTGCGGAATAAAGGCAGGATTTCATCATTGAGACAGGGGACAGCTCACAATATGAGTTCCATGCACCGACAAACGGCTGCCAGCGTCCCTCTTTTACAAATTCCGCAACGGAGCAGAACAGAGCCTCGTCCGTGTCTTTCAGTCTGCGAAAATCCTCCGCAAACAGTCCGTTAATCTTAAACGATTTATGTGCTTTAAGCAGACCGACTGCGTTTTTTATTTCGTCCGGATTGAACCCGGTAATTACGGCAATGCTCATATTATTCCTCCTCCCCGATAAATCCGTAATATCTGCCTATCCAATAGGCAAATGTGTAAATATAACAGCTCTCTATGCACATGCCCTTGTCTTCTCTGTGAACAAGTGCATAGGGGTTGCAGTCGTATTTTGCGATAAAGCGTTCATCGGGCAGCAGGAGAGCCGATATCTCAACAAACTCCTCGCCGTTTCTGCTCAGCTTCTTTGCCACGTCATGACGGTCTGTTACAATAGAAGAAGTCAGACGGTTTGTCTCAAAGTGACTGAACCATTTTGCGTCCTTGTCAAAATCAATATCCGCATCGGGAACACCCAATTTATACATAAAGTCATAACCCGGTGTATGCTCTCTTAAAATAAGGTGACTCCATGTCTTAAAGCCCTCACGATAGGTTGCAAGAAGCTTTTCATCCGTCTCCATTGTGCAAAGCATCCAGAACGCCATAAGCGCAAGCATATTGTCGCCGTACATAAGATCTTCTTCCGGAGCTACGCCCTCACGCATTGCCCCCTGGAAAAATCTGTCATAGTGCTTCAGTGTAAGCTCGGCATAACCTTCATTGATAAGCTTATTGTAATTTTCGAGCCACTTGCCCTGTTCACCTGTAATATACATGGTAATTTTGAGATACATAAGCACCTCTGCGGCGTTAAGGGGAGCATCAACATAGCCTGTCGGATCTTCGGTAAAGTAACGCATACTCCACTTTGCCCATGTTGTGGGCTTGCCTGAGGACTCGCAGAACTCAAAACCGTGATCGATAATATGATTCATCGTGCGTACACACGCAGTTTTAATCAGTTCACCAAGCTCCGGGTCTTCGGGGACAAGAAAATCATACGCAATTTTCATCTGCAGAAAATGCCCGGTAACCTCGTCACTGCTGGTGTCTGCCTTGTATGTAATGTCATCATCCGTATAACCCAAATCACGGTATAATGCGGCAAGTCTGTCCGGGATAGGGTAGTCGCATGGCACTTCTTCATCTGTTCTGCCTGTATGATCTGCCCAGTCTGTTTTTACGCATTTTGCCGTCTTGCCGTTTCTCTTATAGAAAATACCGTCCTCGGGGAGCGGCTCACCTGTAACATGATAAGAACGTGCGATAAAGCCTTCGGGTCTGCCGTGGATAAACATGAGAAGCAGACACGCTTCACACGCTTTTGTGGCATTTTTGCGTGCGTCTATCGTTCTGGGATGGTTTTCGCCGAGCTTTTCTTTAAGAGTGGCATACCTGTACATTTCCGCAACAGCGTAACCGGATGTAAAAAGTCCGTCGTTGTCGCAAGCGGCATAGGGGAAGCGGGATTCATAATTTCTGTATTCCTTCAAGTCCCTCTGACTTACCATACCTCTGCGCATTACATATCTGTTTGTCTCGTCTAAAAGTATCTCAGCCTTTTCTTCTGCGGAGAGCATTTTAAGCTGAATGTGCGATACACTCTCGCCGTTAAGCGCCCAAAGTCCGTCACCATCGGGAAGTATTGCATCAACCGCATGATGTGCAAGGTATCTGTGTGCGCTGAAGTACATTATCTTGTCTTCAAGCTCTTCTCCGTCGGGGTTGTAGCGTGTGACACCTGTTTTTCCGGCGTACCACATTATATTTCCACTGCCCTTTGCCTGACAGGTATAGTCTTCCTTTGCACTCGGCAATGGGTAAGGGAATCCGTCAAGCTGAGGCTTGTCATTTTTTATTGTAAACAATTCCCCCGGAACACGAGGGTCGTTTTTGTCCATGAACGTCGCTTTGCGTGTAAGATGCTTTTTGATGATATACGGCGTCATAAAATCCTCCTTTAAACTTGATTGATATACTTTATTAAACAAAAAACCGCTGATTTTTGGCGGTATCTTTTTGACCACTATAAGAAATTACACTACTCTCAAACGCGGCGGTGAAGTAGTCTTTTTTGTGGGTCGTTTGACCACTATAAGAAATTACACTACTCTCAAACCTCTCACACTTGCAAATTCTGACGATTTGAGTTTGACCACTATAAGAAATTACACTACTCTCAAACTGAGTGTGTCAAACGTGTCGGACTTTGCATGTTTGACCACTATAAGAAATTACACTACTCTCAAACTTTTCCTCTTTTGCCTTTCGTTGTCTTTAGTTTGACCACTATAAGAAATTACACTACTCTCAAAC
>CAVFPQ010000176.1:0-3324 GCA_963624415.1 Acutalibacteraceae bacterium | reverse complement strand
GGTTTGACGGACCGCTGCCGCCGGTCCTCATTAGTCGCTACGCCAAAAATCATTAACCGAATAATTTTTGTTTGCGACATTCTGCATTCTGCATTATGCATTATGCATTCCTCAGCCACTGATCACTCATTGCTAATTGCTAACTGCTAATTGCTAATTGTATCGCGAAGCTTTATAAATCAAGTCCGCAGGACTTCCGGAATTGCTGATTAACCAATGTTGTTTGTATTATTCTTCCGTTGTCGCCTGTTCAAAAGTGAAAGAATATGTTGTCTTTTTCTCTATTTTGAGTGTTGCGGTCATTTCGCCGTAATCGGCAAGCTCGCCGACACCCTTGATTTTTGCGGTGACGATAAGATTCTGTGAGAATACGATATCGGAAAGATCGGACTCTACAAGATCGACATCGGAGCTTATCTGACAGTCACCGTTTTTAATTTCATAATCGATAACCTCAACATATGCCTTAATGCAGTCGAAGTTTGCGAGAACTTCTTCTTTGTCGGCGGCTTCACCGAAAATTTCTTTGATGACTTCATCGTCCGAATATACTCTTGTTGTGGGCTCTTCGGCTGTTTCGCCCTCTGCGGGTTCGGCGGTTGTGCCGTTTTCGTCGGGAACATCCTTAAAGAACTTGAATACGGAGTGAAGTATATTGTCGGTCATAATGACTGTTGTAAGCTCATTGCCATCTTCATCGGTAAGCTCATTTTCGTTTTCATCCGTGACGGCGACATTTCTTGTGTTTCTTGAAAATTCATAGTCAAGAAGCATCTCGGGCTCAACGCTTATAAGAAGTGAATCGTCAATTTCGTCCTTTGTAAGCTCTCTGCTTGTCTTGCCGGGCTTTTTCTCGGCTACAAGCTTTCTGAGCATGGATGCGGACTGACCCAAAAGCCCCGCTTTTTCGTCGTTGTCATCGGTTATTGAGAGATCGTTGAAGTTGTATACGACTTCTTCGGTGATTTTATCGGCATTCTGAATTGAATTTTCGAGTATGGAATTAAAGTGGTTTACAAGCTCCTCCTCTTCGGGAGTATCCGCAAGAGTGGTGTTTTTCTGTTCCTCGACACTCTGTCTTATATTGGAAAACAGGGAGCATGATGACATTGAAACCACTGTCAGAGCTGTGAGCATAATCGAAACCGCTATCTTGAATGTTTTGTTCATATTTTTCGCTTCTCCTTTTTGTGTATACATAAAACAGTATAACAGAGGACAGGTATATTTGCAAGAAGAAAATAACGATAGAACAAAGGGAATTTATCGGAATTTAACCTGCCGTTTCTTTGACGAACGAATGCGAGAAAAGAACATTGTGCATATTGATTATATTTCACTGTCGGAATTGTAACAATGTCATAATTGACATTTTTTTAATATTTCTTTATAATTATAGGGATAAAAATTATTTTTACCAATATTTTCAGCAAGGAGTGTCTTTATGGGCAAAGCAACCCGTAACCCCAACGCAAAAACCTACACCGGCAAAGAGCTTACCGGTTATCTTGTAGGTCTTGCCGGACAGAACATTATCTACAACATTACAAGCAGTGCGCTTATGTACTACTTTCAGTCTGTTATATTCCTTCCGGCTATGGCATACAGCCTTATTGTCGCAATAGCCCGTGTATGGGACGCAATCAATGACCCGATGATGGGTACAATCGTTGATAAAACCCATTCAAAGTGGGGCAAATGCAAGCCGTATCTTCTTTTTGTTCCGGCTGTCGTGTGTATCGCTACTATTCTTCCGTTTTTCAACTCGCAGTATTCATCACTTCTTCCCATGTGGCAGAAGGTTCTTATTGTCGGCTGGGCAGGCATTTCGTATATCTTCTGGGGTATGAGCTACACCGCCGGTGATATTCCCATCTGGGGTGTCGCATCCCTTATGACAGAGGACGCGAACGACAGAGCAAAGGCACTCTCGCTTGCAAGAATCGTTGCAAACGTCGGCGTTATAGGTATGCTTGTTCAGTTCCTCGCCGCTTCTTTCAAGGGTATCTTTATCGAGAAAGGCTACAATGACGCAACGGCTCTTCAGTATTCGTTTATAATGCTTGCGATTATTGTAACACTGTTTGCGAGTGCCCTGTTCCAGGTTGCCGGCTTCTCGGTAAAGGAAAAGGTTGTTCAGCAGACCGAGAAAAAGCCCACAATGAAGCAGAATTTCCAGACCATGTGGAACTGCAAGCCCTTCAGACAGCTTCTTATTTCGGGCGTGTTAAGAAGCCCCATTCAGCTTCTTTCAACAGTTGCTCTTACACTTATAATGTACTTCTTCTTCGATAACGACGCAGGCAGAGCACTTACAGCGGAAAACAGCCTGTCGCTTATCATAAACGTTGTAATAGTAGCTCTCGGCGTATTCGGCGGTATGATTATCGCATCTGCCGTTACTCCCAAGCTTGCGGAAAAATACGAGAAAAAATCACTTTATAACTTCTATTCTATTGTCGGCGCAATTCCCTTCGGACTTCTGTTTATAATCTATCTTATAGCAGGTGCTAAGATTAAGACGGATCTTGTATGGGCAATGGTTATGGGTGTCGCATTCTTTGCCGCATCATGGTCAATGGGCGGACTTAACGTTCTGCAGTCAATCATGATTGCCGACTGCGTAGACTATGAAGAGTATCACAACAACAATCGTCCCGACGGTATATTCTTCTCCGGTCAGTCATTCATCACAAAGCTCGGCGCGGGTATCTCAACCGTTATTTCGGGTGTTATTTATTCAATAGTTCATTGGTCCGATGATGTTATTGCAGCTACCAATGAAGCGCTTGCCAACGGCGGTGCATCATTTGCGAGTGATTATAAGACATTCTCAACCGCAATGTTCTTTATCGTTTCTATTCCTCCGATGATCGGCCTTCTTCTGTCGGCTATCCCCACAATAAAATATGCTCTTCCCAATAAGGAGCATAAGAGAATTCTGGCGGAGCTGGTTGAAAAGAGAAGAGAAGCGGAAAACGATGCTAATCAGGAATGAGTGGCCGGTGGCTGAGGAATGCATAATGCAGAATGCATAATGTAGAATGCAGAATGTAGAATGCATAATGCATAATTTCGGAAGTCCTGCGGACTTGATTTATATAGCTTCGCAGAACAATTAGCAATTAGCAGTTAGCAATTAGCAATGTTGTTATAATGTATAATGCAGAATGCATAATGCATAATTTCGGAAGTCCTGCGGACTTGGATTTATAAAGCTTCGCAGAACAATTAGCAATTAGCAGTTAGCAATTAGCAATGTTGTTATAATGTATAATGCAGAATGCATAATGCATAATTTCGGAAGTCCTGCGGACTTGGATT
>CAVFPQ010000175.1:0-3488 GCA_963624415.1 Acutalibacteraceae bacterium | reverse complement strand
CAGAAATTTTTCGGCATTGTATACCGGGACGATATAAGAAACTAAAGGGTTCATAAAATCAACCTTTTCATAAATTTCCGACAGAAGTTACGGCAAAGAATAAAATACAACTTCACCGCACAACTGCGGCTTATAAACGCAATTATACAGTGAAGTCTTAAATTTATGTTATTGAAGAACGTTTGCAAGCTTTGTAACAAGGCTCTGCGCGCGTGTCATTGAAATATTGTTGCAGTACAGAACATCGACATTGCCCGAGCATCCTTCTGTCGTCTTTACGGAGTCAAGCAGGGGCGAGAGCTTGCCGGAATAGTATCTGTAATCGACAACATATACATATTTATAATGATATGTAAACAGCGGAGCAATGGCGTTGCCGAAGGATTCCTTTACAAGTATAAGTGCGTCGCCCGAAGTCATATCCGTATTTTCGATAACGGTAAACGGATTGTCGCCGTATATAAACGTGCTGTACTTGTATGCCGGCTTGCTGTTTGTGGCATCGTAAATCATGGGCGTTGTTATCTTGTTGCCGGAAGAATCGGTTACCGTCATCTTTGTATTGCACGGCGGCGTGTAGGTATCAACCGTATCTGCGGCGGCGGCAAGAACAGGGCTCTGACCGGAGTCGTTATAGAAGCTGCCGAGGAAGTTATCAAACGAGCGAACCGTGTACGATGACAGCGGCAGTGCCTCAATGCCCTTCACTTCGCAGAACTTTGTATAGGCGTAGTAAGCCCCGAGCCCCGTCCAGTGATGGTCGGTGCGGAAGTAGATGTATTCATCCTTATGGGACTTGAGTGTATCGAAAATCTCGACCTTCTTTACACTGTCGACCATGGAGCCTTCCATATAGTCAATGGCTTTCTTCTGATCGGATACGTTTGCTTTCTTTCTTGCCCGTGAGTCAAGTGTAATATCTATTGACGTGGGTATAATCATGCTGTAAACCGTTGCGCGGTTGCCGAGAACGGATGCACCGGCGTTTACGGCTTTTACATAGTTGTCGGAAGCGGTCTGATTGAAGTTGTAGTATTCGTAGCCCGCGTTTCCGGCTATCATAATGGCATCGAGAGTCTGAACAAGCTCGTTGTATTCGCCCTCAGGCTCGGTTTCGGCTACGGTTGTGTCGGCAGTGGTGGTGTCGGCCGTGCTTACCGAGGTCTCCCCCTGTGATGTGCTTTCGGCGGATGTGTCCGCTTCGGTCAGGTTGGTGTTGGGAGCGTCGGGTATATCGTCGGCGTTGTTGCCTTCGTTGAAGCCCTTTAATACGGTGGACGTGCCGAGAAGATGCTGAATTTTGGAGTTCATCGATACAAGCGTGTCACGAAACGGCACGGTGTCCGAAAACCACGATGTTATGTCCGAGAAATATTCACCCGAAAACAGCGTTGAGAAATGAAATTCCGGGAATTTTGCAAGATCACGCTTTTCGGTGTCGCTGTATGTCGGGCGAAGCGAAATAATGAACGCGAGGAAGGTAAGGGCGAGAACAACCGTGCCCGTTACCAGGATTTTTATCATCTTATGTTTTGTTTCATGCGATATTCTTTTCATTTTGCTTACTCTCCGTATAATCAGAATTGATAGTAAAGGAACGGATTGTATGAGTCACCGACAAGTGACAGAACAGACAGTATAAACAGGCAGGCGGGAATTGCGATATCACCGACAGAGGCGACAATTCTCGCGGCAGTCGATTTTGCCCCCATTTTGCGGATGCGGCGGCCTATATTCTTTGCAAACGGTGTGCAGGCGAATACTGCGAGAGCAAAGAACACAATGTATCCGCCGGCAAAAGACAGCGATTCATAGGTCGCAAGCTTGTTGCCGTTTAAGCAGAACATACCCTTGAGTACTGCGCCGACAAGCGACATATCGGTAAACTTGAAGAAAACCCAGCCGAAATATACGACGGCGAGAGTAACGGCTCTGCCGATGCCTGTGTGCTTATCGAAGATTTTTCCGAGGAATGTTTTTTCTATAACAAGGCATACGAAGAAATAAAGTCCCCACAGAACAAAGTTCCAGCTTGCTCCGTGCCACAGTCCTGTCAGCGCCCAAACAACAAACATATTGAAAATCTGACGCGCCTTGCCCTTGCGGTTGCCGCCGAGGGGAATATAGACATAATCACGGAAGAACGTGCCGAGAGACATATGCCAGTTGCGCCAGAACTCGGTGACGGAATGCGAAATATAGGGATAGTTGAAGTTCTCTTTGTAGTGGAAGCCGCATATAAGTCCCATGCCTATCGCCATATCGGAATAAGCGGAGAAATCAAGATAAATCTGAAGCATATAGAATGCCATGCCCATCCACAGTGTAAGAGCGGAACGCCCCTCGATTGTTGACAGATTCTGTGCCAGCAGAGAAGCAGTGCCTATATCGGAATCCGTGAGCAGAAGCGTGTCTACAACTGCGCCGCAGGAGTTTGCAAGAATGCTTTTTTTGGCAAGACCGAAGCAGAAGCGTGTTATGCCGTTTGCTATACCGTCAAGGTCACTGACACGCTCGGTCAGCTCGTTTTCGACATCGCCGTAGCGTACAATGGGGCCCGCGACACACTGATGGAAAAGTCCGGCGTATAAAAGAACCTTCCAATAATATTTCTGTGCGGGAACTTCACCTCTGTAAACGTCTATAACGTATGTCAGAAGCTGGAATGTATAGAATGAAATGCCTATCGGAAGGGCAACCTCCGGCACCGGAAGCAGGTCTTTTCCGAAAAGCGAATTTATGTTTTCGACAAAAAATCCGATGTACTTAAAATAGCCGATTGCACCGATGCAGACGACTGCCGCCATAATCATTGCGGTTCGTTTGCCGCGTCGGTTTCGGGACTTTTCGATAAGCTGAGAGAAAAACCAGCACAGCCACGCCATAAGCATCAGAATGAACACATAGACGGGTTCACCCCACGCATAGAAAATAAGAGAGAACACCAGAAGAATGATGTTTCTCGCCTTTATCGTCTTGGCGCTGAAATAGAGAATGAGGTTTGCCGGCAAAAAAGCCAGCAGAAAGATAAGTCCGGAGAAAACCATGTCAGAATACGCCTTTTCCACAGATTTTGGCGATACACGCGCGACAGAATTAACAGTTAACAATTAAGAATTAACAATGTCGGAAGACATTGTGTGTCTTGATTTTTAAAAGCTTCGAAAAAGCACGGGATAACGCCATTTCTTATATTATATTATGTGATATTTGTTTCTTCAAGTTACAGATTTGTAAAAAGTTATATTTGTATGTTTACACAAATAATTCATAAAAAGAAGAAAAAATTTGGCACTTAAATTTTTATTGTAATTTAAGCGGTATCGTGATAATATTATCATATTAAATTAAGCCACGCACTGACAACGAAGTATTGGTTTCTCGCCGAAAAATCTCCCATATCTTTGTCCGAAAGCCTTGCAAGGCGACTTTCCCTTGCTTCATTTCCGGACTTCGATATGAAAAATTTTTCTTGGCTACGAAACTGC
>CAVFPQ010000174.1:0-3663 GCA_963624415.1 Acutalibacteraceae bacterium | reverse complement strand
ATGCATTATGCATTAAAGACAAAAAACAAAGCGTAATCTGCAATTCATATCGAGTTACAGGTTACGCTTTTTTGTTATATTTTCGCAAGGCAATATAATTACGCACAGCGTTTTTTATTGCCGATTATCAGTTATAGCCCATCACCTTAACATTATAGGTGTACCCCGTCACCCAGCTCGGTGCATCCTCGGCAGACAGTGCATAGGCTGTATAGTTGCCGTTTTCGTAGCACATAAAGCAGACATAATCGCCTTCTTTGAGATAGGAGTGAAGTCTTACTTTTTCGCTTATCTCGTTTATTTTCGTCTTGTCGGCAGTGACATTTTCGGTTTTGTTTTTGACAATGGTCGTCATGTCATTTCCTTCGTCGTCGAAATAGCTGTTTTCGCTTGTCTGCGCGAGCATTTCTCTTGTCAGCTTGTTTGATATGCTATTGTATGTTATATCAGTTCCCATATAGTCTTCCGTATAATCCATTTTTACGAATGAAATCTGTTTTACGGCAATCCTCGATTTGAGCGAATCGGCGACACCGATTTTTGTAAGATATGCTATGGTATTTGTCATCTTATCTGTAATTACAACATCATAGCTGACGCCGTTTTGTGAGTAGAGACTCATTTTTGCGGTATCGGAATATTCATATTTTTCGTTCTCGGATTCTGTCGGCTGTGTATTTCCGTCTTCCCCGTCCGGTTCTTCGATAATATCCGTGTCATCGATTTCGGCGATTGCCGTTGACAATTCGGGCTCGATTGTCGCATCCGGAAACGTTGCAGACTCGTAACCTGTTAACAGCTCGTATGAGTCTTTTCCGGTATAGAACGACAGTATGGCAATCTGCTTTCCGTTTTCGCCGTATATATCGCTGTCGGTAATTGTTTCAAAATCCTTTGCAACTGCCTTTTTAAGCTCGGTAAACTCGATCTCGGTAAGATTCAGCGTGTATTGCTCCTGCATTGATAAGGGTGTAACGGACACATTTGTCTTTGAGTATATAAACGGAGCATAAAACGTATCCGAGTAATTTATAAACAGATTTTCGTCTGTAAGCAGAGATGAATAATCATCCGTCAGCATTTTGATTACGGCTTCCCGACACGCTTTTGTGTTCATAAGAGAATATACCTTGCGTTCGGTCGCATCGTTCCTGATATACATCTTTCTTGCGACTGTCTTGCCGTTTTTGAGCGTATATCTGAAGGTCATAACTCCGATTGAATCTGTCTTGTCGGCATTTTCGTCTGCGACTGTTCTGTGAATTTCAAGAACCTTGTTTATATCCTCGGAATCAGTCATGACGGGCAATTCGGAAAAATGCACATGCTGACAGTTAATGTTAAACAGATTAATCATAGAATAATAGTACGAATAATTGTCATTTGCACTTTTAAGCGTATTTGTTGTTGCGGGTATCGACACTGCGACACTCTGTATTTTGTCGGCACTCGGAATATACGAATTGTATCCGAACAGACCGCTTGCGAAAATACCGATGATAATTGCAATTACAACGGCGTGTGCCGGAAGCTTATACAGTGATTTTATAATCCGCTTAAAGCTTCTCTTTAAGAAAATCTCAAAAATAATATAGAAAACAATCGCTATAAGTGTTCCGAGACTCATGAGCCTAACAAGGCTGTAATACCGTGACTGTGTAAGCGGCAGTGAGAAGCAGAGGAGCATAAACTCAAATAATACGGCGTTTGAAAGCACCTTGTTTGTATTGAGAAATCCGCAGTTTTCGGCATTGCGTTTCGTAAAGAAGAAACAGCCCAGAACGGCGGCAATAACCACGACAACCAGCCACGGCATAGCAAGAGCGATATTCGGGAATGTAAAAACATCATTATTTTCGGTACCCAGAACAACCGAGCCGTCGTTTATTCTTGCGATTGAGTATTTCGCAAGGTCATTCATAAAAAACAGTATCGGATTAATTGATGCGTATTTTGTAAGAAGCCCCTGTGCCGCACTCGAAAAAGAGTAGGAGTCGTTTGAAGTAAACGAATGTATATAAATATCATAAGTAACAGAAGATACAAATGTGCCGAGAAGATTCTGAAGCGCGGCAAGCACAACACTCGGCAGAGCCACAACGCCTATGGAATAGAATATGCCCTCACTCACCGTGCCGACGGAGGAGAATACCGCCGCCGAAACGGAATACATCAGAAGCGAGAAAATCCATATTCCCAGGAAGTAATGAAGATATACAACGCTTAACTGCCACGACAGACCGACATACATAAGATTGACGGAATAACCGACAATAACGGCTATAATCGGCACTGCGGTAAGAAGCAGCGCACCCGCAAAATAGTTTGCGAGAAACAGCGAACGGCGTTTTATACCCAAAGAATAATAGACATTCACTGTTTTCTTGTCCGCCATAAAACGAAGAAGAAAAACCGACATCAGTATGCTCAGCACCGCAATGGCGATAAGCACAAACAACGCGATAAGACTTTCATTGGCGATAAAAGCGACATATTTTACGGTGTCGGAGAGCCTTGCGGATGTATCCGTAAGACATTTTTTCATTTCGGACAGATTAACAGCCGGTATTATGGCAAATGCCGCAAGCTCAAGAACAGCAAGGATAAATGCGACGGGGAAGCCCTTTGTAAGAGCAGTGAAAAAAGTGTATCCGGTGCCTTTTTTCTTATTAAGCTTATTTGAAGATCTGCGAGAAATCATAATCCGTGCCCTCCACTTCTTCAAGGAATATTTCTTCAAGCGTCAACGGGAATTTTTCGAGATAGACGGGACTCTTCTTTTTTATGAGAGCTTCCGCCGTATTCATATCGCCCCTGACAGTAACGGTGATAATGCGTCCGTCCCTTGTAAACGAACGAATGCCGACATCGGAAAAATCGTCCTCGGTTTTGTCGTCACCCTCCGCAAAAGCCATGCGGAATTTTGTAAAGTCCTCGTCAAGATCCTTTAAGTCATGGTCAAGAGCGAGCTTTTTGCCGTTGATAAGACCGAACCGGTCGCACATTCCGCCGAGATCGTGCAGGTTATGCGACGAGATAATAACACTCGCGCCCTTGTCTTTGACATATTCGACAACAAGATTTTTTATAAGAGCTCTTTTCTGCGGGTCAAGTCCGTCAAACGATTCGTCAAGAAGAAGAAAATCGGGATTTGTCGCCATTGCGAGAACGAGTTCAGCCTGACGCTGCATACCCTTTGAAAAGCCGTTTATGGGCTTTTTGGGATCAAGTCCGAACACTTCCGTAAGCTCCTTGAATGTGTCAAAGCTGAATTTCGGATAATAGCCGTTATAGAACTGCGCCATTTTTTCCATGCTTGCGTATGCCTGAAAATACAGATCATCGGGCACATAGAAAAGCCGTGCCTTCTGACGGTCGTTGTCGAATATGTTTTCGCCGTCAAACAGCACCTCGCCTCCGTTTGCGCGATATACGCCGGCAACGGTTTTAAGAAGCGTGGTTTTTCCGGCGCCGTTGTAGCCGATAAGACCGTATATACAGCCGTTCGGCACTTTGAAAGATATACTCTCGATTGCGGTAAACTTGCCGTAGCATTTTGTTACGCTTTTTATTTCAATCAAAAAAATTGCCTCCTTGTCTTTGTTTCAACCAAATCATATCAAACGGATAAATCAAATGCAATAAGGTTAATAAAATCTTTAA
>CAVFPQ010000173.1:0-3671 GCA_963624415.1 Acutalibacteraceae bacterium | reverse complement strand
CGGCACATACACCTGCCGAAGCAGTAAAAGAAAAAGAAGTTGCTTCTACCTGCACGGTAAAGGGCAGTTATGACAGCGTAGTATATTGCTCCGTATGTGATACAGAACTTTCAAGAGATAAAGTTGAGCTTCCTCTTGCCGAGCATACCCCCGGTGTTGAAGCCACCTGCACAACGGCACAGACCTGCACAGTTTGCGGCACAGAGCTTGCACCTGCAAAGGGCCACACAATGACAAAGACCGATTTTGTTCCCGCAACCTGTCAGCACACCGGTACTGTCGAGTATTACACCTGCTCCGTATGTAACAAGATATTTGCGGATGAAGCCGGTGAAAAGGCTATCACACTTGATGATACCGTAATTGAAATTGCAGACCATGAAATTGTAAATCATGAGGCTAAAGCTCCGACCTGTACCGAAATCGGCTGGGATGCATATGAAACCTGCAAAAACTGCACATATACAACGTATGTTGAAAAGTCAGTTCTCGGTCATGATATATCCGTTCTTGTAAGCGAAACACCCGCAACCTGCACCGAAAAGGGCGAAAAGGTTTATAAGTGTGTTCGCTGTGAAGAGAAAAAGACAGAGTACAGCGATGCTCTCGGTCATGATATATCCGTTCTTGTAAGCGAAACACCTGCAACCTGCACCGAAAAGGGCGAAAAGGTTTACAAATGTGTTCGCTGTGAAGAGAAAAAGACAGAGTATACAGACGCTCTCGGTCACAATTTCGGCGAGTGGAAGATTGTCACGGAAGCTACCGAAACAACAACCGGTCTCAAACGCCGTGAATGCTCACGCTGTGATGCATACGAGGAGGAGATAATCCCCGTATACACAGGCAAGCGTATTATCAAGTTTGTTAACATTGATAAGATGCACTATATTCTCGATAATGACGGCGAGGAGTATTATATCTATAATTCCGGTTCGGTATATTGGGACAAGAATCGTCCGCTTAACTTCACCGTTTACACATATTCAAACTTCGCTTACAGTGATGTAATCGTAAAGGTCAACGGTGTTGAAATCAGCCCCGACGCAAACGGCGTCTATACTGTTCCCGCAGGCGATTCACTCGCGGTTGTTACGGTTGTCGGTGCGGTTGATAACGGCGACGGCTCAAAGATTTCATTTTGGGAGTGGCTTATACGCCTCTTCAAGAAAATATTCTCGGCATTCGGCAGTCTGTTCGGCGGTAACAGCGGTTCAAACAGCTGAATGAATCGACATAATAAATAAAAAACGGCAGGGGATTGTCACACGTCAGTCCTCTGCTTTTTTGCGGTTGAGTAGGGGAGTTGCAATGAGTGTTCAGCCTCACAGGTACGGCAAAAGCCGGGCGACACAAAAAAACAACCTGCTCAGAAGCTGTCCGATTCAAGTCTGCACAAGTTTTGATATTATTGATTACTAAATACCGGGGAATACTTGCCGGTTATCGGTTTAATTACCAGTTCAGAGCAATAATTCATAAAATTTTTGTTGTATATTGACATTTTAGGTGCAGATAGCTATAATATTGTTCGGATGCAAAAAGAGGGCATCCTAATTGAACAGGGAGAAGATTATGATTATGAAAAATTCAACTCGCAAAATCAAAAAGACACTTTCGTTATTGCTCGCACTCGTTATGCTGCTCGGCATATACCTTGCCGTCCCGGTATCTGCGGCAAAAACAAACTCCGGTAAGTGGATTGCCACCTGGACCACATCCCCGGTTGACTATTATATTTCACTTGAAGATTATGTTCCCGGATTCCTTGTCAATGGCAAATTCGCCGCCGGCACACTTACAAGAACCGAAATTGCGGTCTCATCCGCAGGTGAAAAGCTCCGTCTTAAATTCTCAAATGAGTACGGTGACAGGGAAGTCAGGTTTACTAACGCCAGCATCGCAAGAACCGATACATCGGCAAATGGCGCGATAGACACGTCTACACTGACTGCGCTTACCTTTGGCGGAAGCGACGTGGCTGTTATCCCCGCCGGCGGAGAAATCCTGTCCGATGAAATAGACTTCAAGACCGATGCGCTTGAAAAAATTACTCTGACTATCTATTATGCAGAAGAAACACCCGTCAAGACAGCCGGCTTGTTCTTCGGCAATACATACTGTGCTGCGGCTCTTCCCGTGGCGGCTGATGACAGCTATATGGTAGGACAGTCCGAAATCAGTATTGCAACCGGCGTAAACTCCTATCATGTTATACCGTTCCTTACCGAAGTTGACACATATACAACCGCTGAAGATGCTTATACTGCGGTATTTATCGGCGATTCGACAATTGTTAATGAATCAACCGATTATATTTCAAAGAGACTTGTTGAATCCGGTGAAAATGACATTGCCGTTGTCAACGAAGCAATAATGGGTAACCGTCTTTTCTATAACGGTCACGGACTGATCGGCAACCTTTACGGCGACAGCGTAACAGACAGATTTGAGCGTGATGCTCTGAATATCCCGGGATGCGAAGTCATAGTTGTTAAAATCGGCGTTAATGATATTCTGCATCCGTCATCGAAGAGCATGGGAAAAGAAGCACAGTATGTTTCCGCTCAGCAGATAATCGACGGTTATACGGCTCTCGTAAATCGTGCACACGAAAAGGGAATGCGTATTTACTTCATGGAGATTACACCGTGGAACGGATATGTGCGTGATATCCTCGGTTCAAAAGAGGATATAGTCTGGAGTGAAGAGCTTCAGCAGATGAGCGACGAATGCAACGAGTGGATAAGAACAAACGATATAGCCGACGGTTATATTGATTCCTCGAAGCTTGCGAAGACCGATGATTATACGTCATTCCGTCCTCAGCTTACAAAGGACTGCATACATCTTACGGAACTTGGTGCACTTGCACTTGCCGATTGTGTTGATATGGAAGAGATTTTCGGAGTTGAGAACGCAAAAACAGCTTCCGAAATTTACGGAAAAGATCCTTACAGTGAAGAGAATACAAGCACACTGAATAAAATACTGCTTAAGCTCAAGAATGTGCTTCTGTTTATCCGTCAGCTCCTTTCAAGCCTTCGTCTTGAATACGGTCCCGTACAGAAAGCTCTCGATAAGATTATCGACTCGCTTCCCAATGTATCTGTTACGATTCTGAAGTAATTATTACAAAATAAAAAAACTGCCGCCCAAGCCCCACTGCCATAGGGACTTGGGCGTTTTATGGTTATCGGTAATCAGCAATGTCGCATATAAAAACATACGGTGAAAAATTTTTCTTTACCGGAAACTGAATCGTATTTTCGGGCTGTGCTTGTTTTGAAATAATACTTCCGGCAAACTTTTACGATATCGCAGAGTTATATAATCGGTTATGGGTAACGAGCTTCGCAAAAAAAAGCTACGCATTGACAACGAAATTACCGGTTTCTCGTCGAAAAATCTCTCATATCTTTGTCCGACAGTCTTGCTTTGTTTCCCGACTTTGATATGAAAAATTTTTCTTTGTTACAAAAGTATATAGCATATTTTAAGCATTGCTTTATTTTATATCAAGTCGATGATTTGTCTTTGTTTTGAAGCAATACTTCCATATCAGCAAGTGGCTAATGTGGGCTTTTTTTGACGCATGACTTTAGCCGTACCGGCGGGCTAAGCCGCCCGGCAGTGCACCTGTCTGTTCGGACGGTTTTTTTCTGATATGC
>CAVFPQ010000172.1:0-3745 GCA_963624415.1 Acutalibacteraceae bacterium | reverse complement strand
GCCGTATATCACATTGCGTCAGCAATATATCATTTCGCGACAGCGATATATCATTGCCTGTCTCTCCTAACTCTGAGGGATCGGTTGAAGACCGGTTTCTCAAAGCGTCTTCTTATACTGCTTCGGCGAGCACCCCTTAAGCTTCTTAAAAACATTTATAAAGTGGCTCGGCGACGAAAATGCCAGCTCCTGCGAAATGTCCGTAATGCTCTTCGCCGTTGTTATCAGCAGACGCTGTGCTTCGTTTATCTTCAGATAATTTACATATTCCTTGAAGCTTGTTTTCATCACCTGCTTAAACGAGCGTGAAAAATAGCTGTAACTCACATTGAACCTGTCCGCAACATCTTTTTCGTCACAGTTTACGAAATTGTTGTTGACATATTCGACAGCGTCGCTTATTATCAGATACATATTGCCGGATGATGTGGGATACTCGACATTATATCCCTCTTTTGCGAGAAAATCTATCATATCACGGGCAATCTTGAATATATCTCCTCTCATCGCAAGCTCAAAACCGAGTGTGCGTTCGGTGCTTTCTTTAAGCATGTCGTTTATAAGCTCCGGTATCTTTGTCTGTGAAACAAATTCCGATGGAATGATATTCGGATAAGACGCAAGATTACTCAGAAACGGCATTATATATTTTGCCTCTGCACTCGATGCCGTACCCGCACTCAGAACATCCGGGTGAAATTTCACACAGATATATTCGCTCTTTTTTGAGATTGACAGAAGATCATGCACTTCATTTGAAATGATGATTGCAAGATCCCCTTCCGAAAAGTCACAGCTTTTGCCGTTCAGCAGAAGTGAAATATGCCCCTCGACAAGATAAACAAGCTCTACACTGTCGTGAAAATGGGCGTATGATTCTGTATCATTGTTGTATATGGTACTTTTGTAACAGCTAACCGGTACTTTTTTGTTTTCTGTATCCGACATTTGAAATCCCTTCGATTTATGACAAAATTTTGCAAAATTTTCTAAAAAATATAATAGCAAATTTATTGCCGAAATGCTACACTGTAATTATTAAATTTTCATTAATTTGCAATTTAATAAAACCGAAAAGGAGTTTTTTTAAAATGATACGTGTTCTTGTATGGAACGAATTTAAGCATGAGCAGGATAAAAACTGCGAAGCATCCGAAATCTACCCCAACGGTATTCACAATGCCATTGCCGATTTCCTCGGCAAGGAGGATGACATTGTTGTCGAAACCGCCACTCTTGATGACGAAAACTGCGGCATAACAAAAGAGCGTCTCGAAAACACCGATGTTATCATCTGGTGGGGTCACTGCCATCATAACAAAGTTCCCGATGAAGTCGCCGAGCTGGTTCAGAATGCCGTTCTCAACGGTATGGGCGCTATTTTCCTTCACTCCGCTCACAAGAGCAAGCCCTTTACACGCCTTATGGGAACATCCTGCTCCCTTGTCTGGAGAGAGTCGGGCGACATGGAGCGTGTCTGGGTTACAAAGCCCTCTCACCCCATCGCACAGGGTATTGATACCTGCTTTGAGCTTCCTCATGACGAGACCTACGGCGAGCCCTTCGGCATTCCCAATCCCGATGAAGTTGTTTTCATGGGTTGGTATACAGGCGGTGAGGTTTTCCGCTCCGGTGTAACATTTACACGTGACAACGGCAAAATCTTCTATTTCCAGCCCGGTCACGAAACCTTCCCCACATACTACGATAAGAACATTCAGCGTGTCATAACAAACGCCGTTCGCTGGGCCGCCCCCACAATTCGTGTCAAAAACGCACAGGACTGCCCCTGCGTCAAGAGCAGAAACGAGAACTGATTTGTACAATACAAGCGGGAACAGCGAAAAATCCTGTTGATATTCCCACCATCTTGTGCTATTATATATAGGCTTTAAAGAAAATAAGACAGAAAAGAAGGCTATTTATGAAAGAACTTGTTATAAACTGCGGCAGTTCATCACTCAAGTATACCGTTTTTGAAATGCCCGAAGGCAAAGAGCTTTGCAACGGCATTTTTGAGCAGCTTACAACCAATGAGCCTACCTTTACACATAAGCTTCCCAATGCGGAAGGCAAAATGGTCAAGGTTGAGGATAAAAAACCGCTTACCCCCATGGCAGACCATGCCGACGCTATAAAAATTCTTGTTAAGGCTCTCACCGATCCCGAAAAGGGCGTTATGAATGACATAGGCGAGATTAAAGCTGTCGGTCACCGTGTTCTCCACGGCGGCAGCAAGTTCAGCGGTTCGGTCAGAGTTAACGAGGCTGTAAAAGAAGCAATCACAGAGTGCATTCCTCTCGGACCTCTCCACAACCCCGCAAATCTCAAGGGTATAAACGCTTTTGAAGAGCTTCTGCCCGGTATTCCCCAGGTTGCCGTTTTTGATACCGCGTTCCATCAGACAATGCCCGATTACGCGTATATGTATGCTCTTCCTTATAAATATTACGAGGAGGACGGCATCCGTCGCTACGGCTTCCACGGCACTTCGCACAGATACGTAAGCGAGAGATGTATTGATTTGCTCGGCAATCCCGAACACAGCAAGATAGTTTCCTGCCACCTCGGCAACGGCTCATCCATTTCCGCTGTTGTTGACGGCAAGTGCCTTGATACCACAATGGGTCTTACTCCTCTTGAGGGCATCATGATGGGCACACGCTGCGGCTCCATTGATCCCGCAATTGTTACAACCATAATGAAAAAAGAGGGTCTTACACCCGATGAGATGGACTCACTCATGAATAAAAAGAGCGGTATGCTCGGCCTCTCCGGCACAAGCGACAACCGCACAATCGAGTCCAGAGCAAAAGAAGGCGACGAGAGAGCAAAGCTTGTTGAAAGCATGTTCTGCCACCAGCTCACAAAATATATCGGCTCATTCGCAGCTGCCATGGGCGGTGTTGATGCGGTTCTGTTTACGGGCGGCATCGGCGAAAACAACCCCCAGTACAGAACACGTGTTGCCGAAAAGCTCGGTTTCCTCGGTGTAAAAATCGACGAGGAAAAGAATGCTCTCAGAGGCAAGGAAATTGAAATTTCCACCCCCGACAGCAAGGTAAAGCTTTTTGTTATCCCCACAAACGAGGAACTTATGATAGCAAAGGATACCTACGAGCTTCTGTAAATTCGCATGCATAATTTTCAATAAAACACCCCGTCGGTCCGGTTTCGGTCGGCGGGGCGTTTTTTTGCGGTCTGCTATACTACGCATAGCAGACTTGTACTTGACAAGCAAGTACAAGTTTTTTATACTACGCATAGAAGACTTGTACTTGACAAGCAAAAACAAGTAATGAAACTGCTATTACCATAAAGAAAGGAGGGGAATACATATGAAACAGATTCAGTGGATGTGTACGCATTGCGGAAGAAAGGAAACCCGTAATGAAAATGTGGGCAGACCCATGCCGGGGAAGTGCCCGAAGAAGCCGTTCAAAGGTCCTCATACATGGGTAAAGAACAGAATTATGGGCAACTGATAATCCTGTCTGAATTTAAACAGAAAAAAATGAACGGTACTCGTTTTTGCGAATGCCGCTCTTTTTTATACTGTATGAATAAATTGAAATCCGGTATATGTTTTTATAAAATATACCGATAGTTATATAACTGACATAGAAAAAATAACACTTTTCCAACCGAAAATCGCCCGAAAATGACATTTTTCCAACCGAAATCGGGGCAAAAATGACACTTTTTCCGATTTTTGGACGCAGACAGGATTGTACTTTTATTGTTC
>CAVFPQ010000171.1:0-3806 GCA_963624415.1 Acutalibacteraceae bacterium | reverse complement strand
AAGCAAGGGAAGTCGCCTTGCGAGGCTTTCGGACAAAGATATGGGAGATTTTTCGGCGAGAAACCAATACTTCGTTGTCAGTGCGTGGCTAATTGCAAGGCACTTTTATATTATCTGATATTTTGCGGAGCCACCGTCCACCGGATGCTGCCCACTGACTGATTTACTGCTCCAGTTTCATGTCGCCGTCCTTAATCCAGCCGAGTTTGCGGCAGATAAGGCCGAAAGCCCATGAGAGCACAGCGGGGAGCACGATGCATATGAGGGCAAGACCTAACCAGTCCATTGCCGTCGGGTTTATGGGTTCAGCTCCGTTTGTCGGGTCAAGCCAGCCTGTCCATACACCGATAGGGCCGCACAGACCGCACGTTCCCATGCCGGAGTTTACCGCCGCACCGTTCATTTCAAGCTTGAATACACATGTGGCAAGAGGGCCTGTTACTGCACTTGCCGCAATTGCCGGAATCCATATTCGTGGATTTTTAACAATATTGCCCATCTGAAGCATGGATGTGCCGAGCCCCTGCGATACGACACCGCCCCAGCCGTTATCTCTGAATGACACAACGGCAAAGCCTATCATATTCGCACAGCACCCCGCGACAGCCGCACCGCCCGCAAGCCCCGTAAGGCTGAGCGCCGCGCATATCGCCGCCGAGGAAATCGGGAGCGTCAGAGCAATACCGACAACAACCGACACAACAACGCCCATTATAAACGGCTGCTGAGTTGTTGCCCATTTTATTATTTCGCCGACCTTTGATGCCGCCGTGCCTATCGGCTGTGCAACAAGCATCGCAAGACCGACACCGGACAGAATTGTAACAAGCGGCGTTACAAGTATGTCTATCTTTGTCTCTTTTGATACGATTTTTCCGAGTTCAGCCGCAACTACCGCTATAAAATATACGGCAAGCGGCCCGCCTGCACCGCCCAACTGATTTGTGGCGTAACCGACGGGAATAAGCGAAAACAGAACCATTCCCGGTGCTCCGAGTGCGTTGCCGATTGCGACAGCCATGCCCGGCCCTGCCATTTTTGAGGCAAAATCACCTAAGGTAAGTCCCGTGTCGCCTATGGGGTCACGCAGAAAAGGAATGCCGAGCTGTGAACCCAAAGTATTAAGTATAGTCCCCACAAGAAGCGTGCAGAAAAGCCCCTGTGCCATAGCGCCCAGAGCATCTATACCATAGCGGCGAAGAGAAATCTCAACGCCTTTGCGTTTCAGAAATTCTTTTATCTTGGTCATAACAGCACCCCCGGAATATAATTAACAATTAATAATTAACAATGTCGCAGACCTTAAGCTTAATTTGCCGTTGATGTTTTTATTTTTTGCGTAGTTTTATAATTCAGGGCACTGTGTGCCTTCCGAAATTGCCGATTGCCGATTGCTGATTTCTAATTGCTGATTCTTACAGTTTCTTATTGTCTTGTTTTCAGTTTATCAATCATCCTGCCTATATCCACTCCAAGCACTTTGCCGTTTTCGGCGAGGTCGTTAAGTGGCAGAAGGACAAAATCACGCTCACACATACCGGGATGCGGCAGGGTAAGCTCGTGTGTGTTTCTTGTTTCGCCTTCGTACATAAGAAGATCTATATCAAGAATGCGAGGGCCGTTTCTGAACTCCCGAATACGCCCGAATCCGGCTTCAATTCCGAGGCAGACACCGAGAAGTGCCTCAGGGGTAAGAGTAGTTTTTATCTCGGCACATGAATTTGTAAAATCCGCCTGTTCTGAATATCCCCACGGCTTTGTAATGTAAAAGTCCGATTTCTTAACGACTTTTATGCCCGGAACAAGATTAAGGGCAGTATAAGCATCCGTAATATTCTTTCTGCCGTTGCCGATATTGGAGCCGAATGCGAGATACGCCGTTTTTTCGCCGTTCTCCGTTTTCTGTTTTTTGCGTGTTACGGTGACGGACATATTTTCAAATTCCGCCTTTACGGGGGCGTTCGGCTTTCTGACCGTGACGATCACTTCGTCCACAAGCGGAAAGGAGCTTATAATTCCGTCTGCGACACGTGCGGCGGCGAACTCTATCAAATCGAATTTATCCGAGAGAAAAATTTCGGTTGCCTTTTTTGTGACATCGGAATAGCTGACGGTTGAACCGACACTGTCGTCAATACACGCCGCTTCATTTGAAACAAGGCAGGAAATGTCCAATACAAAGTCCTGCCCGTTCTGTTTTTCCTCGGGGTGTACACCGTGGAAGGCATACACCCTGAGGGAATTAATATTTATGTACATTATATCAGTTCTGATGATAGTCCTTGAGGAAGTCGCCGAGATCTCTCATAGCTCTTGCCATATCGTCTGCCTTCGGAAGCATAACGATGCGGAAGTGATCGGGATCGTTCCAGCTGAAGCCTCTGCCGGGGATAATCATGACGTGCTTTGCGTGCAGGAAATCCATTGCGAACTGCTGATCGTCGGTTATGTTGAACTTCTT
This sequence comes from Acutalibacteraceae bacterium, assembly GCA_963624415.1. Classification (GTDB taxonomy): domain Bacteria; phylum Bacillota; class Clostridia; order Oscillospirales; family Acutalibacteraceae; genus RUG806. The sequence goes on along the minus strand of CAVFPQ010000171.1, from coordinate 1,345 downwards.
TATATCAAGCTTCGGGAAGATATAGAATGCGGCGTGGTTCTTGACATATGTAATGCCGTCAATCTTGTCAAGCTCTCTGCAGCAAGCTTCACGCTGTTCATAAAGTCTGCCGCCGGGGACAATCATTTCTTTTGTTGACTCGGGGTCGGCAAGAGCCGCAGGTATAACAAGCTGCATAAGCGCGTTGGCGCAAAGACGCATTGCCGCCAGAGCCACAAGACCGGCGATAAAGTCGGAAGCGTCCTTCTTAGCACCGCTTACTATCATCCAGCCGCAGCGGAAGCCGCAGATAATGTGCGATTTTGAAAGTCCGTTGTATGTGATGCACAGAAGGTCATCGCAGAGAGAAGCGGTAGACACGTGCTCAATGCCGTCCATGACAAGACGGTCATAAATTTCATCGGACAGAATAACAAGCTTATTCTCTCTTGCTATTTCGATAATCTGAAGAAGAAGCTCCTTGGGATATACCGCACCTGTGGGGTTGTTGGGGTTTATGAGAACAATAGCCTTTGTCTTGCTTGTGATTTTTGAACGAATGTCATCGGGATCGGGATACCACTGATTTGTTTCGTCACATACATAGTGTACGGGGACAGCACCGGCGATATAAACGGAGTTTGTCCACAGTGAATAGTCGGGAGCGGGAACAAGAATTTCGTCACCGTAGTTAAGAAGAGCGGTGAGAGTCATTGTTACAAGCTCGGATACACCGTTGCCTATAAATACATCATCGGGAGTGACACCCTTGATGCCCTTTGACTTGTGGTATTCGCAGATTGCTTCTCTTGCGTCGGGCATACCCTTAAGGTCGCAGTAGGCGACAGCCTTGTCGGCGTTGTCAAGAAGGGCGTGTCTTACGGAGTCGGGCATTCCGAATCCGAATGTAGCGGGGTTGCCGGTGTTAAGACGCATAACATCAATGCCCTCGGCACGCATACGGTTGGACTCGACAAAAACGGGTCCTCTGATGTCGGAATGAACTTTCTGAAGCTTGTCTGAACGGTTGATGGGATTCATAAGATAACCTCCTGTATATAATTAAGAATTAAGAATTAACAATTAATAATGAATGAAAACGCCGAGGCGTTTTGGATTTATATGGCTTCGCAAAGGGCGGAGATTTTTTATAATGCATAAATAATGCATAATGTAGAATGCATAATGCATAATGAAGGAAAACGCCGAGGCGTTTTGGATTATAAAGCTACGCAAAAGATAAACTTGTAAATGATAAATTAAGCTTTATGTCTGCGGAGCTTATATAAATCAAGTCCGCAGGACTTCCGAAATTGCTAATTGCTAATTGCTCATTGCTAATTGCTAATTGCTCATTGCTAATTGC
>CAVFPQ010000170.1:0-3824 GCA_963624415.1 Acutalibacteraceae bacterium | reverse complement strand
AAATAACCATCCATTGCGTTAAATTTGACTGTTGAAAAATGCGTCAGAAATGGTATACTTATATTTGTTTTTATGCTATTATTTTAACGGATAAAAAAGGAGTGGTTTCCGTGAAAAAATTATTCGGCGGAATCAATATGAAATGGCTCTATGTTCTTCTGTTTGCCCTTGGAACAGGTGTTTACACGGGGCTTGTTATGTGCATTCCGGCACTTAATGAAACATCGTTTCAGGATATCGGCATATCATATGAGTGGTGGGTTGTTTTCGCAGTCATTATTGTTGTCAATTGCAATAAGGGATGGGAAGCCGCCCTTAAGTGCTTTCTTTTCTTCCTTGTCAGTCAGCCGGTTGTGTATCTTGTCGAGATACTGTGCAATCAGCTGACATTTGATTTGGCATGGCAGTATTACAGCCAAATGTGGCTTCCGATGACTCTTGCGACATTGCCCGGCGGATTTATAGCCTATTTCTGCAAAAAGCCCAATGCTTTCGGTGCCGTTATTCTTTCAATCGGCAACACAATAGAGGGCGTTATGGCGGCATCCTATATCGCAAGAGTGATTGATTGTTTTCCGAATCATATTATAAGTGCCGCAGTGAGTGTCGCCGCAATTATCGTAATGACAATGTGTATTCAGAAAAACAGGACATACAGAATTGTGACATTCGTTCTGTCCGCCGTGTTTATAACCGCAATACTTGTGTTTGCAAAAGTAAGAGGTCTGGCACTCTATTAATCGGCAAAAATCGAAAGGAAGCTCAGAATTATGAAAAAATATATTTCCTTGATATTATGTCTGCTTGTCGTTGTGTCTTTTGTCGGATGCAAAAGCGAAACGCCCGAAGAAACCACATCTCCGGCGGCTGTTGAGACGACAACAGAAAATATATTAACGGCAAGTGTAAATACGGCTGTATTCGGAGGTAAAGAAATGGACTATGTAAAATTCGGCTCGGGTGAAAAGACATTTGTTATAATTCCGGGGCTTTCGGTTCACAGTGTAATGGGGCTTGCCGACAGCATTGCCGCCGCCTATAAGGATTTTTCCGAGGACTACACCGTGTATCTTTTCGACAGAACAAAACAGCTGACAGACGGCTATACGGTGCGTGAAATGGCTGACGATACGGCTGAGGCTATGCAATCACTTAATATAAGCAATGCGTATGTTTTCGGCGCTTCTCAGGGCGGTATGATTACACTTTATCTTGCCGCGAATTATCCGGAGCTTGTTAAAAAGGCGGTTGTAGGATCGTCCCTCGCCGCAGGTAATGACACATTCAATAGTTTAGTGAATGAGTGGATAACACTTGCAGAAGAAAAGAACGAAACGGGGCTTATTGAGAGCTTTGTTGACAATGTCTATTCAAAAAATACGCTCGATGCCTACCGTGATACGCTTATTTCATCAAATCTCGGTATTACCGATGAAGAGTACGAGAGATTTATAATTCTCGCAAAGGCGTGTGTCGGCTTTGACTGCACTGCGGATCTTGCCAAAATAACATGCCCGGTGCTTGTTCTCGGTTCTGAAGGCGACAAGGTGACAACTCCCGACGGTTCAAGACAGCTTGCCGAGATGCTTAACTGCGATATCTATATGTACGATGATACATATGGGCATGGGGTATATGATGAGGCGCAGGACTATAAGCAGAGAATTGCGGACTTCTGTCAATGAGCAATTAGCAAAGCCGGAAGTCTGTTTTTAATGTAGAATGCATAATGCATAATGCATAATTTCGGAAGTCCTGCGGACTTGAATTATAAGCTTCGCAATTTGCAACCTTTTTTGTTGCGAGGCTTTTTTTAATGTAGAATGCATAATGCATAATGCATAATTTCGGAAGTCCTGCGGACTTGAATTATAAAGCTTCGCAAAAGATAAAATTATTATAAAAAATCCCGCCCGATTATAGCTGTCGGACGGGTGATTTTTTATATATTTCGGCAAGAATAATAGAATAATCTGACAATCAGCGCAGCTTGCAATCCAAAACACTCGGTGTTTTCCGCAATTGTTAATTATAATTGCTAATTGCTAACTGCTAATTGCTAATTATTTTCACGCTCCCGGTGTGGATGTCGTCTTAAGTGTTACATCATGATAGCCGCCTTCGACTATGCTTGTAGCGGAAACAAGTGTAAGCTTTGCCTTTTCGTGAAGCTCGGGAATTGATGTAACACCGCAGTTGCACATTGTGGATTTTACTTTATAAAGGCTCTTTTCGACGTTGTCATGAAGGGGACCGGCATATGTTACGTATGAGTCAACGCCCTCTTCAAATGACAGCTTTGTGCTGCCGCCGAGGTCGTAACGCTGCCAGTTTCTCGCTCTGTTTGAGCCTTCGCCCCAGTACTCTTTTACGTATGCGCCGTTTATGAACAGCTTGTTTGTCGGGCTTTCGTCAAAACGCGCGAAGTATCTGCCGAGCATTACGAAATCCGCACCCATTGCAAGGGCGAGAGTAATATGATAGTCATAGACAATGCCGCCGTCGGAGCAGACGGGAATATATATACCTGTCTTTTCATAATATTCGTTTCTGGCGTTTACGACATCAATAAGAGCGGATGCCTGTCCTCTGCCGATGCCCTTTGTCTCTCTTGTTATGCATATCGAGCCGCCGCCGATGCCGACCTTGATGAAGTCCGCACCTGCCTCCGCAAGGAAAAGGAAGCCCTCTCTGTCTACAACATTTCCGGCGCCGACCTTAACTGTATCGCCGTATTTTTCACGGATAAAATCAATTGTCTTTTTCTGCCAGCAGCTGTATCCTTCGGATGAATCAATGCACAGAACATCCGCACCTGCGTTTACAAGAGCGGGAACTCTTTCGGCATAGTCACGAGTGTTTATACCCGCACCGGTCATAAAACGCTTGTGTTCATCAAGAAGCTCATTGGGGTGACGCTTATGTGAGGAATAGTCCTTTCTGAAAACAAAGTACATCATGTTGCCCTCACTGTCGACAATGGGAAGGGAATTGAGCTTGTGTTCCCAGATAATATCATTGGCCTCTTTGAGTGTTGTCTCCGCAGGGGCTGTGATAAGCTTTGAAAGGGGAGTCATAAACTCCGCAACTTTTATATCGGTGCTCATTCTGCTTATGCGGTAGTCACGGCTTGTTACAATACCGAGAAGCTTGCCTGTGGGAGAACCGTCGGCTGTTACGGCAACTGTTGAAAAGCCGTTCTTTTCTTTAAGTGCGATGACATCTGCGAGAGTGTTGTCGGGAGTAAGATTTGAGGCACTTACGACAAAGCCCGCCTTGTAGCCCTTGACACGTGCGACCATTGCCGCCTCGGATGCGATGCTCTGTGAACCGTAGATGAATGACATACCGCCCTCTTTTGCGAGTGCGATTGCGAGTGTATCGTTTGATACGGACTGCATTATGGCGGAAATCATGGGAATATTGAGAGAGATTGCCGGCTCTTCACCCTTTTTATACTTTACAAGAGGTGTTTTCAGTGATACATTATCGGGAACACACTGTTCTGATGTGTAGCCGGGAATAAGAAGATATTCGCTGAAGGTGTGTGAGGGTTCCGTGATAAATGTTGCCATATATTCAACCTGCTTTCAGATAAATTTTCGAGTAAATTTTATCTATTTTATCATAACGACCCAATGCAGTCAACAGATTTCGAAAAATTTTGTTAAATAATCGGCAGTCAGTGGTCAGTGGTCGGTGGTCGGTGGTCAGTGGTCAGTGGTCAGTGGTCGGTGGTCAGTGGTCAGTGGTCGGTGGTCAGTGGTCAGTGGTCGGTGGTCGGTGGTCGGTGGTCGGTGGTCGGTGGTCAGTAGTCAGTGGTC
>CAVFPQ010000169.1:1028-3961 GCA_963624415.1 Acutalibacteraceae bacterium | reverse complement strand
CGTCGGCAGTTAACGGGGCGTTATTGAGTTCATTTGCGAGGGCGGTCAGGAGAAAGTTCATGTTATTTCTTTTCAATATGATTTTTTATTCTGATATATAAATTAAGCATTACACCGAACGGCACAGCAAGAATTGTAAGCAATTTACACGGAGATTCAGCGAGCATATTTTTCTCATGCGCAAATATACAAGAAGAAACATAGTGAACGGCATTTCGCATTCTGTGTGAAAGCGGTGCATAGGGACTTCGCATAAATTCACGCCTAAGCTCCGCATAAGACAGCGGACTTTCGGTGTATGCCCTGAAAACCTCGGTGTGCATTCCGAGTGAGGAGTAATCGACAACGGATATCGGTTCTTTTATTACAGCCATTTTATATGACCTGTCAGCCTGCATAAACATATAACAGGGATTAAAAGTCGTTTCATTTCCGAATGTCGGCATCGGAGCGTATTTTTTAAGAACGGCTGTTTTGTATATAAGCTTTACATCTCCTGTGTGCTTATATCGGGATGTAAGCTCACCGAAATGCAGCGTATCGACATCAGGCAAATCACCGCCGATAACGGTGTTGTCAAGAAGAATATCCGGTGCGACAAAGCCGCCGATATTGTCATTTTTTATTCTGTCAAGATTATCGAGAAGAATTTTAACGGCATTATCGGTCACAAAATCATCGGAATCAATACAGACAAAAAGATATGTATCGCAGTTTTCGAGTGCGGTATTATATGCGGTATGAAGTCCGCCGTGGCTCTTATATATATAATGTATGTCAAAATCCGTTGTTTTTGATTTAAGCTCCCTCAAAAGAATATCCGTTGAATCCGTTGAGCCGTCATCGACAACAAGCCACAGAAATCGTTTATCGGACTGACGGCAAAGACTGTCATATAATCTTGTCAGATATTTCCGGCGATTGTATGTCGGGGTGAATATTGTCAGAAGCGGAGTCATTACACATCTCCTTTTTTGGAATAATACTGCCGCTTAAGCCTGAATTTTACAGACGGATTAAAGCAGTCCGACAGATTTGCGGTAATTTCTTTCTTATCAAATTCGGCGAGGAACATATTTCTTGAAATATGAGCGGAGCTTTGAATATTAAATGCCGGGTTGTTTTTGATTGATGTTTCAAAATCCGTCTTGTTCAGCGTGATTTTATCCGAAATTTTATTAAGCATATTTTCGCCTTTTTCGGTGCTTGCGACAACAAGAGAGGTGCCGTTTCTGTCGTAAAATTCGGGATAAGTTTTTTCTATTCCCCAAAAATCGCCGAAAGTAATATCCGAGGCACGCTCGTATTTTCTGAAAACACAATCCGAGCAAGACGCGCGTGTGATTATCTTGCCGAGAAGGGCGTTCATATATCGGCTTTTATCCTGCTGTTCTGTATATAAAGTGCCGTCTGAAAAAGTAACGGTAAAAGCATATAAATTGCCGTTTTCGGCAGCTTGTTTATCACGGAAATTTACGGATTTTATTATTCTGCCGCCTGACACACATTCAAGATATTTCCGCAGAATAAGCGACGACGGCACACTGTTGCAGACAAAGTCAACGGTAAGCAGATTATCATAATTTTTATCAAGAAAAGATTTAAGTGCGGCACACTGGCAGGGCGTACCCGTGAACATAACTTTTTTGCCTGTCAGAAGCTCGGTTTTTACCTGTGTAAAAATATCACTCGGGGTACACTGAACATATTTTGAGCCGCACATCGGCAATATTTCATCTTTATCGGAGGCTTTTGTATGGCGAACGGTATAAAGACCGTCAAAGACAGCGCCGAAAACAACACCGCCGTCATTTATTATATCAAGACCGAGAGCTGAAAACAGACCGCCCGAGGAGCTGTGAAGCTTTATGTTCTCATCGTTGACAGCGGCGGCAAAAGACACAAGCGGCAGTGGCTTATTCTGTTTTTCTGACCACACGGGCATGGGGCAAACGCTGTCGCACTTTTTGCAGTTAACGCATTTTGAAGTATCGGCAACGGGATATACAAAACCGTATTTATCGGGGATAATACTTATCGCGTTCGTGGGGCATACTTCTTTGCACGCTCCGCATCCGCAACACTTTGTTTTATCGGTAATTTTAATCATAACCAAACCTGCAATAAAAATTATTTATCGAATGTCACTTGTGCAACTTCACACGGATTATTAAATCTGAAATATCTTTTCTCACCTGCCGTGCCGGATGTAACTATAATCTCCGTTCCGTCTTTTTTTGTATCTCCGTATGACAGCTCCGAAAACCAACCCATATCGGGGATATACACGCCTTTTCCGAAGGGCACACGGACAAGTCCGCCGTGGGTGTGGCCCGCAAGCATCAAATCGGCAACTTCGACACCGTAGTTATTATAATTTGTATACGAATCGGAACGGTGACAGAGCATTATTTTATAGAGTGAAGTATTATTAAAATCTTTCAGAAACGATGCTCTCGGGGAGGATGAAAACGTTTCGGGTGTATAATAAAAGTGATAGACTTCATCGAGCATTCCGCCGAGACGAAAAGACGAGCCGTTGACGGTCAGATCAACAAATGTATCGTCAAGTATGTTTATATTGTGCGAAATAATTTCTGTGGGGAGTGTCGTATAGCCGTTTTTTATCAGATCTTTTTCGTGGTTGCCGTATGAAAAATACACGGGAGCAATCAGGGTGAGACTGTCGAGAAAATCAAAGAATTTTTCTTTTGCCTCATCTGTGTTTTCCGAAATAATATCACCTGCAAGGCAGATTATATCCGGCTTGCTTTTTTCAACTGTACGCACAATGCCGTCAAGCGACACTCGCTCGGCGCCTATATGAATATCTGACATAAAAACGAGCTTTACATCTGATATATTCCCGGTTTTTACCGTATATTTTTTTGCCGTGACAATAAAATTCGAGAAAACGAAATCAAGAGCCAGAG
>CAVFPQ010000169.1:0-973 GCA_963624415.1 Acutalibacteraceae bacterium | reverse complement strand
CATTCCGATTTTTGAATTAAGCTTGTTAAACAGAAGCTGTCTTATATATTCGACTGTGCATCCGGCAACAAAAATACTTCCGACGAAGAAAAGAAAATAAATCCACAGAAAAGGCGAATCATAGTATTTTTCAATATGAAAAATGCGAGTCCACAAAACAGAGTATGAAAAAGTTGAACTGTGAATAAGATAAACACCGAGACAAAGCGGAGAAATTCTGCAGATTATTGCAGACAGTTTTTCGTTCTTTATTTCAAGCTTTCTGAAAAATTCAAAATACAGAACCGCACAGAGCAAAACAGGAAGGGAGGCATAATCACTGAGACTGAATGACCAATGCGTAATGCTGTTTTCTTCTGAAATAATACCCAGCAGATATGCAACATATACACCGACCGTTTCAAGATATTCAACAGCTGCAACACATAAAAGAAGCACAATGCATTTAAGCTTTCCGATTTTTTCGATTGGATTATATCTGTTGAGATAAGCACCGATTAAATAAAGCGCCAGAAACCACAAAAGCTCATAGCCGCCCTGCACCATCAGCGTGTATTTTGCGGGCATAACGGAAGTTGTAATCGAAAACAACAGGACAACAACCCCGACAAGCACCGTATGCTGTCTGAAATTCATTTTTTCTATGAGCATGTTAAGAAACGGCGCAAAAAACAACAGAGCGACATAAGGCTTCAAAAACCAGAACTGCCCGGAAGAGAGCGGCAAAAAGCACTTGGCAAATTTTGTCAATGTAAAAATATCTTCGGCACCGAATATTGCAAGCACAACAATACAGCACCCTAAAGCGTAAAAATATGACTGCATCCATATTTTGAAAGACTTTGTTACCGCATGGGCATTTTTGTCCCAGAAAAATCCCGTGATAAGCACAAACAGATCAACGGTGCAAATTGTAAAGCAGTAAATTATTCTGCCGATTTCACGGTTAAGTCCGACTCCTTTTGTTACGACC
>CAVFPQ010000168.1:0-4055 GCA_963624415.1 Acutalibacteraceae bacterium | reverse complement strand
CGCTTGCTTACGCAAGCTCCTCGCCTCCGCTCCTCGGTGCTTCGCACCTCGTCGCGCCCGGGCTCGTCACGGCTGTCGCCGCTCCTCGCCCCTTCTCCGCTATTCAAACTCACAACCAATATATCCAAATCGGAATTTAAGTTATCATTAAGAACCCATCTGTATAATATCCATCGGTAAACGAAACAGCGTTTACTAAGGAGAGAAAAAATGAATATTCTGCGATTTTTGACCCCGAAAGCGGAGGTCGCATTCGTAAATGTCAATTCGTCTGTCCGTCAGGGACTTGAGAAAATGAAACACTACGGTTACGCCGCAATTCCGGTTATTGACGATGACGGACACTATGTCGGAGTTGTCACTGAGGGTGACTTTCTGTGGGCACTCTATAATAACAACAACCCCGATATAAAAAAGCTGGAGCATATGGAGCTTAAAAGCATAATCCACAAGGATTATCACCCCGTAAACGCCAGTGCCTCGATTGACGAAATACTCAAACGCGCTTACAGTCAGAATTTTGTGCCTGTTGTTGACGACAGAGACTGCTTTATCGGAATTATACGCCGTATGCATCTTATAAAATACCTGGCTACCGTAAAAATTGACCTGTAATCCGCTTTCGAAAAACATCAAAAAAAAATCCTCCCTGAGCCAATCGGCTTCGGGAGGCTTTTTTCGTTTAAGGATAAGGAAAACAGTGGATAAAAATCCGTAATCGGAAATAATCAATTGCGTCAATGACATATCCCATTACATTTATAATAAGTATAGTAGAGTATTTGAAGAAAAAAGAGCGTGATGCCGAAATTTTCACTCAAGCACCACGCTGTATTTTATTCTCCTCTGAAATAAACGATATAATTTGTTTTTCAACACAACAATTTCACAATCCGCGCAGCCGTACAATCCGAGTCCGCAGGACTTCCGACATTGCTGATTGCTAATTGCGAACTGCTAATTGTATTCAGTTTTTGTATCCGAAAATCTCGGCAACCATCGACAGCAAGCTGCCGAACGCCTTTATCGCAGACGCGCCTCTGTTCTCTTTTGCGTTAAGCTCGGCATCAACTGCCTTGGCGTAATAAGAATACAAAGAGCTTGATTCCGAGTCGCCGCCGACAAGCTTTGTGGCGAAGAACACGGCACCGTGCAGGAACAATTCACCGACTATATGTTCATAGTCCATTGTGATTAAGTCACCGCCGATTGCCTTTGCAAACTCAAGATGTCTTGTGAACAGTCTGTTCGCTGTCGCACAAAGAACAAGTACGTTGACAATTTCGGGATTTTTCTCAAGGTTTACAACTATGTAGACCTGATCGTCATCGGCAACATAATATTTTGCGGAATCGGCTATTCTGTCGGCAATGCCCGTTACCTGATTGGGGTCAATAAAAATGTATGCGGACAGAATTTCACTTACGGTTGCAAGGGATGTATCCCCGTCTGCCTCTTCCGCAATTGCTTCTACAAATGCGTCATCAACCTTTATGTCACTCTCGTCAACGCCCAATGTTTCGGCTACCGCAGTATCAATGTTCTCCTCGATTTTTGCTTCGTCGGCAGCCTTTTGAACCTCGGCAGCGAACGCAACGGATGCCATAGAGAGCATCATCAGCATTGATAACAAAACAGCGATTATCTTTTTGTGCATATTTCACACTTCCTTCTTGTTTTTTAAGATTAATTTAATGATATCATACATTCATACTTATGTCAACGACCGAGAGCATAAAATTTATCAATATTTTTCGACTTTTTTCAAAAAAGGTATTGCAATTTGAAAAAAAATGATTACAATATAATTAGCACTCAGGTACAAAGAGTGCTAAAAACTCAAAACCGAATCTTTTCAGGGAGGTTACAATATTATGAAACTCAGACCTTTGGGCGACAAAGTCGTCCTTCAGTTCACTCAGGCAGAGGAAGTATCAAAGGGCGGTCTTTTCCTTGCCGCATCCGCACAGGAGAAGCCCCAGTACGCTAATGTCATAGCCGTCGGCCCCGGCGGAATGATTGACGGCAAAGAAGTCAAGATGGATGTCAAAGTCGGCGACAAGGTAATTCTCAGCAAATACTCGGGCACAGAAGTCAAGATTGACGGCGAAGAGTACACAATAGTCAAAGTCAGCGACATTCTTGCCGTATGCGAATAATGTTAGGAGGAAATTACAATGGCTAAGCAGTTACTTTACGGTGAAGACGCAAGAAAGGCTCTTCAGACAGGTATAGACAAATTAAGCAATACAGTTAAAATCACATTAGGCCCCAAGGGCAGAAACGTTGTTCTTGACAAAAAATACGGTGCTCCCCTCATCACAAACGACGGTGTTACAATCGCAAAGGAAATCGAGCTTGAAGATCCCTTTGAGAACATGGGCGCTCAGCTCGTAAAAGAAGTTGCCACAAAAACAAACGACATTGCGGGTGACGGCACAACAACCGCTACACTTCTCGCTCAGGCTCTTGTAAGCGAAGGTATGAAGAACGTAGCCGCCGGCGCCAACCCCATGATCGTAAAGAAGGGCATCAAAGAAGCCGTTGATGCCGCTGTTGAGGAGCTCAAGAAGATTTCTCACAACGTAACAAGCAGCAGCGATATCGCAAGAATCGGCACAATCTCCGCCGCAGATGAGACAGTAGGTTCTCTTATCGCAGAGGCTATGGAGAAGGTAACAAGCGACGGCGTTATCACCGTTGAAGAGTCAAAGACAGCCGAAACAAGCTGTGACGTTGTTGAAGGTATGCAGTTTGACCGTGGCTACATCTCCCCCTACATGGTAACGGATACCGATAAGATGGAAGCTGTTATAGATGACGCTTACATTCTTATTACAGACAAGAAAATTTCGAATATTCAGGAAATTCTGCCCCTTCTCGAGAAAATTCTCCAGGCAGGCAAGAAGCTTATCATCATTGCAGAGGATGTTGAGGGTGAAGCTCTCGCTACAATCCTTGTCAACAAACTCAGAGGCACATTTACCTGCATCTGCGTAAAGGCACCTGGCTTCGGCGACAGACGCAAAGAGATGCTTCAGGATATCGCCACTCTTACCGGCGGTCAGGTTATCACATCCGACCTTGGCTTTGAGCTTAAGGACGCAACCGTTGAAATGCTCGGCAGAGCAAAGCAGGTTAAGGTAACCAAAGAGAACACCACAATCGTTGACGGCGCAGGCGACAAGGAAGCTATAAAGGATCGTATCGCCCAGATTAAGAACCAGATAGAGATCACAACCTCCGAGTTCGACAGAGAGAAGCTTCAGGAGAGACTCGCAAAGCTTTCAGGCGGTGTTGCCGTTATCCATGTCGGTGCCGCAACAGAAGTTGAAATGAAAGAAAAGAAGCTCCGCATTGAGGACGCTCTTGCAGCCACAAAGGCGGCTGTTGAGGAAGGCTATGTAGCCGGCGGCGGTATTGCGCTTCTTAACGTAATGCCCGCAGTTAAGGCTCTGCTTGACAAGACAGAAAATGCCGACGAAGCAACCGGCATTAAGATTGTTCTTAAGGGTATGGAAGCTCCCATCCGTCAGATTGCCCAGAACGCAGGTCTTGAAGGCTCCGTTATCATCGATGCCATCAACCGTTCCGGCAAGCTCGGCTACGGCTACAACTTCGCAACAGAAGAGTATGTCGATATGTTCGAGACAGGTATTCTTGACCCGACAAAGGTTACACGTTCCGCACTCCAGAATGCTTCATCCGTTGCGGCTATGGTTCTCACAACCGAAAGCCTCGTAACAGACAAGCCCGATCCCCAGGCAGATGCCGCCGCAGCAGCCGCTATGGCAGGTGCAGGCGCACAGGGCGGAATGTATTAATAAATACAAACCGAATTAAAACGGCGTAAAAAAACGATAAAAGCTCCCCGAACACCGAAAGGCGGACGAGGGGCTTTTTCAATTAGCAATTAGCAATGAGCAATTAGCAATGAGTGATCAAAACTAAGCACGTCACTGCATGTGAAAATATTTATTTTGTTTAACAGGCGGGGTTCAAAAAAGTATGCAATTCACCGTAAATTCGGGCATTGCGGTTGTTTTATACTTTGT
>CAVFPQ010000167.1:0-4066 GCA_963624415.1 Acutalibacteraceae bacterium | reverse complement strand
GACTTGGATTATATGCTTCGCGTGGCAATTGGCAATGACGGAACAATGCATAATGCATAATTTCGGAAGGCACAAAGTGCCTTGGATTATAAAGCTCCGCCTCTTGCGGAGTTCCCTGCCCCTTTTCTGATGGCGACTTGCATTACGTCATAAAACAAGGGCCTCGCAAAAAATGTGAGACCCCTTAAGTAATTTTGCCGTTTTACGAAAATCCGAGTAACGTGTGCGGGACAGTTGCCCGGGTGAGCGGTTGCCGCTAAACAGGCAAACCTGCACCGAAGAGTTCAATCACTTGCAAAGGTAACTGCTCTTGTGACTTATCTTTACTCGGCGTTTGCGGTTTCAGCTGCTGCGCCTTCTGCCTTGGCGGCGTTTTTGGCGATGGTTGAGGGGCGTTCTTCATAAGGAAGAAGAAGTTCCGAAACATCCTTGTACTTTACCTGAATGTTTTTCTTCTTATAAATGACGTTTACTGCAATCATTGCCGCAAACAGAAGAATTACCACAATGTACGCCCACGGCATAACCGTTCCGCTGAAAATGTCGGGTATCGCTTTGTTGAGTGATGACACCATAAGCGCATACGACACAAAAGCGAGTGTTGCGAAAACCATACCGATTATGGGGAACACTATGTTTCTGCGGTGACCTCTGGGCGAGCAGGACAGCGTGAGCAGAATCCAGCCGACCAAGGACACAACAGCGACACCGACAACACCCACAAGCGCAAGAGCGTAGAAAATCATTGCCTTGCCGACAAGCGATGAGCCGAAAAGCGATGTAAGCAATCCGAAATCAAGACCCTTATCGGAGATAAACTGAATTATCGAAAGAAACCCGACACTTGTGTGATGCTCGGCAAACGGCAGAACATAGTTAATTGTGCCGGAAGGAATGAGCATCGCCGCAATGGGCAGAAGTCCCAGAACAAGACGGACAATCGATATCGGATGACCGATGAGGGAGAACTTCAGACGATCGTATTTCGGCTGTACCATTGCGTGATGATGTTCAGCCGCATCCGCTTCTTTGCGAAGTCGCTCTTCGTTGCCGAAGTAAATAACATTTACGCCGCATTTGGGGCATTCGGGCCGCCAATCGCGTATTCTGAGTTTATAGTTACAGTTAGGACAATATGCTGCCATTATTTTCACCAATCCAAAAAATTGTTACAAATGATTTTATCACATTGCAGATTATTTTACAAGTCTGTTGACAATTTTTGTGAATAGTGTAAATTATTCAAGCATAGATTTGTCTATATTGACATTGTAAGGCTCGCTGAGAGCAAGAATCTGCTCTGAAGTGATAAACTGCTTCTTGCCGCCGCATGACATTGTCTTAATAAGAATTTCGGCAGACTTTTCTATTGTGTCCATAAGACCGAAAGCAGTGTCAAAATCGGGGCCGGCACAGAAAATGCCGTGATGAGCCCATATAACCGCATCATACTTCTTAATCTTTTCACCGGTTGCGTATGCGATATCGGCACTGCCGCATACCATCCAGGGAAGAACACCGATGCCCGCAGGGAAAACGATGGGGCACTCCGTAATCATCTCCCAGATTTCACGTGTGAAAACCTTGTCCTCAAGCGGAAGAAGGAATGTAAGAGCGACAATGTTAGCGGGGTGTGCGTGCATAATTACACGGTATTCGCCGTTTGTAAGCTCTTTCTTTATCGAATGGTTAAGAAGATGTGTGGGAAGCTCACTTGTGGGAACGCCGCCCTCATTGAGGCCCCATACGATTTTGTAATTCTCGCCCTTGTCGTCAACCTTTACAATGCAGATATTGTTTTCGGGTTCACGGAGAATATTCTTGTAGTATTTGCCGCTTCCGGTAACAACAAAGCACTCATCAGCGAGATTTTTGACGGTAAGACCGATTGATTTCCACTCGGTTTTGTCGGAGAAGAATTTCTCGCATTCCGTGACTTCTTCGGGCTTCATACGGTAGCTCATATTGCCGCCGTTTCTCTCGTTCCAGCCCTTAAGCCAAGACTGATGACATGTGTCGATAAAATATTTTACCGCTTTGAGTTCAAGTACACTGTTCATAGTAAAAATGTCCTTTTTATAAAATTATTTTTTTAATGCGATAGCCTTTTTTGCTTTTTCGGCAATATTCTGAGCGTTAAGTCCGAATATTTCGAGCAGCTCAAGTGCGGGACCGGACTTGCCGAATGTATCCTCAACACCGACTCTCATAACAGGTACGGGGCAAT
This sequence comes from Acutalibacteraceae bacterium, assembly GCA_963624415.1. Classification (GTDB taxonomy): domain Bacteria; phylum Bacillota; class Clostridia; order Oscillospirales; family Acutalibacteraceae; genus RUG806. Next base: position 1,839 of record CAVFPQ010000167.1, on the reverse strand, counting down.
TTTCCGCAACGACCTCTGCGACTGCGGAACCGAGACCGCCTATAATGCTGTGTTCCTCGGCTGTTACAATGCATCCGGTTGTTTTTGCCGCATCAAGAATTATATCTTTATCAATGGGCTTGATTGTAGCCATATTGATAAGAGCGGCGTTAATGCCTTCGTTTTTAAGAAGCTCAACGGCGGCGATTGCTCTTTCGACAAGAAGTCCGGTTGCTATGATTGTGACATCCGTGCCCTTGTTGAGATATACGCCCTTGCCGATTTCGAACTTGTAGTTTTCGTCAAATACTCTCGGCACTGCGAGACGACCGAAACGCATATAAACGGGGCCGTCATGTTCAGCCGCCGCAAGAACCGCAAGGCGTGCCTCAACATCGTCGGCGGGGTTGATTATTGTCATGCCGGGGATTGTGCGCATAAGAGCGATATCCTCACAGCACTGATGTGATGCACCGTCCTCACCTACCGATATGCCGGCGTGAGTAGCACCTATCTTGACATTAAGATGGGGATAGCCTATTGTGTTTCTTATCTGTTCAAAAGCTCTGCCTGCCGCAAACATTGCGAAGGAGCTTGCGAATACGGTGTAGCCTGCTGTTGCCATGCCTGCCGCAACACCCATCATGTTGGCCTCGGCTATGCCGCAGTCGATAAATCTGTCGGGATAAGCCTTTTTGAACATACCGGTTTTTGTAGCCGCCGCGAGATCGGCATCGAAAACAACAAGCTTATCATTTGTTTCGGCGAGTTCAACGAGGGCTTTTCCGTAAGCTTCTCTTGTGGCCATTTTTATAACATCTGCCATTTTCATTTACCTCCTTATTCCGCGTCAATAGCTTCTATGGCGGCGTTAAGCTCTGCCATAGCCAGGTCGTACTGCTCCTTGTTGGGAGCGGAACCGTGCCAGTTTACCTTGTTTTCCATATACGAAACGCCCTTGCCCTTTACGGTCTTCATAATAATGGCGGTGGGCTTGCCCTTTGTCGCCTTGGCGTTGTTTACGGCTTCTTCAATCTGATCGAAGCAGTGACCGCAGATCTCAACTACATTAAAGCCGAATGCGGCAAACTTTTCGGGAATGGGATAGGGTGAGTTGACTTCTTCAAGTGTGCCGTCAATCTGAAGGTCGTTGTTGTCAACGATAACAGTGAGGGTATCAAGCTTTTTGGCACCGGCGAACATAGCCGCCTCCCATACCTGACCTTCCTCGATTTCACCGTCACCGAGAATTGTGTAAACTCTGAACTTGTCGCCCATACGCTTTGACGCGAGAGCCATGCCGACAGCGGCGGAAACACCCTGACCGAGTGAGCCTGTGCTCATGTCAACACCGGGAACATGGTTCATGTTGGGATGCCCCTGAAGATATGAATCCGATTTTCTGAGGGTTTTGAGATCCTCAACCGGGAAATATCCTCTCTCGGCAAGTGTCGCATAAAGTGCGGGTGCGGCGTGTCCCTTAGAAAGAACAAAACGGTCTCTGTCCTCCTTCTTGGGGTCGGCGGGATCAATGTTCATCTCTGTGAAATAGAGATATGTAAGAATATCGGCGATTGAAAGCGAGCCGCCGGGATGACCGCTCTTTGCGTTGAAAGTTCCTTCAATAACGCCTTTTCTTACATTACAGGCAATTTTCTTAAGTCGTTTTTTCTCTGCTTTGTCCATAAAAAGCACTCTCCTTTAACATTATATAGTAAGCATCCGAGGATGCAGTTACTCTTTTTTCGGGGGCCGGGGGCTTCGAAAGAAGCGAAGCTTATAATCCAAGTCCGCAGGACTTCTTTGCTTTGGTTTGACGGACCGCTGCCGCCGGTCCTTATTAGTCGCTACGCCAAAAAT
>CAVFPQ010000166.1:0-4122 GCA_963624415.1 Acutalibacteraceae bacterium | reverse complement strand
GCGTAGCGACTAATGAGGACCGGCGGCAGCGGTCCGTCAAACCAAAGCAAAGAAGTCCTGCGGACTTGATTTATAAAGCTTCGCCTCTTGCAAAGCTTGTGCTTCGCTGACCACTGACCACTGACCACTGACCACCGAATACCGGCCACTGCTCAGTAGTTATTCGCAAAGTAATCCCTTATGCCATTCGCGATGCCCTGAGCAATCCAGTATTGGCAGTTGTCGTTGGCAAGGTTGGTGCCTTCAACGGGGTTAGTCAGAAATCCCGTTTCCACAAGCACCGACGGACAGTTGAACATTCTTGTAACATAGAACGGAAAATACTTCGTGCCTCGGTCAACAAGGGAATAGTTTGTGTCCGTTGATTTGTATATATGTGACTTGTATTCTGTCACGAGTGATGAGTGAATTGCCGACGCAAGCGGCTTTGAGAACGGTGTGTAATAGAATGTATGCGTGCCGGCGGATGCAATGTCATCAGTGCCGTCGCAGTGGATGGATACATATAAATCGGGGTTTTTCTCGGTCAGAATGTCAACTCTGTCCTGAAGTGTCAGTGCTTCATCTGCCGTGTCCCTTGTAAGAACTACGGTTGCGCCCATTTTTTCGAGCATATCACGTGCTTTAAGCGCAATGGGCAGTGTTACATTAGCTTCAGCCGTGCCGCCGTCGGAGGTTGCCGTGCCTGTCATTGACAGACCGCCGTGACCTGCGTCGAGCATAACCGTTTTGCCTGTGAGCGAGCCGTCGGAGTGCTTTTTGAATGACACAACAAGTCTGCCGTTGTCGTCCTCGTAAATGTCGTAGCCGTAGAACTGCCCCTTCTGACGAAGATACAGACGCAGTATCATATTGCCGCTGCCGTCGGAATACAGCTCTGCGTTTGAGAAAACGGAATTTGAAGCGAACTGAAGAAGCGACATATTATAAAATTCGGATGTGTAATAGAACTTTACGTCAATATATTCCGCATCAAATGAAGACAGTGTGAATGAATAATCAAGATATCCCTTTGTGAATGCCAGGGGGGAGGTTGTTATCTCAATCGGCGAGAACCAGTCCTTTTCAAAAACTATATCGGTCGAAGTGGCGTTCGATTCATCCACGCCGTTTACGACTATTTTGTTTTCGGGCATTGTGTAAGCGTTTGAAATAAGCTCGATGCCTGTTGAATACACGGAAATTCCCGAACGCAGTTCATAGCGGAGATAACCTTTTTCACTCGGCGTTATGCTGTCAACATAATCATACATTCCCGCTGGGAGCGTGGAATAGGTCGGGTGATATGTATCGTACTCCGTTGCTGTGCCGAGCTGCTCTGTGCCGTCGGTCAGCACCTTGCACATAAGAGATGTGCCGAGACCGTTGTCGTTATAGGGGCTGAGTCCCGTTTCGTTGGTGTTCTCCAGCGTTGACGGAGCTTTGACGGAATCACGGAAAAATGTGGAATACGCAAACTGCAGAACGGAATTTAAGAATGATGAACGGTCGGACTTCATAAGCGTAACTCTGCCGCCCGTCGCGGTTTCTTTTGAACCCTCGCACTGCGCGGTAAATACGATATTGCCTAAATTCAGGTCGATATATGAGTTGCTTGCGAAAGAAATGTCGCAGGTGTAGAGTGCATAGCCATCGGGGAGCGAGTCATTTGAAGCGGTTTTGTTGAGAATATAATCTTTTGAATTGAGCTTTGCGGTAACGGTCGAGCCGTCAAGACATACGGCACTCACCGTTATGGTGTCGTTTTTGGATACGTTTATGTCTTCGGCGGGGGAGTAGCTCTGAAGAAGTGTTGAATTGCTGTAAAAAGTATATTCGACTGTTTTGCCGTTGCAGAAAAATTCAATATCGTTTTCGCCTGCCGTGAGTGAGTATGTATAGCTGAATGCTCCGCCCGACGGCAATATCATTCTGTCGTTGCAATAAACCTTGTGGTTTGCGGCACCTGTGCCGGTAAATGTGACGGTGTTGTTTTCGCTGTTAACAGTCACTCCTGTGATGAGCATATCGGTATCGGTCGGCTCGACTAAAAGATAAGTAAGCTTTCTTGCGAACATCATATCGTTTTTGCGAAGAGAATAGGCGTTTCTTAAAACAAAGCCGTTTATATGCTCGCAGTCGAAAATATACTGCACCTGATTTTTGATTTCATCGGAGCCCGAGAACCCTGTGACACCGCCGATGTAGTAATCCGCACGGCACACTCCGGCAAAGTAGATTGACGGGAATTTTGCGGCGATATTATTAAACGCCGTCATAATGTCGCCGAAGGGTGTGGCACTGCCCGAAATGGCGCCTGTGCCCTCAACCGTTGCGAAGTCAATATATCCGCATGACAGAACGGCTTCGTCGTTTGCGTCAAAATACGGTGCCGCCGAAGCATAGAAATCAATGCCGAATGTTCTGTCGGAATAATTGGTCTTTACGTATTCGCCGAAATAATTTACGGTTTCGGCATATGTGCCGCCGGTTCTTAAATTCCGTGCTGAGATGCATACGCCGCTGAAATTGTAGTTATTGAGATAATATGTCAGATACTGAGTATTAAAATTGCCGCTTGCGTCATAGAGCATGGAGTCATTGAGAACAAGTATGGGATAATATGACAGATTGAGCGACTTGTCAACAAAATATCTTAAAAGATCGTAGTCGTTGCCGGCGGAGTCCTTAAACCCCGCGTATCTGTTTGCAATGTCGGGAGTTATAAACAGCGTGTTTGTTCTGAAGTTTGTGAAATAATCGATATAGTTGTCTATCTCTTTGAGAAGAGACGCTGTAGTGGCTGATTCGGGAGAAGTAAGCTCACTGCCCAAATCAATCCATACGCCGCTCATCTGTTCCGTTAAAAAGCCGGTTTTTGTCGGAGTGACAACAGTGCCGCTGTCGGTACTCTCCCCCGAAGTGTTGATTATGGAGCTGCCGGAGTCGGGCAGGTCATCGGGCGACACAACATCGTCAATCGCAGACGCAATTTCCCCGGGGAGCGCGTCGCACATATAAAGCCCCGATATTATTACAGTCAGCGACAGCACAAGATAAAGCACCACCGCCACTGTGTTGATTGTCTTTTTCATTGGTGTAAATTCCCTTTCAGTCCGTTCCTGCCGTTTTTGTATCGTCTGCTTTTTGGTCGTTCATTTCTTTTTCGGACACTCTTACATCCGTCTTGTCATAATACTCCTTGAATCTTACCGAATAGGTAACTGCCCTTTCGCATTGGTCGCAGGCGAACACGGCGTTAAATGATTGGTGCTTGAAGGTCCACTCCGTAAGGCGTGACATCTGTCTGCCGCAGATTTTGCATTTGCACCGCATTTTTGATTTGTCAACCTTGGGGTTGTTAATGTTCGAAATGATATAGGATTTGAACAGAAGCTTTTCATAGAATGTGCTGTCACACATGACCGCCATTGTAAGGAGAAGGTCTTTTTTGTAGCATTTTTTAAGGCACCGAAGCTCTAAAAGGCAGTCTTCAAGCGCTCTGTGAAGACGAAGCTGTGAAGTGTCTATGCCCATCTGCTCGGCGGCGGTCTCAAGCCCTATCTGTCTTGACGGGGGAGCCACGATAAACTTCTGACAATAGTTCTGCAAATCGGCATACTGTGTTAAGAAGGGGATGTAATTTGTTCTGCCGAACATCAGGAAGTTGTCATAAAGTACACGAATGTCGGAGTTGCTCCACGACAGAAATACGCAGTTTCGGGAGCCTATCCAGTCTCTGAACATCTCAAATGCCTGCTTGAAGCCGACACCCGAATTCATGTCCTCGTTTGAAATATGCGTAAGTCGTTTAACTCTGCCGTTAAGCTTTTTGCTGAGCTGTGAGCGGATAATAACCGAGAATGTGTCGATAACCTCAAGCTCGTCGTTTACCATGACCGCGCCTATTTCCAATATTTCGTTTACGAAGCTTTTTTTGTGCTTGTTGTAGGCGTTGTTCCACTCCAAGTCCATTATGACATAAACCATCAAACTTTATCCCCTTTGATAAGCCGAAAAAACCTATATATGTTTAATAATAACACAGCGGATATTTTAATGCAATAAAAAGTTGCGGGAGACGGAGGCAATGCATACAGCATAATGTAGAATGCATAATGTAGAATGCATAATGTAGAATGT
>CAVFPQ010000165.1:0-4130 GCA_963624415.1 Acutalibacteraceae bacterium | reverse complement strand
CTATTCTCGCCGCCTCTTTTGCCGCCTCTATCTCTTCTATTTTACGCCTGCAAACTTCTTTCTGTTCCTCCGCATCCTTCCACCCGGGAATATTTTCAAACAGTGCGATTGCTTCCTCATACGGCGCTCTTTCTTCCCCGTTCATTTTGCCTTTAGCCGTATTCAGAATATCATCTTTACGGCAGATTTCCGCATTCTCACGGCACTTCCGGGCAAGCTGTGCGCTGTCTTTGTATTCTTTAATCGTATCGAAAATTTCTGCGGCGGACTTATAATCTCTCTCGCTTTCCGAGTGCTTCATTCTGTAAGAAGCTCGGGTGTAAATCCCTTCAAGACGGGCATTTTCGTTGCGTTCATTTATATGCTTTACATATCCTCGGAGTTCTTTTTCAAGCTCCTGTGAACCGAAACGGATAACCTTGTTAAAATTATCACTGTTATCAAAAGGCTCGGCACAGTCGGCAAGCTTTGTGCGTTTTGTGGCTTTTACCTCTGCCATAAGCTTACCTAAATACGCCTCGGCATTTTTGGGATCTATATCAAGCACCTTTTCGCAATAGGTGTTAGCGTCTGCCCACTTGCCGTCCTCAAGAAAAAGAAATGCTCTTTCAAGAAGCGGCGCAATATTGGCATTTGCGGCGTTGTTTACGATAACGGTCTCTTTTACTGTCTTGGCGGACTCCGATTCGACAATTTTCTTTATGCCTCTTATCAAATCCTGCATAAAGCCGAGCTTTGACATATCCTGCGCTTGCAAGTGAGAAAACTCCTCCGGCAGGTCATACGGATCCATATCTCTGTATGCGGGGATAAGCATTTTTTTGCCGTTTGAATTTTTTACAAGCGCCAGATATCTCGACCACTCGTTTTTGACCCACACGGCACTGAAATATTCGGGCTTTGTGCCGATAACAACCATGACCTTTGCGGAATTGAGAGCGGCGAAAATATACGGCTCATAGGCTGTTCCCAATTTGTCTTCAAGTGTAATTCTTGAGAAAAACACCTTGAAGCCCTCATTTGTAAGCTGATGATAAAGGTCATTCGCAAGAACGCTGTCTTGTGTGCGTCTGCCGTTTGCGTCTGTCTCTTTGTAGCAGATAAACACATCAAACGGCTCTTCCTTTTGCGAAATCGCCAATATGCCCTTCTGAATTTCATCTATCGCATGGGCTTCGTCCTCGTATATGGTTTTCTGATACACATCGGCATATTCAAGAGCGGACTTGTAGTCATCGTCTGCCAATACGGAAGTATACTGCGCACGGTTGACGGTGGGAATACGCTTGTGTGTCTGCGGATCCTCAACATACTCTATACCGTAACGGCACAGAACAAGCGACCAATACGCCTCGGCATCGGTGTTGTCTTCATTCAGTATCTGCTCATAGATTGACATTGCCTTGTCAAAATCGTTGTTTCTGCGAAAATGGTTCGCACGGTCATATAAATTCGCCTTTTTGTCGTCATCGAGCTTCGGCAGAGTCTGCTTTGTGCCGCAGTATTCGCACTCCCCTACCGTTGAACCGGGCTGAAATTCAATTGTACCGCCGCACATTTTACATTTAAAAATTGCCATTAAAATACTATCCCCTTCCGATTATTTAAATGCCTTGCACATTCTGTTTCTGTCGCCGATAAGATTAACAAGCTCGTCGGCGGATTCGGCTATGTTTCTGCCGGTATCAATGCAGTCGGCAAAAACAATCATTTTTGAGTTTATTCTCTCCTCAACATCCTTCAGAGCGTCATCCGACATCGGGTCGGAGTAGCGTGCCGCTTCATATACCTTCTTGCAAGCCGCTTTCTTTTCGTCGGTGTCGGCACGAGCCATAATATTTTCCGTCTGAACGGTAAGAAGCTTTATAAACTGCGTTTTCTGCTTAACTTTTACGTCTATATCATTTATTGCTTCAGTTGCAATGCTCGCCTTAAATACTGCGATAACGGTAAACACAAGCACAATAAGGCACACAATTCCGCCGAGCCAGTTCGGAAAATCGGGGATAATCATGCATACACTGCCGAGAACAAGCATTGCAATAAGCCCTTTTTCACAAATCGAGAAAAGCGGAAGATTATAGAACATTTTCTGCAGATTCTGTTCTTTGAAAGCGAAAAATCCGCAGACAAGCTGACCGATAAACGCAACCGTTATAGCGACATAGCCAGCCCAAAACGCACCGCCGAACTTGTCAAATGATGAAAAGAAACGGGGTACAATAAAACAAATCAGATTGAACACAACAAGGCAAACGCCCCATATAGCGGAATAAAATCCCAAAGTCTTTTTCATGATAATCTCTCCTTACAAAATAGATGCGAGAAGCTTCTGCTTCATCGTGTTAAATTCCTCGTCCGAAATAAGCCCGGACTCCTTCATGACATTCAGCTTTTCAACCTTTGCCTTGAATGTCGCCATATCGTCAGCCGGTGCGGGTGTGGGAGTGGGTGTAGGTGTGGGTGTAGGTGTGGGAGTCTGCATGGGATTTCCGATATTGCCGAAAATATTGCCTATCTGACCGCTCATGGCAGCCGCCGCCTGCAAACCGACACCAAGCCCCATTATATCGCTCATAGTTGAACCGCCGGCACCGCCGCCGCTGCCCATATTGCCGATACCCTCAGCATATGCCTTCTGAACATCCGCCTGAAGCACATCCTTCTGAGTATAGCCCTTGGCATGCATAACTTCAGCTTCAACCTGACCTTTTGCCTGCATGACATCAGCTTCCGCAATTCCCGCAAGCCTCTGAGCGTTTGCCGCCGCCTGTGCCTCAATAATCTTACGCTCTGCTTCACGCTTTGCTATTTCTGTTTCGGTTGTCTGCCGTTCAAGCTCCGTTGCACGCTTAGCCGCGGCAATATCCGCACGGCGTTTTTCCATCTCGATTTCGGTATTCTGCTTTTCAAGCTCAACAGCACGTCTGGCGGCGACAATGTCGGCTTCCTGCTGTGCCTGTGCCGCACGAATGTCGGTTTCAGCCTGAATTACACGCTTCTGCAACGCAATGCCGTACAGATCACGCATTCTTTTGAAATTGGGATCATCCTCAGGCAGAACAACGGTTGTAAGATAGAACTGCGGAATTGTGAGACCGTACTCCTCAAAACCGGGCAGAATTTTCTCATAAAGAACCTTGCCTATCTCGTCAAGATGCTCGTCAACCTCAAATATATTGACACCGAGTGATTTGATTGAGGAAGTAAGATTTGTCTTGACCGCCGTTGAAATAAGCGGACGGAAGCAATTTAATATTGACTTTGTAAAGCCCTTAGGCTCTGCATCCCATGTTATGCCGTTCATTGTGCCGACAAGCTTTAACAGGAGTTTGCGGCTGTCGGACACCATAAGGTTCATGTCACCGCTCGCACCAAGAGCCAGCGGAACACCCGACGACGGCTCAATGTAGCGTACCTTTGAATCTGTGCCCCACTTGAGAGACATCTGAACGGTTTTGTTTATAAAATAGACTTCGCAGTGAAAGGGTGTTTCATCGCCCGTTTGACGGCTTATAATCCTGCCGATTTTGGGAATGTTCTGCGTTTCGAGTGTATAGCGGCCCGGGCCGAACAGGTCAAGCGCCTGACCGTTCATAAAGAACACAGCCTCCTGCGACTCATGAACAATAAGCTGTGTAAGACTGTTGAAGTCCTCGCACGGGTGCTTCCAGATAAATGTGCTGTTGTCACCCTCATACTTGATGACATCCGCGATTTTTGACATAAATGTACCTCCGTTTGCAATTTTATATTAAGCTGATTTTTTGAATTTGTATCGACTCTCCTGCCGACGGGATAATTTGCATTGTTTCCTTTTGCCTATTTTTTTATTAAAAAGTTGGATGATTTAACAATTCGAAGAATTATAAGTTAATATTTATCCACAAAGCGGGGCGGACAGCAATGAAATGGTATTCGACAATGTCGCCGTCCTCGAAGACATCGCCGTCGTCGTCGACACTGGCAGCACAACCCTGACTGCGGCCGGGCGACCGCAGCCACCACCAGCAGGTGGCTGCGCCACCTTTTTCATAAGTATCACTGGTATATGCGCCGTTCTCTATTGCGTAAGCGGTCGGAACGCACATTCTTTCTTCGTCCGAGGAGAAATATTCGTTAGCTTCGTT
>CAVFPQ010000164.1:0-4130 GCA_963624415.1 Acutalibacteraceae bacterium | reverse complement strand
GAATAGGATATGGCTATCGAAATGAAAGCTATTTCTTTATGCTGATTCGCTATCTGTCCATTCCTTCTGTTCGATTACACGGAATTCCGTGTAGAACCAGAATTACTTGTACTTATTTGTCAAGTGTAAATAAGCTATATGTGGTATGTTTTACGAGAAATTGCACATTTTACCGATATTTTCAAATACACAAAATAAACAGACAGCCGTACCGTTTAAAAAATTGAGCGATACGACTGTTTTTTTATATTTTAATGCTAATTATTTTACACTGAAGAGGATTTCACCGTATGAGGGATAGGGCCAATATGACGCATCCGTCTTTGTTTCGGTTTCGTCAATGAGAATACGAAGCTCTGTCATGCACGGAATGAGCTTATCCTTACAGAAAACTGCAGAAGCTGTGTTATCGGCACAGTCACTCTCGGCGGCCACAAGCTCTTCAAGCTCTGTTTTCTTTGCGAATATTGCTCCGGACAACTCAGACAGATCTCTTACGAGCATTTCTTCGTATTGGCAGTTAGCGGACGGCAGAAGCGATTTTTTCGCAAGCGCCGAATCGGAAATATCACCGCAGAAACGAGCGACGGCAGGCAGAATATCCTTGTTTACCATATCAAGAAGAGTCAGCGTTTCTATACCGATAATCTTGCTGTAATTACCGGTCAGAATTTCATAACGGGCACGAAGTTCCTCTTCGGAATAGACTTTATGCGAAGTAAACAGTTTGATATTTTTCTTATCGAGAAGGTACGGAAGACAGTCGGGCGTAGATTTGAGATTATAAAGCCCTCTCTTTTCCGCCTTGAAAAGCCATGATTCATCATAGCCGTTACCATTAAAGATAATGTCATGATGCTCTGAAATCACTCGTTTGATAAGAGTATGAAGTGATGTCTCAAAATTTTCGGCATTTTCAAGCTCATCGGCAAACTGACGAAGCTCCTCGGCTACGCTTGTATTAAGAACAACATTACATTCAGATACGGAATCAGCAGAACCCAGCATTCTGAACTCGAACTTGTTGCCTGTAAAAGCAAATGGCGAAGTGCGGTTGCGGTCGGTGGTGTCCTTGGGAAATTTAGGCAGCGTATGAACGCCTACTCGCATAAGCTCTTTTTCTTTGCCGCCGTAGGGTGTGTCGGTCTCGATAGCCTCGAGAATTTCTGAAAGCTCCGTGCCGAGGAAGATAGAAACAATCGCGGGAGGTGCTTCCTGTGCACCCAAACGATGATCATTGCCGGCAGACGCCACACTTACACGAAGCAGGTCCTGATATTCATCAACAGCCTTTATAACGGCGCAGAGGAACAGCAAAAACTGTGCGTTCTCGGCAGGTGTATCACCGGGATTGAGAAGATTTACACCGGTATCGGTAGACAGCGCCCAGTTGTTATGCTTGCCGCTTCCGTTAACTCCGGCGAAGGGCTTTTCATGAAGAAGACACACCATATTGTGCTTGCGGGCTATCTTCTGCATAAGCTCCATTGTAAGCTGATTATGATCGGCGGCGATATTGACGGAAGTAAAAACGGGAGCCAATTCATGCTGTGCCGGAGCAACTTCATTATGCTCGGTTTTCGCAAAAATGCCGAGTCTCCACAGAGCCTCATCAAGCTCGGTCATAAACGCCTGAACACGAGGCTTTATAGCACCGAAATAATGATCTGAAAGCTCCTGTCCCTTAGGTGAACGGGCACCGATTAAAGTGCGGCCTGTATATATAAGATCTTTTCTTGCCTCATACACATCCTTATCGACAAGGAAATATTCCTGCTCCGCACCGACCGTTACATTAACTCTGCCGACATCACTGTTGCCGAAAAGCTTGAGAACACGAAGAGCCTGACGGTTAATTGTCTCCATCGAACGAAGAAGCGGTGTCTTTTTATCAAGAGCATGACCGCCGTATGAACAGAAAGCCGTGGGAATGCACAGAACGCCGTCTTTTATAAATGCATAAGAAGTTGCGTCCCATGCAGTATAGCCACGTGCCTCAAATGTAGCACGAAGGCCGCCCGACGGGAAAGATGAGGCATCGGACTCACCTTTTATAAGCTCCTTGCCGGAAAATTCCATAATAACCTTACCGTTGTCGGCAGGAGAAATAAAGCTGTCGTGCTTTTCGGCGGTAATGCCGGTCATGGGCTGGAACCAGTGTGTAAAGTGCGTCGCACCCTTTTCAATAGCCCAGTCCTTCATGGCATTCGCGACTATATTAGCAACGCCTATATCAAGGTGTTTGCCCTGTTTTATGGTCTTTTGAAGCTGTTTATATGTTTCCTTCGGAAGGCGTTCACGCATAACACCGTCGCCGAAAACATCACAGCCGAAATATTCGCTTACCTTTTCCATACTTCGCCTCGAGTTATAAATATTTATGCAATGTCAAACAGGACGGCAAGTGAAAAAGCCATCCGTTTCTCAGCCACGTGGTGATAAGGAAATATTGTTTCAAAACAAAGACAAATTATCAATCAGATGTATAATAAGAAGATTGTTCAAAGTAAAAACATTCCATACATTTTTGTTGGATTTTTGTTTTGAAATGCAAAGCAGTTTCGCAGCCAAGAAAAATTTTTCATATCGAAGCCCGAAAATGCAGCAAGGCTTGCGGGCAATGAGATGGGAGATTTTTCGGCGAGAAACCGGTACTTCATTGTCAGTGCGTGGCTTTTTATATATAGTATATTTTAACACCTAAAAAGTCAAGGTGTATTCTTAAATAAAATTGTGTAACAGAAATCGAAATTTTCTGTATTATTATTCACCACTAAAGAATATATTAACGGGATATTTCGCTAACGGAAAATTAAAAGGCCACAGGAAACCGGACGGAGACCTGCGGCCGCAATTATTCAAGTATCATCAAAAATTATTGATATGCCGAAAACTTTATAATATATCTCCCTTCAGGCAAAAACACCGGGCTTACTCCCCTGCTTCCGGAGTTATAAGACCATATCCGCCGTCATTTCTGCGGTAAACAACACTCACTGTGTCGTCTGCCGAATTGCGGAAAACATAGAACAGGTGGCCGAGCATATTCATCTGAAGAATAGCTTCATCAACCGACTGGGGCTTTACGGGGATAACCTTTGTGCGCACAAGTTCAAACTCTTTTTCTTCGGGTTCGGGCTCGACAAAATCGTCAAACGCACCGGATTTAAGTCTCTTCTCGACTTTTGTCTTGTTTTTGCGTATCTGACGAACAAGCAAATCAACGCAATCGTCAAGCGCGTCATTAAGGTTCTGCCCTCTTGCCTCGGCTCTGAAAATAAGCCCGTCGTTAAACACGGTAATTTCAACCGACTGCGAGGATTTTTCAACGGTTGCAGTTACTTTAGCGGAAGCACCTTCACCGAAGAAGCGATCGATTTTCGTAAGCTTTTTTTCGGCTCTTTCTTTGAAGTTTTCTCTTGGTGTGCATTTTCTGCCGATTACTGTGATGTTCATAACTACATCCCTTTCAATATATATAATAACAAAAAGCGGCGGTGAGCTAAAATACTTACGCATTCACACCGCCTTTCTTTGTTTTCAACTGTATTGTAGCACATTAAATCGTTTTTGTAAAGAGGATTTTGTTAATTTTTACTACTTTATTTACTTAAATTTACTTAAAATAATTAAGAATGCATAAATGGGAATTTGTGATAGAGGGCGAGGAGGGAGCGAAGCGAGCGACGAGCTTTAAGCCGCGAGCGGGTGCCGAAGGCAGCTGCGAGCGGCACGGCGGCGAGGAGGCAAAGCCGACGAGCCGCGAGGCCGACGACGAACGCGATGCCGACAGGCAGAGCGTGAGGAGGAGGCGAAGCCCGAGGAGGTTTGCGAAGCAAAACGACGAGGGCGTGCCCTGAATGAGCTGAATTTGTGACGCCGCCGCCCTCGGCAGCGGAACAAATGAAAGCGACTGAAGGGCACTCCGCTCGGCGGCGGTGCCTGTCTGTCCCGCCTCGGCAACGTGCTTTGGCGATCAGGCAACCGGACAGACAGGTGCCCTGCCGAGCGGCCACACTCAATCAGCCCACCCGAGCAACAAGCCCGGCACCAAGAATAAAAAAATACCCCGCGAAACGAGAGTGTAAAATAAAGTGTAAGTTAAAAATAAAGACTGCACACTTTAACAA
>CAVFPQ010000163.1:0-4219 GCA_963624415.1 Acutalibacteraceae bacterium | reverse complement strand
AAGAATTAACAATCTAAAAAAAGCAGAGGACGGTTGGTTGTCCCCTGCTTAATTTATTGCATAAAAATCCGAGAAGAGGTTCTTGAGGAATTAAAGGTCTGTACTCACTTTCTTCTCAGCCCCCAAACGCCGTATCCCATTCCTTCAACAGAATAAAAAATGTCTTTTTTTCCGGAAAAGTTTTCGCTGTCCGATGAATGCGTTTCAATGCATTTTCTGATGCCGGCTTTTTGTCCGGGTGTTAATCTGCACTTGGCAAATGATTCATATTCCTGATAAATCTCCGAGTATGATGCACTACCTCCCAAATTTTCAAGCACATGAACGATTGTTTCCAATACAGACATGTTCGTCTCTTGTTACCTACAAACCGGCTCTATTCTATTCGGTTCAAGATTTTCGAGTTCAGAAATAATCTCCTTCTGTCGCTCATAGAACAGCAGTTCTTTGTTATGGGCAAAATATTCCTTGCAGCCGTAGCGGCTGATAAAACGCGTTCCGTAATAGTTGATTGTCAGTTCGGTTACCAGAATCAGCAGCTCATTTCCTTCGCCGAACACTTCTTCACAGAAAACAAAGGCATTGGAAAGCTGTTTTCCCGCATCATCCGCAAGATTTTTAAGATTTATTGTTCTGCTGTCAAAATCCGCTTTAAGCAGCTTAAATGCCGCTATATTGTCCTCAGGTGAATTTTTCTTAAGAAGAGCGATTTCATCTTCCGCATTTGCTTTGGCAGAACGGGCGGCATATTCTTCATCGCCCGATAACGTAAATGCCAGCTTGCCCTGTGCAATTTTCTTTTCAAGAACATCAATCTGTTTTTGCAGAGAGACTGCCGCATTGACACGGGGATTAGCAAGCTCTGTACGAACATTCTTCAGAATTCCGAGTAAATTTATCTGTGTCTTCTCTGCAAGTATGACTTTTTTAAGCTTCTGTGTTATGGCATCCAATATCAGCCCCAGCAATGCAAGACGCTCATCAAATTTTGCGTTTTTCGCCCGATTTTTTATTTTATCCGGTGCTTTTCCGGCTAAAATCATGTCAACCTGATAATCGGACTTATATTTATTGAACAGGTCATAATAGACGGCAAAATTTTTGGCAATCTTCGGATTTTGCAGATACTGTGCTACAAGCATTTCATCAACTGCAATTTCATGCTGTTCATAGAGACATATCATATCAGACAGATCGCTCCATCCTCGTGCGGTAACAAAATGTTTGCCGTCAACTGTGGTTTCAATTCTGTAGAAATAATCATGCTTAATATCAAGATATGTCAATATTGCCGGATGCACACCTTTTTTATATGCGTACTCTTTCCAGACATTGAAGTCCGGTTCAATGTCAATTCGCTTAAGACGGTCCCACGTGACAATGTCAAATTCACGAACGGAATTATTATACTCCGGAGGATTGCCTGCGGTAACAACAATCCACCCCTTCGGCACTCGATGCTTTCCGAATATTTTATACTGCAAAAATTGCAGCATGGCGGGGGCAAGCGTTTCGGAAACACAGTTGATTTCATCCAAAAACAAAATCCCCTCAGACAGCCCGGTTTGTTCCATCATATCATAAACCGAAGCGATTATCTCACTCATGGTGTATTCGGACACGTTGTACTCATGACCGCCATAGACTTTCTTTTCGATAAAGGGCAGTCCAAGTGCGCTCTGACGGGTATGGTGCGTCAGGGAGTAGCTTACAAGCCCTACGCCGAGTTCAGACGCTATCTGCTCCATAATAGCTGTCTTGCCGATACCGGGAGGCCCCATCAGAAAAATCGGTCTCTGTCGTTCAACAGGCAATATATAATTGCCGAATTCGTCTTTTGAAAAATATGCCGTAACGGAGTTTTGTATCTGTTCTTTTGCCTGTTTGATGTTCATTATGATATTTCACTTTCTTATAAATCTTCAAGGGTAAATTCAGCCATCGAGTCAACATCGGCAAAGTTCTTGTTTTTATAATCAAGCAAAATCGCACTTGCATTCGGGCTGTTTTCCTGAGTCGCAAGCTCAATAAAGTTCATAACCTGTGCAAGTGTAAGATTATGCATATACCTTGCAACGGACACATCATCTTTTTTGATAAGCTCGGATATAACCGCTTTGTCAAGATATGCAACAATGTGATTTGTCATTCGGGTATATTTATTGAAAGTAAAACCTTCAATTTTTACTTCGGCGGAAATGTTAAACTCAGTCCCGAAATACTTACTTATCCGCTGTCCCTTTGCATTACAGTCTTTAAAATAAATCGTGGGTTCATTGACATATTTTTCTCCATCATAATCTCCATAATAAACAATAGATATGCCATGTTTATACTTATCCGTAAAACGATAAAAAGGTATCAGCATACCGTCATAACGATCTTTATGAACTTCTTTGGGGTCGATGACCGGCTCCCAAATCTGTTCAAATCCCTGTTTGATAGAGTTATTAAGAAAATATGACTGCCATGCCGACAGCTCATTCCGCGTCATTTCCATCGGGTGAGCAACCAGAATCGGAGAGTCCCCGATTATATATGGTGTTGTGTCCGCACAGATTGCCTTGTCGTCCTGCAGAATAAATGTGTTTTTATCCTGCTTCCAGACAATAGTATTTGCCACTGCACGCAGCACGGGATTAGCAATATATGCTTTTTTCCAACTTTCGGCACTTCGCTCTGTTTTATTCAAAAAATCGGAAAAGAGTTGATTAAAACGACTTTTTATTACCTTCTTGACATTCTTTTTGAGCTCGGAAAAATCCTTTGCGGCGACAGCTACAAGTGCCTCATCGTTACCCCGTTTCGGAATGGATTTTACTGTTTTGTTGTTATTTGTATCAAACAAATTAATCGTGCAGTCTTTCTTAAGAGTGACTATGACTGTTGTACCGCCAAGGTCATACTGCTTCTTTCCCGTTTCATCAAAGCCGAAATCCGCCATTACAGTATCTCTGATTGTCTGTTCATCCGTTCCGCGGATGTGTGCATAGTCTCTCAGATAACCTGTTTTGTCGGCAAAAATAATAGCACTGCGGCATTCACTGTAAATACATGCTCTACTGAATGCAGAAAAAGCACTATTATGCCATTTTGATGTACTCTTAATCAGCTCGTTCATGGTATCCTCATCAGCATAACGACAAATGGGATATGCAATATACATTCTTTTGCAAGCTCGTGAAATGAATTGAAGATTCATTGAAAGGTTCATTATTACTTCTTGCAGACTTTTCGGGTCAAGTAACGCCACTACTTTTTGTGCATTCTCGCATATTCCCGGTTTATCGTAAGACGGACAAACATATAGATTTTTTTCTCCTGTACCCTCTTCTGCATACAATTTTTCATGTACTGTCAGTAGATAATCTAAGGTATAATCGGGTGCCTTCGTACCATCGGCAAATAACAAATTCGACGAAACAAAAAAATTATTACCGTAGTATTCCTTCGCTGTAAGACAAACGGAGTCAATCGATTTATTCTGTGATTTCAGAATTTCCAACAAAATCTGCTCATTTTTACTGAGAAACTGGGTTGAGTCTGAAGTATTAAACCTATCTATAAGAACAGGATCTTCTTCAACGGCTTTCAATGCTTTCTTGGCATTTTTTAACGGTTTCAGTTGTTCGTATAACTCAATAATTTCATCTTTATCCAGTATTTTACCAAAGGTCAGCAGAAAGCTTGCCGCACAATTACATTCTTTTTCAGAAGCATCTGCTGAAATGTGAGCAAGAATTATTTCTCCGAGTTTGTGGGGATTTTTAATTAATTTTCTGTATGTCTCATGCAGTGCTTTTGCATTCCGTCTCATAAAGATTTCCATCAAAAGATCTTCATCCTGCTCTGACCAAATAGACTGTTCAAACAAATAATTTTTCATATCACCACTATAAGAAAAATACGTCCACCAGTCTTTTACGTAAGGAATCAAACCTTGAGGTAAACATTTTCCGAACAATCTTTTTCCGATACAACAATTAGACTTCGGCAAGGAGAGCAATGTTAATTTACTGCAATCGCAAAAAGCCATTTCGCCAATGCTCGTTACGCTGTCCGGAATATTGACACTCATCAGACTCTCGCATCCTTCAAATGCACTGGAACCGATGCTCGTTACACTGTCGGGAATTGTTATGCTTGTAAGTCCGGTGCAGCGGTAAAATGCATATTCGCCGATGCTTGTGACACTGTCCGGGATTGTTATGCTTGTAAG
>CAVFPQ010000162.1:0-4303 GCA_963624415.1 Acutalibacteraceae bacterium | reverse complement strand
AGCACGTGTGCCGTTTTCGGGGCCGGAAAAACCCCTTGAAATCTCATAACGCATACTTTTTTCTCCTAATCCTGATTTGCATTTTCAATGCATAATTCATAATGCACAATGTCGGAAGACACGGAGTGCCGTAATTCAATGCAGAATGTAGAATGCATAATGCATAATGTCGGAAGACACTGCGTGTCTTGGATTATAAAGCTCCGCTGACACAAAGTTGTTTCTGTATAACAATAATTTTACCTTTCGCGAAGCTGTAAAATCCAAAACGCCTCGGCGTTTTCCTTCATTTTTAATTGTTTTATTAATTGTTTTCCGTCTGCATTTTATCAGGCAAGCTTTGTGTATCCGCTCTGCGTACTTCTCACAAAACCGATATACGATTTTCCGGGATTGAGTGAAAGAGTGCTGCCGTCGGAGGCGTAGAGCTTAAGCATATCTCTGTCGGAGCCCTTTGCCCATGTAATCTGCTGAGAAACACCGTTGCTGACGTAAATTCCCGTGCCGCCCGAAAGGTCAAGCTCCTGATGTCCGGTGGAGTCAAGTGTGGACATTGCGGTGTACAGAACGAGAACATTTTCGTAGGCACACTGATTGCCGTCGTCATCCTTGCGTGCGGAGGAATTTATATCGCAGTAATAAAGTCCGTCGGATGAATTGTAGTTAAATTCATATGTGTATGAGCTTGAAAATGCAAAATAGATTGAATTGCAAGCTGTGCCTGTCGGTGTCGTAACAGCGGAATTAAAGCTGAACGGATGTTCATATCCGTTTGTAATTGTCATATTGATATTGTTGGCGACATATTCACGAAGTCCGTCACCCTTGAGTGTAAGACGGTGCTCGCTCGATGTGCTTCTTGATGTATTTCTGACAAAGAATGACTGCGATGCCATGCCGTCAATTTCTTTAAGTGTGCCGGAATACAGGTTTATCTTGTTGTAAGCCATCGGACTTCCGCCGCAGTGAATGAACAGAGCGTCAAGTCCCAGAGCAAGCTCAACAACATCGTGGCGTGCGCTTCTGATAGGTCCGACAGTAGATGGAACATCGTTAATATCGGCATAGAGCCACAGCATACGTGTAATTCCGCCCTCAACCTCGTATTCAAGAAGCATATCCGGAGAAGTAAGTCCCCACTGAGGACGTGCGGCAGGTGTATTTTCGACAACAATGGCAACGGGTTTCTGCCCCTGTGCCTCAAAGCCGCCAAGACCTGTCAGAGGGTTAATTGTACCGGACTGTGTTTCGGCGGTTGTGACCTCGGTATCGGAAGATATCGTAGGTTCGGTAAGGCTTTCGGTGGTTGTTTCCTCAGTCGACTTTTTGCCGCATGAAGAAAATGAAACAACGGCAGTTGCGGTAAGTGCCGCCGCCGTTAAAAGTGAAACGATTTTTTTGCAGTGCATTTTGCAGATCTCCTTTAATGGTGTGTAAAAAACATTATACCCTTGAACGGATTTTTTTTCAATAGCAAATCGAAGAGGCGAAGTAAATTAACAATTAAAAATTTATAATTAACAATTTCGGAAGTCCTGCGGACTTGGATTTATAAAGCTTCGCAAAAGACAAAAAACAATATTATTCCGCAAACTTAAAAGGGAGCGTTTCTTGTTTAATCCAAGACTCGCATAGTCTTCCTTTTTTCCGGTCCGACCCCCGACCCCTTCTCACGTTTTTTTCAGTTGTTTCAGTATAAAATCGTCTGCGGATTAAACGGTAAACTTTTGCTTGACAAAGAGGTGAAAGTGTGCTATGATATCGCCTGTAAAGTTCGCACCTTTACACACTCTCACAAAGGAGAAATAAACGTGGCTAAAGATCTTGAAATCACCATATTGCTCGATTTCTACGGCGATATGCTCACACCGAAACAGCGTGAGTTTCTCGACTTCTATTATAATGAAGACCTGTCGCTCGCCGAAATAGCCGCGAATGTGGGCATCACACGCCAGGGCGTGCGTGACTCCATAAAGCGTGCCGAATGTCAGCTTTTTGACATGGAGCAGCGTCTGGGGCTTGTTGCCCGTTTCAAAGAGGTCAAAAAAGGGCTCGAGGAAATAACCGAATGCGCCAACAAAATCAGCGCCGAGAACCGCAAAACCGGACTCTCACGCGAAATAAGCGACCTCACAGTGCGAATTAAATCAATAGCTGTTTCACTTTCCGAATAAAATGGGAAGGAGTTGTATCTATGGCATTTGAAGGCCTTTCCGACAAGCTTGACTCCGCATTCAAAAAGCTCAGAAGCAAGGGTACACTTAATGAATCGGATGTAAAGGAAGCCATGCGAGAGGTGCGTCTGGCACTGCTCGAAGCCGATGTAAGCTACAAGGTCGCCAAAGACTTTACGGCGAGAGTTACCGAAAAAGCCATCGGCGAAAAGGTAATGGAAAGTCTTACCCCGGCTCAGACGGTTATAAAAATCGTCAACGAGGAGCTTACCGCTCTTATGGGCGGCACTCAGGCAAGACTCACCGAAGCCGCTCACCCGCCGACGATAGTCATGATGTGCGGTCTTCAGGGTTCAGGTAAAACCACACATTCCGCAAAAATAGCGAAAATGCTAAAGGGCAAGGGTCACCGTCCGCTTCTTGCGGCGTGCGACATATACCGCCCGGCGGCTATAAAGCAGCTGCAGGTTATCGGCGAACAGGCAGGTGTTCCGGTGTTTGAAATGGGCACCGAAAACCCCGTTACAATCGCAACCGAAGCCGTAAAGCTCGCAAAAGACAAAGGCTACGACTATGTATTTCTCGACACCGCCGGCCGTCTGCATATAGATGAGCATCTTATGCAGGAGCTTAAAGACATAAAGGCGGCAGTCAAACCCCACGAAATCCTTCTTGTTGTCGACTCCATGACAGGTCAGGATGCCGTTAACGTCGCTTCGACATTCAACGAGGCACTCGGCATTGACGGTCTTGTTCTCACAAAGCTTGACGGTGACACAAGAGGCGGTGCGGCGTTGTCCGCAAGAGCCGTAACAGGCAAACCGATAAAATTTGTCGGTATCGGTGAAAAGCTCGACGATCTCGATGTTTTCCATCCCGACAGAATGGCATCCCGTATTCTCGGTATGGGCGACGTGCTTTCACTGATAGAAAAAGCGGAGCAGGCACTCGACGAGAAAAAAGCGGAGGAGCTTGAACAGAAGCTTCGTCAGAACAGATTTGACTTGAACGACCTGCTTTATCAGATGGAAGAAATGAAGAAAATGGGCTCGATGAAGGACATTCTCTCCATGATTCCGGGTCTCGGCAAAAAGATTAAGGACGTTGATATTGACGACAGACAGCTTGATAAGACAAAAGCTATCATATTGTCAATGACAAACAAAGAGCGTGAAAAGCCGGACATAATAAACCCCTCAAGAAAACGCCGTATAGCGGCTGGCTGCGGAATGCAGGTTGAGGACGTCAACAGACTTCTGTCACAGTATAAACAGATGCAGAAAATGTTCAAGCAGTTCGGCGGAAACAAAAACGCAAAGAAAATGAAGCGTAAGCTGCCTCCCGGTTACAGAGGCCCGCTTAAACCGTAATTCATAATTTGCTTCGCAAGAGGCAAACAGAGAATAAAAAACTAAAATATTATTTTTTCGGAGGAAAAAACAATGGTTAAAATTCGTCTGCGCCGTATGGGCGCGAAAAAAGCTCCCTTCTATCGCATCGTAGTTGCCGATTCAAGATATCCCCGTGACGGCAGATTCATCGAGGAAATCGGTTATTATGATCCCATGAAGGAGCCCAAGGTAATCAAGGTTGACGCAGAAAAAGCTCAGCAGTGGATTAAGAACGGCGCTCAGCCCACAGAAACAGTTAAGGCTCTTCTTAAGAAGTCCGGCGCTATTGACTGATTTTTCCCACGGAGGAAAAAAGAATGAAAGAATTACTCGAAGCACTTGCGAAAAGTCTTGTTGACAATCCCGAGGCTGTCGAAGTTACGGCTGATGAGAAAAACGAAAACGGTGTTACCGTTCTTCATCTCAAGGTCGCCGAAAACGACATCGGCAGAGTAATCGGCAAGCAGGGCAAAATAGCAAAGGCTATCAGAACTGTCATGCGCTCAGCGGCAAACAGACAGAACGAAAAGGTTCAGGTTGAAATCAACTGAACAAAGCAAAAAAAAGAAATAGGGCACTCTGTTAAATGCAGGGGGCCCTTTTTTCAATTAGCAGTTAGCAATGAGCAATGTTCGAAGTCAGTTATAATGTAGAATGTAGAATGCATAATGCAGTTATAATGTAGAATGTAGAATGCATAATGCATAATTTCGGAAGTCCTGCGGACTTGATTTATAT
>CAVFPQ010000161.1:0-4418 GCA_963624415.1 Acutalibacteraceae bacterium | reverse complement strand
TTTTACACCGCCGTAAAGCATTGCGCCGAGCCTGCCGCTGCCTATGGGCAGAGCATGATTCCAACATTTGGCGGGTGTATTATATTTCATTATTTCACAGGACATATTTACCTCCGTCACAGTAAAATTTAATTTGATAATATTATATATTAAGCCGGGTGTCATTTCAACAGAATTATCAAAAACAAAAATAATCGCTCGGATAAAATTTTTAGGATGGCTATGTCCGAGAAATACATTTTAGTAACCGGCAATAACCTACTGATTTGGTGTATTTATTCACTTTATCTTCTTATTGCTTATTGATTTTACGGCACAATATGTTATACTTAAAAAGGATGCAGGTTAGATGTTGCTAACCGAAATATCGGAGGTAATCATGAAACAGTATAATGTTACCGGTATGAGCTGTGCCGCATGCAGTGCCAGAGTTGAAAAAGCGGTAAATGCGGTTGAAGGCGTCACCTCGTGCAGTGTGAGTCTGCTTACAAATTCAATGGGCGTTGAGGGTACGGCAACCGATGAGCAGATAATATCCGCAGTCGAAAAAGCAGGCTATGGCGCAAGTATTAAGGGCGAAAATGCAGATAAAAATACAACAAAAAGCGATGAATTAAAAGATACCGAAACTCCCCTTCTGAAAAAACGTCTGATAAGCTCGGTTATAGTGCTTGTTGTCCTTATGTATTTTTCCATGGGGCATATGATGTTCGGTTTTCCGCTCCCCTCATTTTTTGACGGCAACCATGTTGCGATGGGGCTTGTTCAGCTTCTTCTGACAATAGTTATAATGGTAATTAACCGTCGGTTCTTTATAAGCGGCACAAAGGCTCTTTTTAACCGTGCGCCTAATATGGATACGCTTGTGTCGCTCGGTTCGTCTGCGGCGTTTGTGTACAGCGTTGTCGTTTTGTTTGCGATGACAAAATCAGCTGCAATCGGTGACACAGCAAAAACAGCCGAGCTGATGGATAAATTCAACTTCGAATCGGCGGCAATGATACTGACGCTTATAACAGTCGGCAAAACACTTGAAGCATATTCAAAAGGCAAAACCACAGATGCATTAAAAAGTCTTATCGGTCTTTCGCCCGACACCGCAAATGTCATCAGAGACGGAAATGAAATAACAATCAATGCGGCAGATGTAAAAGTCAATGACATATTTGTTGTTCGCCCCGGTGAAAAAATACCGGTTGACGGCGTTATAATCGAAGGCGTGACAGCCGTAAACGAATCCGCACTTACGGGAGAAAGTATCCCGGCGGATAAAAATGTCGGAGATTGTGTATACACTGCAACCGTAAACACAAGCGGATTTATAAAATGCCGTGCGACAAGTGTAGGAGAAGACACAACACTCTCAAAAATCATAAAAACAGTAAGCGATGCCGCCGCCACCAAAGCACCGATAGCAAAGACCGCCGACAAGGTATCGGCTGTGTTTGTGCCTGTGGTTATGACAATCGCACTTGTTACAACAATTATATGGTTCTTTATAAATCACGATATAGGCTATGCGCTCGAAAGGGGCATTTCGGTGCTTGTAATAAGCTGTCCGTGTGCCTTGGGGCTTGCCACTCCCGTTGCCGTAATGGTCGGAAACGGCGTCGGGGCTAAAAACGGCATACTGTTTAAGACTGCGGCATCCCTCGAAGAAACAGGCAGAGTGCAGATTGTGGCACTCGACAAAACAGGCACTGTGACAAAAGGAACTCCGGTTGTTACGGATATTATCACAACAAACGATATAAACGAAAAAGAGCTTTTGACACTTGCGGGAAGCATCGAAGCTAAAAGTGAGCATCCGCTTGCGATGGCAATAACCGAAAAATGCAAGGATGAACATATCGAGCTGATTGACACCGAGAACTTCACGGCACTTCCCGGAGCGGGTGTAAACGCAAAAATCAACGGCAAGAACGCATACGCCGGAAACAAAAAGCTTATTTCCGAAAAAACCGTTTTACCCGATGATATGCTGAAAAAAGCATCCGAGCTTGCCGACAGCGGCAAAACTCCCCTGTTCTTTGCGACAGAAGATAAATTCTGCGGTATAATAGCCGTTGCGGATGTAATAAAAGAAGACAGCGTTAAAGCCGTTCACGAGCTTAAAAATATGGGTATAACCGTTGTAATGCTGACAGGCGACAACGAAAAAACAGCCAAAGCCATAGGCAGACAGGTTGATATAGATAATGTTATTTCGGATGTAAAGCCCGACGAAAAAGACGCGGTTATACAGGAACTCAAAAAATTCGGCAAGGTCGCAATGGTCGGCGACGGCATAAACGATGCTCCGGCTCTTACCCGTGCGGATATAGGCATAGCAATAGGAGCGGGTGCGGACATAGCGATAGATGCGGCGGATGTTGTTCTGATGAAAAGCAATCTTTCGGATGTCAGTGCAGCAATACGCCTGTCAAGAAAGACACTTACGAATATCCATGAAAATCTGTTCTGGGCATTCATATATAACAGTATCGGAATACCGCTGGCATCGGGCGTGCTTATCCCCTTAGGGCTTACACTGAAGCCGATGTTCGGTGCGGCGGCAATGAGCTTATCGAGCTTCTGTGTTTGTACAAACGCATTAAGGCTCAATCTTCTGAAAATTCATAACGCAAACAAAGACAAAAAGAAAAAATCGGTTGATATCGATTTATCAAAATTTTACAGAAAAGAAAGGACAGAAACACAAATGAACACAAAAACAATCACAATTGAAGGCATGATGTGCCCGCACTGCGAAATGACCGTCAAAAAGGCTCTCGAAGCACTCGACAGCGTATCAAACGCCGAAGTAAGCCACGAAAAAGGCACGGCTGTTGTAACGCTTACGGCGGATACCGACAATGACACTCTTTCAAAGGCCGTAACCGATAAAGGCTATGATGTCATATCGGTAAAATAATTCGCATTTCGCACTATTTACATTCAAAAAATTTGTGCTAAAATATTTACGGTGAAGGTTTCACACGGGGTTACGGCTCGGAAATTGAATAATAACCATACAATCAAACACTCCGTATCTTCCGAAGCCGCTCCATACCAAAATAAAGCTGTTGATTTCGGCATAATGGCAATCTTTTTCGGATGTGATTAAATGACAACAATTTTAACAAAGATTTTTTCTTTCGGGCTTTCGATTTTTGTGTTTTTCTCGGGGCTGTTATCGTCATGGGGATGCGGTCAGCAGGTATCGGATATTCCGGACGGTGCAACGAGAATAATGTACGGCACAGACGAAACTCAGAAAATGGATGTATTTTATCCCGCAGACACTTCAGGCACGGTAAATATTCTGTTTGCCGTTCACGGCGGTGCATGGCTTGTCGGCGACGGCTCCGAATTTTATACTCAATGCAAGAATGCGGCTGACGAATGCGGTTATATCGCAGTAACGGCAGACTACCGCAAAATATCCGACGGTGCGACCGCATTTGATATGGTTGACGATATAGGCAACGCCATAGCAAAGCTTAAAGAGTCACTCGAAGACAGCGGTATAAATATCGGCAAAATGATAATCACCGGTCATTCCGCAGGTGCGCACCTTGTTCTTATGTATGCATATAATCATTATGAAGACTGCCCCATTGACATTGCTTTTGTCGTGTCAAACTGTGCGCCGACGGAATTTCTGAAGGACGCAAAGAAAAGCACAACAACAATGGGCAAATATGCGCACATTGCCATGTCTTCTTTGTCGGGTGTTGCGATAACTTCATTTAATACAGACAAACAGCAGGATGTTATCAACAGCATTTCTCCCCTTTCTATGGTAACTTCTTCCGTTCCGCCCACAATAGTGGTGCAGGGCGACAAGGATACTATGGTTCCGTATTCAAACTCAATCGATTTATACGAAGCACTGCAAAACGCCGGTGTTGACAGTGTTATGATAACATATTCCGGTGCGGATCACTGGCTCGGCAGTCAGTTTGAGGAGGCAACCGCGGCAAGAAGCAAGGCATTCTTTGAGTTTGCGGAAAAGTATCTGTAATCTGTTAAAAAAATCAAAATGGATAAAACACCGCAGTACTGCAAATCGTACACTGCGGTGTTTTTTTGCCGAAATCGGATGATAAAGACATCAAAGCAACTCTATCAATCCGGCAAATCGGTCATACTATTTTTACTGTATTTATTGTCAGTTCACAGGGATAGAAATCAAATAGAACAGAAAAATATAAACTGTTTCAGAAAATATAAATTACCGAGTCAAATACTCTTTTTAGGATTTTATATGTGAAGCTTATTTACATGACAAAATATACAGCTGACAGCTTAGGACTGCAACCATGCGAAATACATAGTTACAGTCCTATGGTGTTTAATTCAGCTTAGTTTTTATCAGCTCTTCAGTAAGCCCAGCCGAGAATGTCGAACATTTTGCTCATGAGCTTATTCATGAA
>CAVFPQ010000160.1:0-4494 GCA_963624415.1 Acutalibacteraceae bacterium | reverse complement strand
CCCCACACAAAAAACCGACCGCCTCACGGTACACCCGTCCGGCGGTCGTTTTTTCGGTTATAAAACTGTGCTAAGTCAAATACGCTTAACCGGGAATGACTCCGCCCGGTTTGTTCTTGGGATTACCGTTGTCGGCTTGCTTTACGCTTGTCTTTGCTCTTGTCTTTCGGGCGTTCTTTGCCTGCTTCGAATTTTCTTCAATGGCAAA
This sequence comes from Acutalibacteraceae bacterium, assembly GCA_963624415.1. GTDB lineage: Bacteria > Bacillota > Clostridia > Oscillospirales > Acutalibacteraceae > RUG806. Next base: position 4,286 of record CAVFPQ010000160.1, on the reverse strand, counting down.
TTCGGTCCTGATTGCGGCAACACTCTTCTGCGGAACTCTGTTCTCAATAAATCTTGACAGCTCCTGAAGTGACATTTTGCCGTCGGGTGCAAGATATTCCTTCGTCAGGTCGGCAAAAGCCTCTGTTTTGCAGATTCTGTCACGCAGGGCGTAAACGGCATTTTTATCTTCGCCGAAGGTCTTTTCTATCTTGCCGATTTCATCGATGCCCTGAAGAGCGTTGGTTTCGCGTTCATTCTGAGCCATCATGCTTACCATACAGCTGCCGATAATGTTCTTTGCTGTCTTTGCATCGATAAAGCGTTTGTTCTCACTGTCGGAGGCGATAAATTCCTTTATCTTGTCAAGGATTTCTTCTTTTGCGAAATTCACAAGTCCCTGTTCGCTTGCATCCGGTTCTTCACCGCGTCTGGGAGTTATTCCGTCTGTATAACGGATTTTGATACGCTTTTCAAGTGCGGCGGCGGCTTCGGTTCTTTCCCTCATTTCATGTGCGTCACTTATCGCAAGGAGTGACTGCGTGATTTCCCGTGTCGCATTGTCGTTGATAATATCGGAAATGGCTTTTATTTCAATTTCGCCGTTCGGGTTGGCGTAGTCTGCCATGAGCTTCTTAAATTCTTTAGCCGCAGCGATTTCTTTTCTTAAAACTTTCAAATCGTTGTCGTCTGAAAGAGTGCTTTCAAAATAACCCGCATGATCCGCACCCGTGTCTTTGCGTTCGGCGGATACAAGCTCGTATATGATTATGTTTTCGAGGATAAGGGCGGATGCTTTGGCGTTAATCGTGTCAATGTTATGTTTTTCCGCATAATCCGTGCTGTCCTTAAGTGCTTTGATGATGCCGATTTCCGCAAGCTCTGACAGCTTCTTTTCATATACATCGTTTTCTTTTCCGCGAATAGGCTCAATCTGTGTCGGGAAACGCTCAATAAGCAGGTCTTCGACTTCCTTGGCATCAAGCGCTCTCTCGGTTTGTGTTATGGCATCCACTATGGCTCCGGCAAAATTTTCGTCCGCAAGGGAAGAAAGATTGTCGATTTTAAGACAGCCGTTTTCGTCAACAAAACGTGCCTGAAGCTCGTCAAACTCAGGCATACCGGCTATCATGGCGCGGAAATCTGCGATATTGTCGAGGTTTTCCGTCATTTTTCTCTCGCAGTAGCCGGGGCCCTTATTACCTTCGTTTTGGCGTTCTCTTAAAATTACGGAGCATAAGACCGCATTCAGAAGAAGCTCGTTTGTCTTGTCCGCAGACAGAGGCTCGGCGTTATTCTTCGACAGCTCCGATAAGGGCTCAAGAATTTTCGTTTTAACCGTGTTTCGGAGCTCTCTTTCAAATTCATTGAAAGTTGAGTCACGAAGGGGCTTTATCGAGTTTAAGAGCTTGCCCTCAAGCCGGCTCTCGGTAAAAGAGAGACCGTACTCGGCATAAACAGTTTCCGCCAGCTCTTCGGCTACGGCTTTTGGGTCATAGTTTATTACAAATTCTTTGAACTGTGCCGGCGTAATGCGGTCATAGTAATCTTCACCGTGGTTGTTTTCTATAAGCTTATCCCGGTTTGTCGCATAGTTTTTGCCTGTTATTTTGTTTGCGTAAAGCTCCGAAATATGTACAAGGTCTTTTTCTGTCGGATTCTCGAGGACCTTTTCGAGCTTGCCGCCGAGAAGGGATTTTCGTGTTTTGCGGTCAAGCTTGAAAAGCTCAAGCAATGTCATCGCACCGAGCATGGAGCCTAATTTCGGCTGAAGGAAAATCGGCTGATTTTCGTAAAGTGCATCGCCACGCGTGGATTTGCAAATGGAGTCGATTTCGGATTTAAACACGCTTATTATGCGTTTCATTCCTTCTGACGGCTGAACCTGCTTTGACAGAGTGTCAAATCTTTCCGTGAACCACTTTTCGGGTGCTGTCTCGAAAAGCTTTGCCTTGTCTTTTTGGGCAGAGACTCTGTTAAACTCCTCTGTAATTGCTTTTTTCTGTTCGGGAGTTTTGCCGGCAAATTGTTCTTTTGTAAGACGGGAATTTCTGACGATATTCAGCTGTTCAAGCTTTATCTCCGCAAATTTTTTGAACTGATTTGCCATATCGATATGACGCAGTGTCCATTTTTTCCGGTCGTGGTTTACCTTTGTCGCAAGATAGGCGTTTGTCTTATTCAGAAGGTCATTGTACTTATTAAAGGCAATATCAAGATCCGCACCTGACTGAAGCTGGCCGAGTCTTTCGGTTGCTTCAAACGCGCGGCGCATAGTCTTGAACACATCAGAGCTTGTGTGATACCACGGGTCGTTATGCGCTCTCTGCTGTGTAAGAGCATTTGTGTAATCCCTGAATTTATGGTTGAATATTGTTTCGGGCTCAACCTGTCTTATTGTCCCTTTTATGTTCTGCACAACAACCATGCGGTCATATTTTGCGATAACGGCGGGCTCGTTGCTGAATTTCAGTCGGTCGGTTGCTGTGGAATCCGCACGGGCTTTTTCTGATTTCTGTTCATTTGTTCTCGGGTCTGTTTCATAGTACAAAAGACTGTCGGAGCTTGCGAGACCGTTGTCATGTGCCGCATTTTCAATTTCACGGGCATATTTGTTCTGCTCATAGAAGAACGCATCTGCCATTAACTGAATATAACTGTCCTTGACTCCGTTTGCAATTGTGTCATAAAACTCGGGATCCTTCTCTTTTCTTTGCTCTCCCCATTCTGTGTTAGAAGTGAATTCATCCAGATAGACATCGTCGGTGTCGGCTGTGGCGCGATCAAGCTCATAATCCGACAGAGCATTAATGTCAATATATTCGTACATCGGATTTGCTATCATGCTCGCTTTGTTTATGGCTGTGGATACATCACTGAGAAGTCTATCCTGCTCAAAAGCAAACTCTTTCTCTTCATCGCTGAGTATGTAATACGGATTGGCTGTCCCCACACTCGAAGCAATGGCTCTCACTTCGGTAAGAATATTCATAGCCCAGCAGGCTTTTTTATAGTTTTCGACAAGTTCATTCGCCGGCAGGTTTTCATCTATCATTTTGGATGCTTTTTCGGTATAGAACGAAGCCTCATGAATTGCCTGCATTATAATCTGTCCGCGGCGTATGCGTATCTCATTGATCGCCTCCTCTTTTGTCGTACCGGGAGCGTCGGCCATGATTTTTTCGCACAGCTTATTTTCGTTTTCGGTACGCTTCGGATTATTTGCGAACAGAAGATCAATCTCTTTGTTGTATTTCAGTATCGCTTCTTTTTGTGCCTTGGTTGCGTTCTCGGGAATATCCTTGAAAAGGCGCTGAAGACTGCGGTCAAATGTATTGCCTTTTTCGGTATATTCTTTCATCCCGGTGGTGGTGAAATATGTATGCTGAATAATGGCACGACGCAGCTGTGCGGACTTTATTTTGCGGCTGCGGCGTTCAGAATCGCCGTAATGTGAAATCGGACGGGGATTTTTGACATTTTTTTTCGGCTGCTCCTGTATCTGCTCGATAATTTCACGCTCCGGCATCACGGGAACCATAATATCCGAAACATATCTTTGGGTTTCGTCTATGATTTGTGTCGGATTGTAGTCGGGATGGGCTTCCTTGCAGTTTCGGAGAATGTGTTCTGAATGATCAACAAGTGGCATGAAGAATTCCTTCTTTCCTGATTTTTCCGTTGTAATCAGTATACACCAAAAAAGGTGATTTGTCTCATTGTTTTTTCAGAATTTTTATTTTTTTCGGAAAATTCGGGGAGGCGAGGAGCGAAGCGACGAGCCGCACGCGAGCGAAGCGAGCGAATGCCCGAGCCGCAGGCGAGGGCACAGCCGCGAGGAGGCGGCGAAGCCCGCGACGAGCGGCACGCCGGCGAGGATAGCGAGCCGGCGCCCTCGCCGTAAGAAGCGTCAGCGTATTACGGCAAGCAATGCACCGACGGGAGCGAAGCCGTAGGCAGCCGCTCAAAGTGGCACCCGGCTGTCCGGGACATTAACTTGCCGCTTTTGAAAACTTACCTGCCGGGCAGTCGGGTGCACTGCAGAGCGGCATGAAAAAACCGGTCTTAAGACTTGGTTTTTTCAATGATATCCGTTCCTGTGGAACGGGTGATATATCTGTGAAATGATATCGCACTTCGTGCGGTGATATACCTGCGGCATTCTGCATTATGCATTATGCATTCTGCATTGTGCATTCTACATTGAAAAGGTTCACTGCAGAGCGGCATGAAAAAACCGGTCTTAAGACTTGGTTTTTTCAATGATATCCGTTCCTGTGGAACGGGTGATATATCTGTGAAATGATA
>CAVFPQ010000159.1:0-4535 GCA_963624415.1 Acutalibacteraceae bacterium | reverse complement strand
CCCTGCCGTTTTTTTATTTATTATGTCGATTCATTCAGCTGTTTGAACCGCTGTTGCCGCCGAACAGACTGCCGAATGCCTGAAGTTAATCGGACGATTCTTGTCCCAATATACCGAACCGGAATTATAGATATAATATAAAAATTTAACCCGCTACAAAACAGCTTTGAAAAATGAAGTATAAATATTTATTATCGCATATTGACAAACTATGTATAAAAATATTAAAATGAAGTTAACAAAATGTTAAAGGAGAGGCAAAATGAAAAAAGCAGCTGCAATTATAGGTGCTGTCGGAACGGTGCTCGCTCTGAGAGTAGGTTTAAGATATTTTCTTTATCATGAGGTTATCGATTCCGATGGCAAGATTTTCGGTATGATCGGAAATGCCGTTACAAAAAAGAAAGTCGGTGACAACAAAGACGAAGCGCCCGACGAAAGAGTTGCATGGTTCAACGAACAGAAATTCGAGGAATACGAAATCGAAAGCGATGACGGCATAAAGCTCAGAGGCTATCTGCTGCCTGCCGAGAAAAAGACAAATAAATTTGTTTTCTGCTCCCACGGATACAGAAGCTCCGGCAAAGGCGGCTTTTCATTCCAGACAAAGTTTTTGCACGATCAGGGGCTTAATGTTTTTCTTGTTGACCACAGAGGATGCGGCGAGAGTGACGGCAGACACATTACATTCGGCAACAAAGAGAGCAAGGACTGCATAAAGTGGCTTGAATTTCTTATTGATAAATTCGGCGATGATATTCAGATTGCCATTTACGGTGTTTCACTCGGTTCCGCAACAGTTATGATGATGACCGGTGACGAAACGCTTCCCGAAAATGTCAAGTTTACCGTTGCCGACTGCGGTTATACATCCGCATGGAACGAGTTCAAAGATGTTATTGATGTTATGGGGCCTGTAAAATATCCCCTTCTCCACGGTGCAAACGCTTTCAGCAAGGCAATAGCGGGATTTGATTTCAAAGACACAAACGCACTTGATAGCGTAAAGCACGCCAAAATTCCGATACTGTTCATTCACGGCGGCAACGATGACTTTATAAAGCCCACAATGTGCTATGAGCTGTATGAAGCGACAAGCGCACCGGCTAAGGATATTCTTATTGTTGACGGTGCATGGCACGCAAAGAGCTATGAAACAAACTCCGAAATATACGAAGCGAAATTCAAAGAGTATATAGACAAATATTTTGACTGATAAATAAAAAAAATTCGCGGTGTCGGCAGAACTCTCTGTCAACACCGCTTTTTTTAATTAGCAATCAGCAGTTATCAAAATGTATGAATCCCTGCTCCTTGCGGATTTTACATAAGGCTTCTGTAAAGCTCTTCGATTTCCTCAACGCTTGTGTCTCTGGGGTTACCGGGACGGCAGGCATCTGCAAATGCGTCAACTGCGAGAGCGTGAACATCCTCTTCTTTTACAACGCCCTTAAGCGAAAGAGTAATGCCGACATCCTCTGCGAGCTGCTTTACAGCGTCACAAGCGGCTTTTCTGTACTCGTCAACGGTCATATCATCCACACCCTTAACGCCCATAGCTCTTGCGATTTCACGGTACTTTTCACCTGTGAAGGGAGCATTGTAAGCCATAACAGTGGGAAGAAGTGTTGCGCATGCCTTACCGTGAGGCATATCATAGTAAGCGGAAAGAGTGTGAGCCATTGAATGGTCAACACCGAGGCCTACGTTTGAGAAGCCCATACCGGCGACATACTGACCGAGAGCCATACCCTCTCTGCCGTCGCTTTCATTCTTGACAGCACCGCGAAGATTCTTTGCGATGATCTCAATAGCCTTAATGTGGAACATATCCGAAAGCTCCCAAGCGCCCTTTGTAATGTAGCCTTCGATAGCGTGAGTAAGAGCATCCATACCTGTTGCGGCGGTAAGTGAAGCGGGCATTGAGCTCATCATTTCGGGATCGACAACTGCGACAACGGGAATGTCGTGAACATCAACGCAGACGAACTTACGCTTTTTCTCAACATCGGTAATAACGTAGTTGATTGTAACTTCAGCGGCAGTGCCGGCAGTTGTGGGAACGGCGATAATGGGAACGCAGGGCTTCTTTGTGGGGGATACGCCCTCAAGAGAACGGACATCCTCAAATTCGGGATTAGCGACAATTATGCCGATAGCCTTGGATGTATCCATTGAAGAACCGCCGCCGACAGCGACTATGCAGTCAGCACCGGACTTTTTGAATTCATCAACGCCGTGCTGAACGTTTTCGATTGTGGGGTTGGCTTTGATATCGGAATATACGGTATAGGGGATTTTTGCTTCGTCAAGAAGAGCCGTTACCTTTCCGGTAATGCCGAATTTAATAAGATCGGGGTCACTTGCAAGGAAAACTTTTTTGAAACCGCGTGCGGCAACTTCCTCGGGGATAACCTTAATGGCACCTGCACCGTGATAAGAGGTTTCGTTCAAAATAAATCTGTTCATAGCAAACACACCTTTCGTTTTTCAGCTTTACTCACAAAGAGTAATAAGCTTGTTTGTATAATAACGGATTAACTCCGTATTTACCTTAAATTATGCTCTTAATGACAGAACGTTTTTTTCGTATTCGTCAATTGCTGCAAAATAATCATCTGTGACATTCTGTCTTTTAAGATATTCTTCCCACACGTCGCCGAAGGGCATTGTTTTCATATTTTCAGACAGAACCATAAGCTCGGTAAAGCGGCTCTCATTCTGAAGTGTTTTCATTTTGTCATTCGGCTGAAGCAGAGCGAAAAGCAGAGATTTCTGTACACTGCGAAGTCCCGTAACCCATGCGGAAATACGGTTTATCGAAGCATCAAAATAGTCGGTAGCGATAAACACACGGTCAAGCGCGTTATTTCTGACAATCTCTTTGCAGATCTCCTTTGTTTCGTCATCAAAAATGACAACATGGTCGGAGTCCCAGCGAACGCCGCGTGTTATATGAAGGGCGATTTTATCGTTAAAGAGAAGCATTGAAGAAATTTTGTCGGAAACAAGCTCTGTGGGGTGATAGTGACCGTTGTCCATAAGCGGAGTTATACCCTTTGATGCGACATAATTCATGCAGAACTCGGCGGAACCGACTGTATAGCTTTCAAGTCCTATGCCGAAAACCTTTGATTCAAGTGTAACATATACTTTTTTGCGGTCAAAAGGCACCGAAAGAATTTCATCAAGGCTCTGTTTGAAACGCATACGAGGCCCCAATCTGTCGGCGGGGATATCCTTATAGCCGTCGGGAATCCATATATTCATAACACAGGGAATGCCTGTTTCATTTGCGAAATATTCTGATATTTCAAGACATCTCTTGCCGTGCTCAACCCAGAATCTGCGAACGGATTCATCGGGAGAAGAAAGAGTAAGATTGTCTTTTACCATTGCGTGAGAAAAGAATGTGGGGTTAAAATCGATGCCGACTCCCCTTTCTTTTGCAAACTCAACCCACTTTTTGAAATGATGAGGCTTAAGTGCGTCACGGTCGGCAAATTCGCCGTCTTCAAAAATCGCATATGAAGCATGAAGATTAAGCTTCTTTTTACCGGGAACAAGAGAAAACACCTTGTCGATATCCGCCATAAGCTCCTTTGGTGTGCGTGCCTTGCCGGGGTAATTGCCGGTAGTCTGAATACCGCCCGAAAGTGCCTGTTTCGAATCAAAGCCGCATACATCGTCACCCTGCCAGCAATGGACGGACACAGTGGTGTTTGCAAGGCTCTCGATAGCCTTTTCGGTATCGATGCCGTATAAAGCGTATTTCTGTTTTGCTTCGGAATAACTCATTTTATTCTCCTCTTAAAATGTATTTATTATAAACCGAACCGGTGTCAAGCTCTTTCCACAAAAACTCTCCGTTTTCGTATGTCATATATGACCTGTCTGAACCGTCCTTCGGGATTGACAGCGAACCGGGATTCAGATAGACAAAATCACCGCAGTTTTCGCACACGGGAATATGGGTGTGACCGTGAAGAAGTATATCACCTTTAGAAAACGGCAAGGGATTTTGCTTATTGTATTTATGCCCATGCGTTATCCATACGTTTTTGCCGTCAAGCAAAAGCACACCGTATTCGGCAAGCACCGGAAAATCAAGTACCATCTGATCGACCTCGCAGTCGCAGTTGCCCCTGACACAGACAAGCTTTTCGGAAATGTTGTTAAGAAGAGCTATAACCTCTTTCGGTGCGTAGCCTTCCGGCAGGTCATTTCGAGGCCCGTGATATAAAATATCACCTAAAAATATGATCTTGTCGGCTTTTTCGGCTTCAAAACGAGCTAACAGTTTTTTGCAGAAAAGTGCCGAGCCGTGCAGATCGGATGCTATAAGATATTTCATTTTTACACCGACTTTCTGAGTGTTTCAAGCTTGTTTTTGAGTGCGGCAAACGCCTGTTCGGGGTCGTTTATATCGGCAACTGTTTTTTCCATAGGGCAGATATCGGATTTATCCCTGTTGAGTATTTTATCGTAAATTTCTTTATAGGAATATTTAATATTATGTTCTTTAAGTACGGGAA
>CAVFPQ010000158.1:0-4578 GCA_963624415.1 Acutalibacteraceae bacterium | reverse complement strand
GGCAGTGCCGTAAAGAGCATTATGATACAAAGAATTATTGCAGTAAGTTTTTTCATGATTTTTGACCTCGCTTTCTGTTTGTGATTTTTTTTGAAGTGAGGATATCTCCTCTTTTTGTTCAATAAGTATCTTCGCTGTGGGGCTGTAACGGTGGGTGACTTTTGTTACAGCCCCGGTTTTCAGTTTAGATTATTCAGTAAGCCCAGCCGAGAATGTCGAACATTTTGCTCATGAGCTTATTCATGAACTCAAGCAGCCACTTGAGCCAATAGAACATTCTGACACCGCCGGAAGAACTGTCGTCGGAGTCGGTGGTTATGACAGTGCTCTCACCCGCAGACGATGCGGCGTAGTTGTCGGTTTCACCGTAGCGAATTGCGAGGGTGTATTCTGTGTCACTGTCAAGATCTGTAAATACATTTTCCTTCTGCCATGTCTTGCCGCCGTCAATGCTGTATTCGGGTTTCGCGCCGTTTTCATTATCTTCAACAGGTTTGATTGTTATCGAATTGTCCGTAATGCTTTCGATTTCGGGAACAACAGCAGGAGCAACCTGGCTGAGCTTGAGCTTCCATTCGGCAACAAGCGTAATGTCATCGTGCTGAGCAGCTGAAATATTCGTAACGGTTTTGTCGTCAAGAGTCCATCCCATGAAAGTATAATTTTCTCTTGTAGGAGCGAGCAGCTCGGCGATGCCGGTGCCGTATGTGTAAGCGTCCGGGTTGCCGTCGGCGTTTTTGCCGCCGTTCAGTTCGTATGCTACGGCATAGGTGTTACCCTTCCATTTTGCGGTAAATGTCGCGTTTTCAGCCGGAATTGAAGTCGGCACTGTCTTGTCCCATCCGTCAAATGTGCAGTAATCCTTTGTCGGTACGGGTGCTGTCACTGCTGTGCCGTAGTCTTCTGTTATGACAACATCATCTTCACCGTTGCCGAGAACGAATTTGAGAGTATACTTGTTAATGTTCCACTTCGCAACATAGGTTTTGTTAAATGCCGGCATTACTGTGGGCACGGTATTGTTCCATCCTGCAAAGGAATATCCCTCTCTGCTCGGTATGGGGGCTGTTACAGTCGTGCCGTAATCCTGAGTGAGTTTAATATCGGGCTCACCGTTTCCGAGGTTAAATGTAAGATTATATTTCTTTATCTGCCATTTTGCCGTAAATGTAATATCTTCGGCAGTCATCCAAAACGGCACTGTTTTATCCCATCCGACAAACTTGTATCCTTCCCTTGTCGGGACAGGTGTTGTTATAATATCATTGTATTTTTTAGTGACTTTAATATCCTCTTCGCCATTGCCGAGAACAAATGTGTAAGTATATTTATTGCGCTCCCATATAGCTACAACAAAGAGGTCTTTATCGGGCATTATACCGGATGATGTATCAGAACCGTCCCATTTGACAAAAGTATAACCTTCTCTTTCAAATTCGGGGAATGTGATAGGTGAACCGCACTCTTTCTCTACTGTAATGGAATTTGTTTCAATATCTCCGTAGCCGTAATAGAAAATTATCTCATGGCGATTGATTTCCCACTTTGCGGTTAAGGTTATGTCATGCGCGGGCATGGTTTCGGGAATTTCCTCCTCCCAACCAACGAAAGTATAGCCATCACGTTTCGGTATGGAAATATAAGGTTTATCGCCGTAAGTTTCGTTATACGTGTACCCTTCATTTTCAGCAGTTTTAATAATAATTTTGTAGCTTGCCACGGACCATTTCGCTTTATATGTCTGAGCTGTATCGGTATTTACAGTAAGCTCCCATTCATCGAAATTGTATCCGGTCTTTTTAATATTATCGGCGGTAGGCTGTGACAGCTCCTTGTTTGACATATAGCTTGTAGGCGGTGTATAGCCGGTTGCCCATTCGCCGCCGTTTTTCTCATATGTTACCGTGATTTCCGTTGGATTATTCGGGAAGAACTTAAACGCGGGGACAACACCGAAGTATGCGGTATTAACATATTTATGCAGAAGTCTTCCGTCGTAGCTTCCGGATTCCGCACTCAGACAGTTCCGCGCAGAGCGTGTCCACCATGATGAATAACCGGTATTAGCTACTATCAATCCCTGAATTTTCGCGTAATCCGTACCTGTCTTTTGTTTTGCCGAATCGTTTTGATTCGGTCCCGTCATAAAACCATACTTGCTGTTTATGCCGTCTTCATAGGAAATCGGGAAAATGAAATCCTCGGTATCCTTTGCACCTGTATCCGTAAATGTTGCTTCATTGGTATTGTATGTTTTGCCTATCTTTGACTTTTCCTCACTTGTAAAAGCCGTATTGTAAAAATCTTTGTTAAGCCATTCTCTGAGAGAGCTTGATTCCCAGTCGGACGCAAAGACATCGCAGGCATCACTGTTATAGTATTTGTCATCACTTTCCCTGTATAAGATAAAATTGTTATATGCCTGCGCATCGATTACATCTACACACATTACATATCCTTCATCAGGGTCAATAACCTTCCATTTAAGCGGCTCAAACTTAAAGTAATATACTTTGTTTAATTCATAGCCGTTATCATCCTGATCGGTCTGGTTGATATTTTCAGCTGAAGATGTCATATATGTTTCATGCGGACGATATTGCGAGAATTTTACGGCACGATATTTTGCGTTTTCATACTCGATATCGGCATACTGCATATAATCAGAGGCTTCCATTTTTCCATCATGACTAGTGCCGGAACCTGTGTAATATCCGTATGATTTCCATTGCTTTTCCACCCCTTCAAGAGCGACTAAAAGCTCGGTTTCGGTGTCAGCGACCTGTGACTGCGGATAAGAACCGAATTCGATAATTGCACCGTATTCATATTCCGCTTGCCACTGTGCCGTAATTGTCATATCTTCGGCAGGCATTGTTGCGGGAACTGCCGTATCCCAGCCGGTAAAGGTATGACCGGAACGTGTCGGTGTGGGTGCTGTTATCGGAGTGCCGTATTGTGCCGTTATCTTTTGATATTTGCCGTTGCCCAAATCAAATGTAATTGTAGGCTCGTTGATTTTCCACTGTGCCGTATAGGTAATGTCTTTTTCTATGTAGCTTGAAACTTCTTTATCCCAATCGACAAATGTGTATCCCTCTTTTTCGGGTGTCGGAACTGTTATTTCCGTGGCATAGTCTTTGGTATAGACTATATCATCCTCGCCGTTATCGAGAATAAATCTGACAGTATATTGGTTTCTTTCCCACAGTGCGTAAAATTGTTTATCGCTTGAAGGCATTGTTGCGGGCACTTCACTGTCCCATCCTTTAAATGTATATCCTTCTTTAGTCGGAACCGGCGCTTCAACCGCAGAACCGTAATCACCGGTGATTTTTATTGCTTTTTCGTCGTTTTCTAGATAGAATGTCAAAGTGCATGTCTTCGGCACCCACTGTGCGGTAAATGTAGTCTCGCCTTCGGGCATTTTTTCGGGGAATGCGCTGTCCCATCCGTTAAAGAAATAGCCCTCTTTACTCGGCATGTCATACCATACAGATGAGCCGATGGGCGCAGTAATTATTTCATCATCCTCACCGTTATTGTATTTCAGTATGATTTTTCCAAATTGAATCCATGTGGCAACATATATAAGATGAGTATCGGTTGAATCTGCACTTAATGTCCAGCCACCGAGATAAGAACCGCTGATTACGGCTTCCTCCGGATCGGGAAGTTCAAATGACATATATTCATATGACATAAAGGATGTAGTCGGGACAAAGCCGGGCGCCCAATCTCCGCCGTTTAGAATATATTCAACGGTAATTTCATACGGTTTTTCGGGATTAAACTTAAACGCCGGAACAACACCATTATCTGTATATGAAACTTCTGTATCATATAAACAGCCGTCATCGGTTGAACAATAAACAGTATCAGTATTGTACGGTGAGCAAACCCACCAAAACGAATTTCCGACTATACCGTAATCTTCGTTGTTCACAACATACAGCCCCTGACATTTGGCATACTGTGTGCCTTTTAACTGTCTTGCGGGATCAAGGGCATCGCGATCGGAATCAAATCCGAATTCGGGATTTATTGAATCGTTATATGTCAGCAAAAATATCTTATCGCCGTCATAGCTGTCTGTGTAAGGAAATCCGTATTCATCAAATACATAGGTTGTGCCTATCTGAGCCTTTTCGGATTCACTGAATGCCGTGTTGTAAAAATCTTCATTGAGCCATTTTCTGAGGGAGCTTGATTCCCTGTCAGACGCAAAGACATCGCAGGCCTCATTATTATAGTAGTAGGAATAACCTTCCTCATCGTCATAGAGAGAACATACAAAATTCTGATACGGCTGAGAATCGATTATCTGCGTGCAGACTACATAGCCTTCCTCAGGGTCAAGCATCCTCCATGTAAGAGGCTTATATTCAAAATAGTAGACAGTATCTGTATAGAATCCGTTTTCATACTGAGATGACTCACTGTCATATGAAGACCTATAGGTTAAATCGGGGCGGTACTTCGAAAAAGTAACGGCACGATATTTTGAGTTATTATACTCAATGTCGGCATATTTCATATAGTCGGACGGTGCCATTTGGCCGTCGTCATCAGAGCCTG
>CAVFPQ010000157.1:0-4611 GCA_963624415.1 Acutalibacteraceae bacterium | reverse complement strand
AATCATCAGTAAAATGTATAATAAATCTAATTGTTTGTCACAAAGTTATGCTATATACATTTTCGATAGTTTTTGTTTTGAAATGTGAAGCAGTTTCGTAGCCAAGAAAAATTTTTCATATCGAAGTCCGGAAATGAAGCAAGGCTGTCGCCTTGCGAGGCTTTCGGACAAAGATATGGGAGATTTTTCGGCGAGAAACCAATACTTCGTTGTCAGTGCGTGGCTAAGACCGCCCCTTGTTTTTTTTGTCAAATTACGGATTGCAGTTTTTGCAGGGTTCATACCCATCTGAAATCAATTCGTCTCTGTTTCCTGTGAAGGTTTTTTTATTTGATTCCTTCATTTTTTTGATTGAGTCGCAATCCGTTTTATGAAATTTATTGCTGTTTGTATTAAGAATATATGTTCCTTCCGTGTTTTTTGTACTTTGTTGGGTTGGTTTCGTCTCATTTGTCGAATTGCTCTTTTGTTGAGTTTCGCTGCTCCCGGATGTCTGCGTTTTTGTCGTTGTCTGCTCCTGTGTCGTTGAGCCGGATTGCGAGTTTTCGCCTGTGGCGTAATCTATTGTGATACCGGGCTGAACATTATAGCAATACACATTAAAGCAAATGCCCTCGCCGTTATCTTCAACGGAATACGCCTCCATCTGAACACCGCTCGCAACAAGATTTGAGCCTTCAAAAATCGGGGTAATTCTGTATGCGACGTGGTTGTTTGTTTCTTTTATATAGTCGGCAACCATATTCTCAAACGGAAGCATTCCCTCTGTGTTCATATATCTTGTGCCTGTGATAAGATTTTGTTTATTGTCATTCTCGGCAGACAACTGCCAACCTATTAAATGACAGCGATTCCACAGATAGCCGCCTGAAATACCATCGTATCTTTCTTGTTTCCAGCCCGAAGGATAGATACTGCTTATAGATTCGCGAGTTTCGTTTTCACCGGGCATAGTGTCTTTTCCGACAGATGCAATGGCAACACCGCACCTGCCGAGACTGTCAAGTGATGAATATTTCTCATAACCCTTTGTTTTCAGCTCATCCTTCGAAAAATTCGGCTGATTATTGTTGATAACAGTATAAGCACTGCCGGAATACGCCGGAATTGACGATGAATTTGTTTTTTCTGCTTTGCCTGTTCCGACACCCGAAGAACTGCTTTTGTTCGTATCTGAGTTTTCTTTGTCTGCGGATGTTGTATTCGGACTGTTCTCAGCGGCTGTCGTTTCTTCGGTGACTGTTGTTTCAAAAGAGGTTGTCGATTCGGCTGTTGTCTCGGTGGATTTTTCTGTCGATATTTCCGTCTCGATAACTGCGGGGGCGGTTTCGTCGACACTCAGTACTATTGAACAGCTGCCCATGAAACACAGAAGAACCGCAATAGTTACATATAATGCTATTCGCTTGTTTCTTGACAGCTTTGATATTTTATTTTTGATTGAACTCAATTTTTTCATTATCGTTATCTCTGATAAATTTCAATTGATATTTTCTCGTGAGAGCTTCCGACAATATCCTGTGTGTTGATTTTCTTAAAGCCCGACGCCTTTAGATCAAGCGTGAAAAACTTGTCGGCGGGATAGTGCCTGTTCCACTTACAGAGGACTATTTCACTCGCTTTGTCGGCAGAATACGCACCGTCTTCAATAAAGCAGTAATCATTTTCGCCGGCGTTGTTCATATAATCGCCGTCAACAGTAATACCGGAAGCATTTTCAAACTGTTTTGCTGAATACGGGCTCATCAGAAGTCTTGCACCGTCTGTGTAATTCATAATCCATTCACGCAGAACTCTGTCTTGGCTCTGTCTTTTTCCGAAAAACATCATGCCCTTTTTGTCATCAATGCAAAATATAAGTTTCATAAAAGCTCTCCTTTTCGATTGATATTTTCGCTTTTATTCTATCATATCCACATCGAAATTCAAGAGATAAGAACAGAATTTAAGCGGGGCACAAAAAGAATAGCATATAACTTTTAACCTCACATTCACCCTATAATTCCGTAAAAGCTTTTTTGCAGCTTTCAGGAAACATAATCAATAACTACAATATACGATATAAAAGGAAAACAGCCGTCAATGAAACAAATCACAGACAGCTGTTTTAGGGGGGGGAGAATATAGTAAATAAAGGAGTAAACGAAAACAATTCAGAATCGCATATTGTGTTATTTATTCTGCAATAAAAGCCCGGTCAACAAATCAACCGTTATAGATTTCCGCATCGGGGGTCTGCTGAGTCATTTTTATAAAGTCAACCTTAGCGGTTTTTGTGCGAGGAAGTGCATCGATAAATCTGACATCACGAGGGACTGAGAATTTAGCGAGCTTTTGTTTGCAAATGTCGATGATCTTCTGCTTATACTCTTCTTTGTCGCCCTTTTTGGCTTCATCCGTAAGCACAACATAGAGTCGGACAAGGATATTACCCTTTTCGTCAAAGCCCTGTACGGCACAGCATTCCGAAATAAATCCCGCATATTTTGCCATAAGATTTTCTACATCCTTGGGATAGACATTGTAGCCGGCGATTATGATAAGACGCTTCTTTCTGCCCATGAAGTAATAGAAGCCTTCTTCATCTCTGTAAGCGAGGTCGCCTGTCTTTACCCACTTTCTGCCGAATTCGTCTGTATAGAGACCTTCGTCAATGGGGCCGTCCTTTGTAAGATAGCCTTCCATTATGCTGGGACCTGAAAGCACGATTTCACCGACCTGATTATCATCAAGAGCGTTGTTATTTTCGTCCCAGATTTCCGCAAGAAGTCCGTTAAGGGGTCTGCCTATCGTGCCGTCTTTATTTGTATAGACGGGGTTTGAAATGCATATGGCACAGCACTCCGTAAGACCGTAGCCCTGCTGAAGTCTGCCGACAGCTCCGTTTTTCTCAAGCACCGCGTTGAATTTCGCGAGAAAATCGGGATCAAGATCGTCACCGCCCGAGAAAATAGTGCGGATATGCTTAAGGTGAGGACCGTCAAAACCGGGTGTTTCAAAGAGTTTTTTATACATTTTGGGAACACCGCAGAACTGAATGACTTCATTGTGCTTCATTATGTCAATAAACTGCTCGGCGTTGAATGCGGGCATAAGAACAAGCTTTGTCGCACGGTGCAGAGCGGTAAGTCCGCCCACACAAAAGCCGTAAGCATGGAAGAACGGCATACAGCCGATATCGGTATCAATGCCGGGACGCTGAGGCTTTTCATCATTAAGACCGACCATAAATACACAGCTGTTAAGAGCAAAGTTTGAAAGCTTGATTGTACGGCTCTGACCTGTTGTGCCGCCGCCGTTCATATAAACCGCAATCTGAGCGGAATTTTTCTTTACACCATCGGTTGTCTGTCCGTTAAACTTTTCGATAATATCGGAATAAACGGTATACTTAACGCCTGTTGAATTGATTAAATCAAGCGTTTCGGCTGAGGGCTTAACGGTAAATTTATTGTCAACCGCGTATGTATCAGCACAGCAGATAACAACGGGCAGACCCTTTTTTGCGGCAAGAGCGAGATAATCCTTGCCGATAGTCTCCTGATATACAATACCCTTTGAACCGGTAAGATTAAGAGCGTCGTTAAGGCTGTCAATGGGCAGATGAGGAAGCAGAATGCTGACTGTAACACCAAGCTTATTAAGAGCCATGAATATGATCATAGCTTCAATTGAAGTCGGAAGGAATATTGTAAATACATCACCCTGCTTAAGCTTAAGCTCATTCCTGAAATAGCAGGCAGCCGCCTCGATATCATTTATAAATTCACTTCTGAGGTGATCTTTTCCTTTGTGACCGAAAAGATTATAGTCACCGTACTGTTTTGTGTTCAAAAGAAAATAATCGTATACGTTCATATTGCCGACAGGACGATATTTGGACGCACCGATAACCGCTTCACGATAAGACATTTTTCTCTCTCCTTTTTTATTTGCTAACGGAATTTTAGAACACCGTGTCGGTTAAATCAACAAACAATAAGCCGCAAATATGCTGTTTGCCCATTAAAATATGCACAATCAGTTGTTTTGCCGACAAATTTATACTTTGATGTCGGTTATCTAAAGCAAATTCTTATGAAACAAATTCGACATTTTACGACAACGGAATTTTGCGATTGTCAAAAAAATGTCTTGACAAGCTCCTTTGTTTGTGGTAAGATATTAACGCTTTATGGAGAGATACCGAAGCGGTCATAACGGAACGGTCTTGAAAACCGTCGTACCTTTACGGGTACCGTGGGTTCGAATCCCACTCTCTCCGCCATTTCAGTTTAATACGTTAACCGACGTTACCATACACGGAGAAGTACTCAAGTTGGTGACGAGGCGCCCCTGCTAAGGGCGTAGGTCGGGAAACCGGCGCAGGAGTTCGAGTCTCCTCTTCTCCGCCAAAAAAACAGCAGCATTCTAAGAAGTGTTGCTGTTTTTTTTATTTATTACAGACAATAAAACAAGGGACTAAAAGCCACGCACTGACAACGAAGTATTGGTTTCTCGCCGAAAAATCTCCCATATCTTTGCCCGAAAGCCTCGCAAGGCGACTTCCCTTGCTTCATTTCCGGGCTTCGATATGAAAAATTTTTCTTGGCTACGAAACTGCATTGCATT
>CAVFPQ010000156.1:0-4884 GCA_963624415.1 Acutalibacteraceae bacterium | reverse complement strand
ATTGCCGTATCGGGGATATTCCCTCATATTTTTCTCAAAGTCGGCTTTATAAAATCCAAGTCCGCCGGCCGTTCTTTGCCGATTAAAGGAAAATGCCGGGGCAAGGCGTGGTGCCATGCTCCGGCGGTAGGTGGACAGGTCAGCAAATGATGAACGGCGCGAAAATGCTCCTGAGGACATCGTAAATCTGAATGCAGAGGTTCATAAGAACGGTGTAGTCGGTCTTAGACTCTTTTTTTGCTCTGCCCCACTTATCGGGATGACCGAGAACGATTTTATACTCCATCATCTTTATATCTTCCATGCCTTCATGGTTTCTGTAAATGCCCATATCCGTGATATCACGGTAAAGTCTGAGTCTTTCGGGAACAAGTCCGAACCCGGCAAACTCGCTCTTTCTGTTCGCACTCTTCCACAGACGCCAGCTTATTTCACTGCGTCTTACCCGGGCGTTTGATGTTGGGTCGTTGGCGGTGTTTTCTTTGGCGATATTCCAGAGAGCATCGGCAGTCTTAATCTCCTGTTTTGTAAACGAAAATGAAGTTTCGATATTGTTTGTTATACTCAGATGATTATTCTTTGAGCCTTCAACCGTCATATAGATAAACTCGGCAATCTGCTCCCCTGCCGCTCCGTAGAAGGCGTTGCAGAACTCGTGAAGAACTTTATCGAAATCGCAGTAAGGGTCGGAAAGGAGATTTGCGATAAGATATGATCTCAAATCGCCGAACTCGCCGTCACAGTCGCAGAGGTAATAATTGCCCTCGACATAAACGCCCTTTACATTGTTTTCGCAAAGAATCTGCATATTTTTCTGAAGTACACCGAAATCGGGAAAAACAGCGAGAGTTCGCACATAGTTGGTTGCGTAATCCCAGACATAAACACGGTCGCATATTTTGCCCCAGCCTTCAAGATCCTGCATGAAATGAATGTTTTCTTCGCACGACGCATCATCGAATGTATGAGAAAAACAGCATTCGATACTGCACAGACGGACAATGACATTACTGCGGGGTTTGACGAGTTTCGGAGGTGTTCTTGTGTACTGATATGCAAAGGTATCCACGGCAACATTTGTGTAACCCGCAAGCTCCACCTGTTCGGCAATGCGATTTACAAATGTAAGCATTGTGCCTGCATGAGAGCCGTTTTCTTCGTCTATGCGTTTGCAGTTTTCGCACTCGCAATATGACTGATTGTCGGACTGCGTAAGAGAAATAATGGCAAATCTGCCGTCGGAAGCGTTTTCGGCAAGGTTATCCAGAACTTCGGAGAGAACGATGTTATATGTATCTTCGTTTGTAAGACAGAGCTGATCGGATGTTCTTTTGCCGTCTCTTAACGCAAAATATTCCGGATGAGAATCAAAATATTTATCACGAGAACAGAAAGCACTTGCGAGTGTATGCGCAAAAAGTCCGAGATACTCCACACTTCCGCCGTATTCATCGGCAATATCGTTATACACTCCGCCGTTTAAGCCGTTGACGATTGAATATGTTGTGTCGGAGGTGTAATTAATACGCCAGTCGGTTTCGGTGTATTCAAAGAACGGTTTGTACTCGATATTGATATTATCGGGAAAAACGAGAGCCGAGCCGTCGTTTGTGAAGTCATCGCCCGCGACAAAGCAGCGGTAATTTCCGTAGTCTTTAAGAAGACGGCATACACCGTAGATATTGCCCCTTGTGCCGGCACCGACCACAGCGACACCACCCGAAAAGCTTCTGATAACATATGCGCCGTTGTCGTATGACGACATATCGACAGTGAGGCGGTTTGTGTTGCCGACAGCGATTTCAAATCCCGTTTTTGGGGAAGAATCGTAAACGATTTTGTATTCCGTACCGGTGGACGCCTTTACGGTATCACGCAGGAATTGTGCCGCCGCAAGCTCGTATTTATCGGCGGCAGACGGAATTACGATTTTAGTGTCGGTTGTGTCTGCGGCAAAAGCCGGGACAACGGCGGTGACAAGTGCGGTCATAACAATAAGCATTGCCAAAAGAATTGAAATAAGTTTTTTCAACTGTGTCATCTCCTCTTTGCTCGATTTGAATTTTCTGCATGGAAAATAAGTTCGGTTTCACCCGGGAAGAAACAAACGGCATTGCAGGAAGGGGCCGGGGAACTGAGGAAGTCACTGCGTGCCTTGGTCTGTAATGCTTCGCAGACACTGAGTTTGTTCAAAACTTCATATTTTTACAAGTCTGACAGATAAATATAATCTTCAGTCCGGGAAAATACGGGAGAAAATCTGCGTTCTATACTACAAATCCATGAAGAATTATCGAAAATCGAATGCTGAGAATAGATTAACAAAACAGAATAATTTTGTCAACGATAAATGCACAAAATTTTCGCTTTGATTGTAAATTTTATGTTAATATCATACAATTATACAGATAAAGAAAAACAAGGCAAGCAATTAAGCCTGCCTTGCGAATAAGGAATTTGTTCAGTTATTAAACAGTCTGACGTTGTCGAAGGTGCATTTAAGCTTGCCGTCCTCGACTGCGTGAATAATTTCACAGACCTTGTCATTATAGGGTGTGGGAACGCCGTACTTTTTGCCGTATGCGCAGACAACGCCGTTAATTGCGTCAACCTCGCATTTTCTGCCCTTTTCGAGGTCCTGAAGCATGCTTGCTTTAAGCAGACGGTGTTTTTTGATGCAGACGGGAATAATGGCGAAGGCGAATTTCTTCTTGAGGCCGTTGCCCTTGTAGTCAAGGAGCTTGACAATGTCTTTTCCCTGTACGGGTTCTATCTTAATGCCGGCGGCTTTTGCGACATCGATGCACTCTTTAATGAGGTTCTGACAGCAGACACGGGACTGTTTGTTCTCCGCCGCATCGCCGAATGTTCCTCCGATTACAGCGGACATTCCGCTGAAGGTAGCATTGATAAGAAGCTTGGACCAGCGAACTCCCATGAAATTATCTTCAATTTCAACAGGACACATTTTTTCGAGAATGGATTTTACTTCGTACAGCTTTTTATCTTTTTTGCCGTTCATTCTGCCGAGGCCGAAGCTCATCGAGTCGGGTTCGCTTGTAAGCTCGGACACGCCCTTGCCGTGGAGAGTGGCACCCCACGCAACTGTACAGCCCATTGTTCTGTCTTCACCGACAACCTCGGATACGGACAATTCGGGGAGACCGTTCTGAAGCGTGACGACAATGCAGTCATCGGTCATGTTCTTTTTGAGATTGTTGAGAACTGCGATATTGTCAAGCTGTTTTGTAAGAAGGATAACAAGCTCATACTTTTCGGTCATCTCGTCGGGAGTGAGAGCGTGAACAGGCTGAACGAAATCAACCGTGCCGATAATATGGGCGCCGTTCTCGTTAAGTGCTTTTACGTGTTCGGCATTGCGGGTAACCAAATCGACCTGCACGCCGGCTTTTGAAAGATAAGCTCCGAGGACAGTGCCGAGAGAGCCGGCACCGTAGATAACAGTTTTCATATGATTATTTTACTCCCGGAATAACATTTTTAAGGCCGAAGAACCAGTTGATTAAATCGGTGAAGAACTGACCCATGCGTGTGAGGAAGTTGATAAGCCATGAACCGTTTTTGTTTGTAAGGTTATAGGCGACAATAACAATATCCTCGGTAACGCCGGCGGCTTCCGTGCCGAGAGTGTAAACGCCGTTTTCATCGGGGGTGAGCTTGTCGGTTCCGTCAAATGTGAAGTCGGCAATGTTGTCTTCGTTCATATTGATTATGTCGGTGTAATATGTCTTTGCTCTGAAGGCTCTGAAGCAGGTGGTGTCATTGGGCTGATAGCTGCCCTCGTACTCGATTTTGAATTTGAATACGCCGCCTTCGTTTACATAGTTTGAAGTGCCGTCAACATTTTTGATTGTGAACTGACCTGCCTGCTCATCAAGCGTAGTAATTGAATACGCTTTTGTGTAGGAATCGGCCGCAAAAACAGCCGGAACACAGGCAAGAGCGAGAGTGAGAACTGAGAGAATGATTGCAATAAACTTTTTCATATTAATTCTCCTTTGCGGGATAATTTTTCATATCTATTATACTAAAAAAAATTTGGTAATGCAAGGGGGTTATGTTGCAAATTAGCAATTAGCAATGTGCAATTAGCAATTTCGGAAGTCCTGCGGACTTGAATCGTATTCAATGCATAATGTAGAATGCATAATGCAGAATTTCGGAAGTCCTGCGGACTTGAATTGTATTTTTAATGCATAATGTAGAATGCATAATGCAGAATTTCGGAAGTCCTGCGGACTTGGATTGTATTCAATGCAGAATGTAGAATGCATAATGCAGAATTTTGGGCTTTTATAGAGGGGTGTATGGGATTTGGGGCTTATTTGGATTTGTTGAAGTGGGCTGTCTTTATTTTTAACTTACACACTTTATTTTACACTCCCGCTTTTATTGTCCGGCGCCGAAAAAACACTTCCGTATAGACATGCAAATTCTGAAAAATTGAGTAACACAGAAAATAACTTACACACTTTTATTGACAAAGCCTCCGGGGCATGATTTCCGGTAGGTAGGCTTTTTTGACAATGCCGAGATATTTGCCACGCCGGAAGTCAAATGGGGCGCCGTCGGTCGGGACACCTGTCAGTCCGGAAAGTAATTTTTCTCAAATCGAATTAAATTTGGGACTGACAGGTGCCGCCTCCCGGCGGCGGCCTACGGCTTCGCTGCCATCGGTGCGATGCTTGCCGTCATACGCTGACGCTTCTGACGGCACGGCTGCCGCCGTCTCGCTATCCGAGCCGGCGGGTGCTCCTCCTCCGCCTTCGGCGTCGTCGTCGCACGCCCTCGCCTGTCGGCTCGGGCAATACGCTCGTCGGGCTGTCGCCCTCCTCGCTTCTGCGGCTCACTTCGTTCGCCGCC
>CAVFPQ010000155.1:0-4916 GCA_963624415.1 Acutalibacteraceae bacterium | reverse complement strand
AGGGTTCGGCTGTCCGCCGATTAAAGTGGTACGCGAGCTGGGTTCAGAACGTCGCGAGACAGTTCGGTCCCTATCTGTCGTGGGCGCAGGATATTTGAGAGGAGCTGTCCTTAGTACGAGAGGACCGGGATGGACATACCACCGGTGCACCGGTTGTTCCGCCAGGAGCATAGCCGGATAGCCGCGTATGGATGGGATAAACGCTGAAGGCATCTAAGCGTGAAGCCCACCTCAAGATTAGATATCCCATAACATAAGTTAGTAAGGTCACTTGCAGACTACAAGTTTGATAGGTCGGAGGTGTAAGCACGGTAACGTGTTCAGCTGACCGATACTAATAGACCGAGGGCTTGAACTACTTCGAAATGAGCATTCTTCTATTCACTTTCATCAACAACACCGTTTAGTCAGTGTCTTTAACAGCGAGGGTCCACCCGTTCCCATTCCGAACACGGCAGTTAAGCTCGTCTGTGCCCAAAATACTTGGCTGGACACGGCCCGGGAAAATAGGTCGATGCTGACACATTACATTGCAACTATAAACACTTCTTTGAAGTGTTTATAGTTGTTAATGGAATATAATAAGGCGTATGCCCGCTTAGCTCAGTCGGTTAGAGCATCTGACTGTTAATCAGGGGGTCTTAGGTTCAAGTCCTAAAGCGGGCGCCATTATTGTTCCACAATATGGAGCACACACCGAAAAACCCTTGTAATACATGGGTTTTTCTTGTTTTTGGGAGCAAAGTCAAAATTTAATACCTATGGCAAACAAATGCCTGAGTTTCCGATGAACACGGACATGAACTCGCGAAAACACAAAAAACCGTTTTTGCTGCTTAAATACCGTCTTTTCCTGCTGAATCCTAATGGGTAAGAAAAGGCGGTTTTCTTTTGTCGAAAAAACGAAAGCAATCGTGCGTATTATGACTGAAAAAGCGAGGAGAGAAAGCAGGCAAAAATCGAGTGAAATGCCGTTTTATATTTTTTCTCTTAAAAACATTCAAAAGCAATCACTTCCCGAATCGATGCTCTCAAAATCCGGAATCCCGGATTTTGCGGTTTTTTCGCTTTTTTTGACGTTTTTTTACCCCCCCCCTTGATATCCGGCTTTTATAGAGTTATAATATACTCTGTGTATAAGTTGCAACAACGGTTCTTTGTATTATCCTACTGCCGTCCGCTTTTTCGCCTTCTGCCCCACCGGCGTGACGGGCGCAGACGGACGCACTTCAGAAAATCAAAAAATTATTCAAAGCGCAATGGTAATAGCGGCAATTTCGATATAGACGAAAGCGGTTCGGAGATTATGCGTGAAGATGGGAACGGCAATGAAATCAGCTACAATCCTCCGCGCTATGAATATTCCTATGACTTCTATATTACAATTTCCGTCAACAATCCTTATTTTAACGAAATCAAATTCAAGGTAAATTCCGAATCCGCGGACATTACTCCCGCCACGGCGGGAAGCTATAATCCCGAAAACTATGTTGAGCATCGCAATTACAAGGAACTCGGCGAGGAGATTAAGCAGGTTCTTATGCAGGCGCGCACGGATGCGCGGGAAAAAGCAGAACAGGCTGCCGCCCCCAAGGCAGCGGTTGCGGTGCCGATTTTCCTCACTGCTTAAAGATAATTTATCCGACGAGAACACATAGAAGGCGAGGAATTTTCCAATGTCAACACAGGTGTTGAATTATCATTGCCCATCCTGCGGCGCACCGCTGCATTTCGTCGGTGCTTCCGGACGTTTGGAATGCGAGTACTGCGGCTCCGGTTTCGAGGTTGCCGAAATTGAAGCACTTTACGCCGAAAAAGAGACGAAAGCGGCAGAGGCCGCCAAAGAAGAGGAAAAAAAGTTAAAGGAGGCCGCGGCGGACGAATCGGAATGGGATACTTCCGGTTTGCATGAAGACTGGGGCGGCGAAGCGGACGGTATGAGGGCTTATTCATGCCCGTCCTGCGGCGCGGAAATTATATGCGATGCCACCACCGGCGCAACCGCCTGCCCGTATTGCGGAAACCCGAGTATCGTTCCGGGACAGTTTTCCGGAGTGCTGAAGCCGGACTATGTTATTCCCTTTAAATTGAGCAAGGATGACGCGGTCAAAGCGCTGAAAAAGCATTACGGGAAAAAGCCGCTTTTGCCGAAAATATTTTCGAAAACGAATCATATTGAAGAGGTCAAGGGCGTTTATGTTCCGTTCTGGATGTTTGACGCTCAAGCCGAAGGAAGCGTGAGCTTTGAAGCAACACGCAGGCATTCGCACACATCCGGCGGTTACAGAATCACGGATACGGATTATTTTGACGTGCGGCGTTCGGGAGAGCTTGCTTTTGAAAAGGTGCCCGTGGATGCATCGGGCAAAATGCCGGATGATTATATGGATTCCATAGAGCCTTATGATTATTCCGAACTCGAGCCTTTTTCCGCGGCATATCTGCCCGGATTTCTGGCCGACAAATACGATGTGTCTGCCGAAGATTGCTTTGAACGGGCGGACACGCGCTGCAAAGGCTCTTTTGAGTCGGCACTGAAAGATACCGTAACCGGTTACAACAGCTGCACGCAGAGTGATTCAAACATTCGGCTGAACCGCGGTAAAGTACATTATGCGCTGCTGCCGGTTTGGCTTCTTAACACAAAGTGGAAAGACAAAGATTTTCTCTTCGCTATGAACGGGCAAACCGGAAAGCTGGTCGGCGATCTGCCGACCAGCGCTAAGCGAGTATTCGGATTATTTGCGGCGATTGCGGCACCGCTTATTGCCATTGGCATAACGGCAGTACTTCTGCTGATGCGATAAGGGGGTGGTGCTATGAAAAGAAAAATCCTGTGCTTCTTGCTTGCAGTTGCGGCAATGCTTGCGATATGCGTAAACGCGGCTGCCGCCGAGTCGCAGCTTTATTATGTGACGGATGCGGCGGGACTGCTCGCCGAAGATGAAATGCCCCGACTGGAGCAGAAAGCGGAAACGGTTTCCCGGAAATACGGTGTGGGAGTTTACATTGTTACAATCGAGGATTATCTCGACTACAGCTCCGACGATGTCTACACGGCAACATACACCATCTACCACGAGCACACAATGGGCGAAGGCGAAAACCGTGACGGTATTATGCTGTTGTTCAGCATGAAAAATCGCGATTGGGCAATGTTCTGCTACGGTGAGAAATGCGAATATGCGTTCAATGAATACGGGCAGGAAAAGCTTGAGGAGGTTTTTCTGGACGATTTTCAGGACAATGACTGGTATGACGGTTTTGAAGACTACATCGAAGAATGTGAAATTTATCTGCAAAAAGCGGCAGACGGTGATCCGGTGCGAAAAAGCCCGACAGGTATGATCTTTGTCGTGATCGCGGCAGCTCTGTTTGTTGCGTTTATTGCAGTCGGGGCCGTGTGGTCAAGCATGAACAGCGTTGCAAAAGGAAAAACCGCAAACGCTTACATCACAGGAGAACTCAAACTGACCGAAAAATCCGACACCTTTACGCACCGAACGCGGACGCGCCGCAAGATCGAGAGCGGTTCCTCCTCCTCCTCCTCCGGAGGCAGCCGTTCACATTCCGGAGGCGGCGGTTCAGGCCGGAGCGGAAAATTCTGATGTAACCAACAGTACTTCTTACAAAAAGGATGAAAAAAGATGAGCGAAAAATCACTTTCCGACTGCTGCGGCTGCACTCCGGCCTCTGTTGTTACGGCTTTTTGCGATGCCATTCGGGCGTTCGACTTCGAGAGAGCAGTCGGATATATGCAAAAAGGTTATGAAGATTGGGGAAAGCTTCCCACCGGTGCACAGATCAAGGAAGGATTTGCTTCCGCCGAGCTTCTGTTAAACTTTAACAAAGAATGTGTCTCCCAAATGACTTATAATCTCGGGGAAACGGAAGAAAACGGCGAAAACGCCGCAATTAACGTTTCTTTCACCTATGTGGATGCATCCGAGCTTGTGCGTTCGGTGATGAAAGAGTTTTCGATGCAGGCTTTGGGGATGGCAATTCTCGGTGAAGATGAGGCAAAGATAACGAAAGCTCTCGAAGATGTCTTTATGAGAACCGCCGAATCCGTACCGACCGATATTGCTGTCGCAGATGCAGCCTTCCGCTGCGTCAATATTGACGGAGAATGGAAAATCACAGCCTTTTCCGAAGATACGGAAAAGACAATCAATAAGATTATAGCCGGCCTTTCCGATGATATAAACTTGATAGATGCGCTGGGTGATAATTTCGGAGAAGAATCCGGCAGTGACGACGGTACGATTGACTTCGGAGAAGGGTTTGACAATATGACCGAAGATGAGCCGCCGGCAATCACGGCATGGACCGATGTGCCGCTCGGCAGCACGGCAGAACTCGATACACTGAAAATATGCATCGGCGGATATGAAGAAAAAAAGGAACTGCCTACAATATTCTCCGAGCCCAAGACGGCGGAGGACGGAACAAAATTCATTGTCATCTCTGCCACTCTTGAGAATATCACGGACGAAGAAATTTGTTTCAACAATGAATATGTTTTGTCGGACAGCCTCGGAAATAATTACGAGCCGTATCCGGAAATTTCCATGCTGGAATATGACGAGACATTCTGGTTCGCGTCTTTGGAGCCGCATGTTCCGAAGAGGGGCGTTTTAATCTATAATGTGTCAGAGGACTCTGACGGATATTATATGTCTGCCGTCAACAATGCCCTTGGCGAAGGGTTTCGTCTTTATGCCCGGTGATAACGGCGGGAAATCCGGGCAAGTAAATTAAACCATTGGAGATAAAAATGAGAAAGAAAATTTTAGGCGTTTTTCTTGTGTTATGCATGACAGTCGGTATTTTTCCGATGAATGTTTTCGCGTGGGAGAGAGAATCAACCTGCGAGTTTTGCG
This sequence comes from Acutalibacteraceae bacterium, assembly GCA_963624415.1. Classification (GTDB taxonomy): domain Bacteria; phylum Bacillota; class Clostridia; order Oscillospirales; family Acutalibacteraceae; genus RUG806. The sequence goes on along the minus strand of CAVFPQ010000155.1, from coordinate 33 downwards.
GAGAGTTCATCGCAGACGACTATATCTGCGACT
>CAVFPQ010000154.1:0-5071 GCA_963624415.1 Acutalibacteraceae bacterium | reverse complement strand
GATATGGGAGATTTTTCGGCGAGAAACCAATGCTTCGTTGTCAGTGCGTGGCTAAGCCTGTTCTTTTTTGCGGGCCGCCCGTCGGGGCACCCGGCTGTCCGTTCGGTAAGTTTTTCGTAATATGTTAACTTGCATACCGGACAGCCGGGTACCGCCTCCGGGCGGAATGCCCTCCGCTCGCCTTCATTTATTAAGCCGCGTAAGGCCGCGGCTGAATAAATTCGACTCGCTCCGGGCATTGCCGTCATACCGCTTACGCTTCTGACGGCGGGGTGTGCCGCCTCGCTATCCGAGTCGGCCTGCCGCTCCTCGTCGGCTTCGCCGCCTCGTCGCGGCTTCACCCTCATCCCCGTCAATTCCTTTTCGGATTATTCGTCAGATCCAGCAGGTAGTCCGTAGATACGTCATAAAAATATGACAGCTTGATAAGAATATCCGTCGGCACATCACGCTGACCTAATTCATAGTTGCTGTAAACCTGCTGTGAGCAGTTGAGCTTTGCCGATACCTCTCTCTGTGATAAGTCGTGGTCTTCACGAAGCTCTCTGATGTGTTTATACATAATTTGCACTCCCTTTTTGAATATTTGTTTTTTTAGTTAATTGTAAAAACTGCAAATTGAGGTATTGACTTTTACCGCAAATTGCAGTAAAATGCGAGTGTAAAGTATGCGATTGTATAAAACTTTTCTCTTTTTGCGTCTGAAAGAGGGAAATTTTATAAGGCGAGCGTGTGAATGGCTGCATATTTTCAACTTTTTACAATTCAGATGTAAGACATAAGAGAAAGCGTTTTTTTCGGTGATTTTTTTGCTTTGCGTTTTCTCGAAGTGGTTTGCATTCGGGTTAATGAATTTTGGAGATGTACCGTTCGCAATGCCGCAAAAAAAATACGGAGGTAAACCGAAAAATGAATCTCGGCAAAAAAATTCTTTCATTCGCTTTGTCGACATGCATGGTTCTTTCATCAGGATCTGTTCTGTCATACGCAGACAATCTTGGCGAAAAGAGCACAGAGACCTACTGTACCGCAACAGAGGATCATCAGCATGTCTATGACTTGGCAAAGCAGAAAGTCTCACAAGAAGCAACTTGTAAAGAACACGGTTTCTATACCGATGTTATTTGCGAAGAGTGTTCCTTTGAGCTTGCTCCCATCGATGTCGGTCTTGACGCCGACAATCATGTCAACACAGATAAAGTTGACGCTGTTGAACCTACCTGCACGTCAGAGGGTAATATAGAGTATTATATCTGCAACGATTGCGGAAGACTCTTTACCAAAGACGAAAACGGTAAGGTTAAAAAGTATCTTGAGTCAGCTGACGATGCTGTACTCGAAATGACAAAACACGATTATGATGTGGAAAATCCCATTTTAATCGAGGAACTGTATGATTGCCTTAAGTACATTACATACAAGTGCAAAAATTGCGAAGCTATAGAGAGACGTGAGGTTCGCGGTACTGCGGCTCATACTCCCGAAACAATTCCCGCCAAGGCTGCTACCTGCACAGGTACGGGTCTTACAGAAGGCGAGAAGTGCTCTGTCTGCCAGAAGATTCTCAAGGAGCAGGAAGAAATTCCCGCACTCGGTCACACATGGGGCGAGTTTGAGAATATCGTAACTGTAGACGATAACGGCTCTGTTCTTTATCAGCACAAGAAGACCTGCACAGTCTGCGGAAGAGAAAAAGCCTATGACCATGCTTCTACTGCTGAGGGTGTTTACACCAAAGGCACCTGCACAGAAAACGGTTATTGGACCTACACCTGCGACAAGGGCTGGACAGGTCCTGAAAACGGACACACAGGCTGCGGAAATACTTGGGTTGTTGTAGATGAAGATTCTACAGTTGCGGAAAATCATCCCGAGCTTTCAATCAGAACAGAAGAAATTCCCGCCACATGCAAAAATGGTGCTTATCTCTTTAACTGGTGCGAGGATTGCGGTGCAACATGGAATATCGAAGACGAAGACAAATCCGTTGATGTTGACAATCACAAGACATATGCTCCTTCTGTTGTTCTTAACAGAGAAACAGGCAAATATGTTCTTGCCGATAAAAATCTCGGTGCGGTAGATTATTGGCTCGCAACAGGCGAAGCCGTTACTCCCACATGCACAGAGAAGGGCAGCACTTCACCCATGGCTTGCGACCTCTGCGGCGCTAAGCAGGAGGCACAGGAGATTGACGCACTCGGTCACAACTGGGGCGAGTGGACATCAAACAATGACGGCACACATACCCGTCTTTGCAAAAACAACACAGCGCATTCCGAAACTGCAAAGTGTGAAGACAATGCCGGTAGCAAAGTTTTTGCCGCACACTGCGATAAAGACGGCTACACTGTTTACACCTGCAATGATTGCGGATATGAATGGACTGTTGTTGATGAGGGTTCCGCTCCCGGTCATACATACGGCGACTGGACACAGGTTGACGGCGAGAACAAGCACATGGGCTATTGCCTTTGCGAATTCGGATGCAATTCCTTCACTCTTGAAGACTGCAAGGATGATGAACCCGTTTACACTGCACCCGTATGCGAAAAGAACGCTTATTATACCTACACATGCGACAAGTGCGGCAGAGTCTGGACTGAAGAAGTTGAAGGCACTGCACTTAAACATGAGTATGTAAAGAATGAAGATCTTTCTCGTGATCCTACATGCCTTGAGCACGGTTTTATAGTTTATGACTGCAAACTTTGCTTAGACAGAAAAACAGATGTCGTAAGCCACCTCGGTCACGACTTTGTTGTTATCGGCACCGATAAGGCTGCTACCTGCACAGAGGACGGCTATGAAAAGCTTTCAAAGTGCCGGAGAGAAGACTGCGGCGTTGAACAGGTTGAAGGCAAAATCTCTGTTCTCGGCCACGACTTCACAGAACAGGTTATCGATGACGCACATCTTGTAAGTGCTGCTGACTGCGAAAATGCGGCTGTATACAAATATGATTGCTCTCGCTGCGATGCAATCGGTGAAGACACATTCGTATACGGCGATGCTCTCGGTCACACCGAAGTTCCTGATGCTGCTGTTGAAGCTACATGCACCGAGGCAGGTCTTACAGAAGGCTCTCACTGCTCCGTATGCGGCAAGACTCTTGTAGCTCAGGAAGTTATCCCCGCTAAGGGTCACACAGAGGTTATTGATGAGGCTGTTGAAGCTACATGCACCGAGTCCGGCCGTACAGAGGGCAAGCATTGCTCCGATTGCGAAGCTGTTCTCGTTGCTCAGGAAGTTATCCCCGAGCTCGGTCATGACATTGTAAAACGTGATGCAAAGGCTGCTACATGTGAAGAAATCGGTTGGGACGCATACGAGACATGCACACGTTGTGAATACACAACATATGCTGAAATCGAAGCTCTCGGTCATAGCGAAAAGACAAATACGGGCTATGCTGCCGACTATCACACAACAGGTCTTACAGACGAAGTTGTTTGTGACAGAGAAGGCTGCGGCAAAGTTCTTGTTCCTGCTGAGATAATCCCCTGCAAGGATGAGACTATCACATTTACCTATACTCTCACCGGACATAACGGCGATGAAAAGACAGCTAACGGCGGCACAGCTATCCTCAGTGTTTACGCTACAAGTGAGCATGCATGCCTCTACGGCACAGAGATCGAGCTCGAAATCGGCGAAGGTCTTGTTGCAAACGGATATACTCCCGTAAGCGTTGACGGATTTAAAACAATTAATTATACCGACATTGAAACAGTTAACAAGAACGGCAAGACTGTTTATATGATTACAGCAGGCAGCGAACGCAATGTTGAGTTCAGCGGTGAAAACGTTCTGATTGCTCAGATCGTATTCGATGTTGAAGATGACTTCGTAGGCAAAACAGGCGTAAGCGTAAATGCTGACAATACTCTTGTTACAAGACAGGATGACCTTAACAACTCCCTTGTTGCTGACTTCGGCACAGGTGCAGAGATTGATGTAAAGCTTCTCGGCGATGCTGATGAAAACGGTAAGGTTAATGTTAACGATGTCCGCCTCTTCAATGAGTGGGACCTTGCCCGTGAAGAGGAAGCATACGATTCTATCTATGACTACAATGATGATGGTGTTGTTGATGGTATTGACTTCATCCTCATGAGAAATGCTATTGTAGGCGTTGAGGCGTAAAATTAAATAAGAGGTGTAAAACATGCGAATTAAGAAATTCCTTGCGATTATTCTTATTGCTGTTTTAACACTGTCACAGTCGATCGTACTCGCCGCTGCAGAAGAGAAAGAACCTGCAGCGCCGGGGCCGGTCTTCGAGGTGGGAGTGGAGGCTGCGACCGCCACTCCCATTTCTTTATCACCCATGCTTATAAATAAGGGAGATAAAGTCAGTGTTAAACTCAACATAAAGAAAAACGACGGCGTAAGCTATATTAAGATGTATCTTGAATATGATTATTCTTTGTTTGATATTGCGGATGCCGATATAAAATGTGCAAATCTTGGTGACAGTACTACTGTCGATACAAAAAATACAACAAAAAAAGGCGTATTGCTTTACATTTACACGAGTATTGCCGATACTTATTATACCGGCGAACTTTGTGAACTGACATTTACAGCAAAGGACAGCTGCTCTGATGCGGCGAGTGCGTCGTTCAAGCTAACACCCGGACCAAACGCATCTATAACTAATGCGGCAAGGGAGAATGTGAAACTGTCGGCAAATGATGTGAAAGTGCTTGTTCACAAAATAACAAAAGAAGGTATTGTTACAAAACCCACCTGCACGACAGAAGGTTATACAATATATACCTGTGATGATTGTGGAGCGGAAATAAAGACAGATATTGTTAAAGCTAACGGCCACACTCCCGGCACACCTGCCGAGGAAGACAGAATCGAAGCCACTTGCGAGACAGAAGGCAGCTACAATCTTGTAACACGCTGCACAGTCTGCAAAGAGATTCTCAATTCCGAAGCAAAGACAATTTCGGCAATCGGTCACAAGTGGAATGACGGCGTTGTAACAACAGCGTCGACATGCAAATCAAAGGGCGTTAAGACCTACACCTGCACGAGAGCAAACTGCGGCGCAACATAT
>CAVFPQ010000153.1:0-5074 GCA_963624415.1 Acutalibacteraceae bacterium | reverse complement strand
AAGATATGGGAGATTTTTCGGCGAGAAACCAATACTTCGTTGTCAGTGCGTGGCTAACAGCCTGCGGCTTTTATAAATCTCCGATAATATGTTCTGAAATTAAATCAGTTTCAGCAGGAACATAAATCCCGTAAGAACAATTAAAAATCCGAAATTAAAAGCGGAGAACAATCCTATATAATATTTTGCCCTGCCCGGATTATGTTTAACATATTCACGGAAGGTTATAAGGCTGGCGAGTGAAGATATAAGCGTGCCGACACCGCCGATGTTTACACCGACCAGAAGGTCCGCATAGTTATCGGTGAACTGCGAAAGCAAAATCGCAGACGGAACATTACTTATAACCTGGCACGACAAAACACTGAACAGCAATGTGCTTTTGTCTAAAAGAAGCGAAAACAGGTTTCTTACCGCATCTATTCTTGCCATATTTCCGGCGAAGATAAAGAAGAAAACAAACGTAAACAGAAGACCGTAATCAACAGCTTTAAGAGCTTTTCTGTCCATAAACAGCAAGACAACGGGAATTACAATAAGACCGATCCAATACGGTATCCCTCTGAAGACAATAACTATCGAAAGTGTAAAGAGCAGAAGATAGATTATTGTTCTCACAGGGCTTAGTTTTATTTTTTCATCATCAAGCTGCAGCGGTTCGGGTTTGACAAAAATAATACAGCAAATTGTGATAAGCGCAATTGACAGCGCAAACGGAGGAGCCATAATTTTCATAAATTCCAAATTCGGAATCGCGTAATGAGAATACAGATAAAGATTCTGCGGATTTCCAAACGGAGTAAGCATTCCGCCGAGGTTTGCGGCAATGTTCTGCATTATAAATGTAAATGCCATATATTTTTCTTTTTTCGTCGTTGTAAGGACAAAAAAACCGAGCGGCAAAAATGTAAGCAACGCCATATCGTTGGCTATAAGCATTGAGCCTATAAAAGTTATATACACCAATGCCAGAACACTCATTCTTGCGTTCTTGAACAGCTGTACAACCTTTTTTGCCAGGATATAAAAGAAATTTATATTTTTAAGAGCGCAGACAACAGCAAGAACACAGAACAGACACGTGAGTGTTTTGTAATCAAAATAGTCGATATACTCCTTATCGGGATGTATAATCAGGCTCGTAATTACAGCCGCAAGAAAGGCTATGCACATTACGGCATTTTTCTTTACAAAAGCAATAATTTTATCGCTAAGCGCAGTATTCATCAATCGTTTTCCTTCTCTGTTATTCGAACTTTTTTCAGTACATGGCTGAAAGTTTGCATATAACATAAACATACAGATTTATTAACTTAAAACTTAAAAAAAGCTTAAAGATAATTATATAAAAAAACGAATATCTGCATTCCGGAAAATCACATAAATCCCCCGGCAAAAATCATCATCCGAATTCAGGCATTTTTATTGTATTTTTAATGTACCTGTGTTATATTGAAAGCATCTTAACAAGGGAGTCGGTTTTATGAATCTTTCTTCATCGACATTAAAGCAGCGGGCAAAAAATAAGCTTATAAACGACTATTGGCTTGCGTTTGCGGTAACGCTTTTTTCGAGCTTTGTTTTAAGCATAGGCTCGGGGCTTGCGTCCGCTATAAGCTCCGTCTCGAACATCATCGAGCAGATTACCAACAACCTGTATCACACAAACGGCATTTTTAACATCACACTGTCAAGCCTCCGTTTTCCGGGTGTAAGCACGGTTCTCGGAATAGTTGCCGGCGGTGTAATAATGATAGGCTCGGCCACATTTTTCTTAAAGCTCGCAGACGGTCAAAAAGGCGACTTTATGGATCTGTTCAAGGCATTCAGGGAGCGTTTTGCGAATGCCATTCTAATGTACATTCTTATCAATGTATTTACAATTCTGTGGTCACTGCTGTTTATAGTTCCCGGAATTATCGCCTCTCTGTCATACTCAATGACACCGTATATTCTGTCGGAGCATCCCGAAATGGACGCGACAGACGCCATAAAGCTCTCAAAAGAAATGATGAAGGGCAACAAGGGCAAGCTGTTTTGGCTGTACTTCTCTTTTATCGGATGGTTCATTTTGTGCATTCTTACATTCGGTGTGGGCTTTTTGTTCATCACTCCGTATGTTAACGCGAGTGTTGCGGAATTCTTCAACGAGGTAAGCGGCAAGAACTATCAGAGACAGCAGGAGTTTGCAGCATTCTCATCAGACCCGGCGAATGCGTCACACAGCACCGATACCTTCGGCGGAGCTCAGAATACATTCGGCGGATTTGACGGCAATTATAATTCTTCCGATAACAATAACACTCCGAACGATTTAAGCTGACAAATAAACACCCGAAAAGCGACGCATAACTTTTTGTGTCGCTTTAATTTTAATACAAATAAGCAAATAAGCGCCCGTGTAATACAAGTAAATGTCTAATTTCTACAATTTTTTTGTTACCTATTGTAAAAGGGCGAAAAATAGTATAAAATACACATATAGGCGAAAAAAAATCGCTGTTTTTTGATTTGTTTTTGGAGGATTTGTATGAATTATTCACTTTCTGAAGCCAAAGCAAAAGAATTACTCGACGGCAAGCTTCTTCACTTTTTCGGAGTCACGGCAGACAATGCCTCATACGACCAGTTTTACAGAGCCATAGCCATGATTCTTTGCGAGCTCATGGCACAGGGCAAGAGCGACTTCGACGCGCGTGCCGACAAAAGCGGTGCGAAAAACATTTACTATCTCTCGATGGAATTTCTTATGGGCAGAAGCCTTAAGAACAATCTTTACAATCTCAATCTCACATCCGTTTTCGAAAAAGTCCTCAAGGGCTACGGTATAAAGCTCGAAAAGCTGTATGACTGCGAACCTGATGCCGGCCTCGGCAACGGCGGTCTCGGCAGACTTGCGGCATGCTATCTTGATGCGCTTGCGACAGGCGGCTATCCTGCAAGAGGCTATTCCATACTCTATGAATACGGCATTTTCAAGCAGAAGCTTGTTGACGGCTGGCAGACAGAGCTTCCCGATTTCTGGCTTCCCGGCGGCGACGTGTGGCTTACAAGGCGTGAGGAGCTTGCGGTTAACGTAAGCTTTGAAGGCAATCTTAAAGAAAACTGGTATGACGGCAGACATTTTGTCGAGACGGAAAACGCCAATGTAATAAAGGCCGTGCCGCACGATATGTTTGTTTCGGGCAAGGACGGCAAAGCAATAAGCGTTCTGCGTCTGTGGTCGGCTGAAGCTCCCGGTATGGATATGGACCTTTTCAACAAGGGTCAGTATCTTCAGGCTATGGAGCGTGACGCAATGGCACAGACCATTTCAAAGATGCTCTACCCTGCCGACAATCACCCCGAAGGCAAGAGTCTTCGTCTTCGTCAGCAGTATTTCCTTGTATCCGCCTCAATTCAGGATATAGTTCAGAATCACCTGAACAAATACGGCACAATAGAAAATCTGCCCGAAAAGACGGCTATACAGATAAACGACACACACCCCACACTGTCCATTCCCGAGCTTATGCGTATTCTTCTTGATGAATGCGGCTACGGCTGGGACGATGCATGGCGTCTTGTCACATCAACAATCGCATATACAAACCACACGGTTATGGCTGAGGCTCTCGAACGCTGGAGCGAGGATCTTGTTCGCAGATTGATGCCGAGAATTTATCAGATTATAAAAGAAATCGACAACCGTTTCCGTGCGTATACATGGGAATGCACACACGATGCCGATTTTGTTGAGCGTACCGCAATTATTTCGGGCGGTGCCGTAAGAATGGCAAATATGTGCGTTGCGGCGTGCCACAAGGTTAACGGCGTATCGGCACTTCACTCTCAGATACTCAAAGACAGCGTATTTGCGGACTATTACCGTCTTACACCCGAGAAGTTTACGAATGTAACAAACGGTATCGCACATCGCCGCTGGCTGTGTCAGGCAAACCCGGCACTTACGGAGTTCCTCACGAAGAAAATCGGCAGCGGATTTATTCTTGACGCATCCGAGCTTTCAAAATTCAAAAAATACGAGAATGACAAGGCTGTTCTTAAATCTCTCGCAAAAATCAAAAAGACAAACAAAGAGCGTTTTGCAAAGCATATTCTTGATATCACGGGCGAAAAGCTCGATGTTGACTCAATGTTTGATGTTCAGGTAAAGCGTCTGCACGAGTATAAGCGTCAGGAAATGAACGCCCTTGCAATTCTCGCGAGATATGTTGAAATAAAGAACAACCCGAACGGAAATTATGTTCCGCATACATACATTTTTGCCGCAAAGGCCGCACCCGGCTATTATGTCGCAAAGAAAATCATCAGCTTTATTTACGCTCTTGCAAAGACAATCAACGCCGACCCCGTAGCAAGCAAGTATATGAAAGTAGTTTTCGTTGAGAATTACAGCGTTACCGAGGCGGAGCTTCTTATGCCGGCGGCGGAGATAAGCCAGCAGATTTCACTTGCCGGAACAGAGGCGAGCGGCACGGGCAACATGAAGCTTATGATAAACGGCGCTGTTACTCTCGGCACAATGGACGGCGCGAACATCGAGATACACGATGCTGTCGGCAGTGACAATATCATAATTTTCGGTATGTCAACACCGGAGGTAAATCAGCTTAAACAAAACGGCTACAACCCCGGCAACTATTATATGAACAATCCCGTGCTTAAAAACGCGATTGATTATCTTAACACGCATACATTTGACGGCAAGTCATTCCCCGAAATCGGCGAGACGATAAAGCACCACGACCCGTATATGTGCCTTGCGGACTTTGCCGACTACTATCTTGCCGAGAGAAAAGCGGAAGAGCTGTACACACAGCCCGAAACGTTCCTCAGAATGTCGCTTAACAACATTGCGGGCGCAGGCATATTTGCCGCAGACAGAGCAATTGCGGATTACGCAAGAGATATCTGGAATACAAAGCCCGTAAAGCAATAAGCTTTTCAATTAACAATTAATAATTAACAAAATAGGAAGGCACGATGTGCCTTGGATTATAGTTTTAATGCATAATTTAGAATGCATAATGCAGAATTTCGGAAGTCCTGCGGACTTGAATTTATAAGCTCC
>CAVFPQ010000152.1:0-5159 GCA_963624415.1 Acutalibacteraceae bacterium | reverse complement strand
GCTAATTGCTAACTGCTAATTGCTAATTGTATAAGTCCAAGTCCGCAGGACTTCTTTGCTTTGGTTTGACGGACCGCTGCCCCGTCCCCTTTCTTTATCTACCTCGCCACCAGCTGACTATACCCCGAGCCGCTCTCGCCCGTAGACACAGAAATCGCAACCGTGCCCGAGTCCGTCACGTTTATAGTTGCGACGTATGCGAAAATATCATCCTCGTACGCCGTAACCGTTCCGCTTTCAAAATCGACATAGCCGCATGAGGCCTTACCCGAAGAGGACGCACCTCTCACAACCACATAATTGCCGTTGTCGCTTATAACAAACATATCAGGCGTAAATCCCGACTTGAATCTGGAATAATCTATTGTCTTTGTGTCGCCCGTGACGCAGTTATATACTTCACCTGTTGTTTTTGAAAGAATATACTGACCGGAAATAATATAGTCCTCGTCAATATCGCCGCTGAAGGTCTTTACATCGGATGCGGTCTTTCCGTCTGTCTTTTTAAGTGTGAATGATTTGCCGTCATCATTGTTCGCAAAATAGAATGTGTTGGAGCCGCTTCTCCAGAAATTCAATGATGCGATGCCGACTGCGTATCTTACGTTATCAACATTCGTTCCGCTGCCGCCGCTTGTAAATATATCGGCATAACCCTTTTCGGAATAATCCTCATAATAACGCGAGGAGAAGAACAGAACATTGGAGCTGTCGCCCTGGTCAAGAATGTCATTGGTGAACATCTTGTAATCCGACTTCATTCTGCCGTCCATAGCGGGCTGACGCTGATCCTCCGAAAGGAAGTTCTTGCTTGTATGATCGGAATAGAGATAGAACGCCTCACTGTAAATCTTATCCTGCTTATAGAAACGTGTCTTGTCGGTATCGATAAGCATAAGAAGCGTATCACCGCTCGAAAAACCGGAGAACATATTTGTTACTCTGAAAAATCCGTACTCAAACAGAAGCACATCGGGGTAAAGCTCATTCGTAAACAGACCGTAGCCGTCTACAACGCCGTCACGCTCGATATAGTGTATTACAGCAGGAAGCTCTTTAGAGGAGCATGTCGCACTGACTTCATAATTGCCTGTTTCGGCTATCTCGCCCAATTCGCCGTCAACATTCAGCTCATAGAATTTGACTTCGCCCGACTTTGACATTGTAAAGAACACACCGTCAAACGCCGTCTTTAACAGGGGCAGACCGACATTTGTATCAGTAACATATGTATCACGGTAATCGGTACTTGCGGCGGTATTCTGACTGCTTGAGGACGCTTCCGACGGATTGTTCTTTATGTCGTTTATCCCGGTCAGAACAACAATGCCCGACAGGACGAGCAGTACAAGTATAACAGAAAGTATTATTTTAAGAGCTTTTGCCATAGTCAATTCCTCCGTTTACAGCATATAGTCTGTGGTGTCGCTTATGACACCGTTTTTTATGTACACACGAGGCACACGCCGAGAGAGAGAGCAGATAACCTCATAGTTTATGACTCCCGCTTTTTCGGCAAGCTCCTCGACGCTTATAACACTGCCGTTATCCTTGCCGAACACGGTAATCTGCCGTCCTTCGGTCACATTCGGAATGTCCGTTATATCAATAATCGTCTGGTCCATGCACACATTGCCGAGAACTCTCGCACGCCGACCGTTAACAAGCATATCCATTTTATTTGAAAGCCGTCTCGGGTAGCCGTCCGCATAGCCAATCGGCACGGTTGCGACTGTCATATCCTTATCGGTAACATATGTTCCGCCGTAGCTGATGGGAGTCCCTGCCGGAAGCGTTTTTATCATCGAGATAACCGTTTTCAGCTCCATTACCGGCAGCAGCTTAATTGTTCTGCGGACACTCTCGGACGGATACAGACCGTAGAGAATTATTCCCGCGCGAACCATATCGAAATTCATTTCACCGTATTGCAGAATACCGGCGGAATTTGAACAGTGACGGATAGAAAAGCTTACTCCCCGTTTTTCAAGTCTGTCGCAGGCACTTAAAAACAAATCGTATTGAATCCGTGTAAACAGCTCGCCGTTTTCGCAGTCGGCATCGGCAAAATGCGTAAAAATTCCCTCGGGATGAATACCGGGAAGCTTGCAGGCACTTTCTATTTCATCGAGAACAGGATAATCATCAACGGAATCATGATAGACAAAGCCTATTCTGCTCATACCGGTATCGACCTTAATGTGGGCGTTTACCTTTATGTCATTCTTTACGGCATCGTCGGAGAGAGCCTTAGCGTAATCGAGAGAATAAACCGCCTGAGAGATGTTATTAAGAGCCAGCTCCTTTGTTTTATCGGGCGGAGTGTAGCCTAAAATAAGCACCGGACGGTCAATGCCGTTTTTGCGAAGCTGAAGCGCCTCGGCTAAATTAGACACGGCAAACCAGTCCGCACCCGACTCCTGCATCTGTCGTGTGGTGTAGGCATAGCCGTGACCGTAGCAGTCGGCTTTTACGACCGCACACAGCTTTGTTCCGGGGCGAAGAATGCTTTTTATCTGAGTTATGTTATTGTCAATGGCATCAAGATTAATCTGTGCCCATGTCCTTCTTAAAAAATCAAGCATTACAGAAATATGCTTCCTTTTGATATTTTGAGATAAGTATATAATACTATCAAAATAATAAATTGTCAAATGGTTTAGGAAAGTGAATGCGGGATTGAGTAAATCCGATAAAAGCTTTTATTTATGTTGCTGACGCAATAAATATTATGACATACTTACTACGCAAGCATGATATAATATCTGTTCCGATTATATGTCTAAAGCATACATCACCGCACACAGTGCGATATAGTTAAAAAAAGCGCCCCGTAGGACGCTTTATTGCATGGAGCGGGTGATGGGAGTCGAACCCACACGACCAGCTTGGAAGGCTGGGATTCTACCGCTGAACTACACCCGCAAACAAGCAATATTCTATCATTAAAATCGGCTGTTGTCAACAATTATTTTGTCGAATATTAATTTTCCGTTTTGAAATAATAACAATCAGAAAAAAGTTACGGCTTGATTATTTCAATTTTACCGAATTATCCGCAAAAACTATTGAAAAAAGGGTACATAATGTTATATAATGTTAAAAAAGAGTTCACATTTTAATCTGTCAAAAAAAATCGGCATTAAACCGACAAAGCAGGTATTCGTATGAAACATTTTCGTCTTACCCTTGCCCTTGCCGCAGTTATGCTTATTGCGGAGATTTTTACAGCCTCGGCTCTTATTGTGAGAAAAGGAGATATCAATAACGACGGTGATGTGACCGTGACGGACGCACGCCTCGCCCTGCGTTTTGCCGTACAGCTTGACGAGCCGACTGAAATTCAGGAATACTGTGCCGATGTTGACGGAACAAAAGGCATTTCCGTTGCCGATGCGAGAATTATTCTTCGTGTCGCAGTTAGTCTTCAGACCTTGGAGGACAGCCCCAAAGAGTTTATAACAATTCAGCCATCTCGGACAGAAGAAGAGTCAACATCGAAGTCCGATGCCGAAGTTATTCCGGAAACCGAGACCGCCGCACAAGTCTCAACAACAGAGACAACTTCCGAGGAATCGACAACCGAAGAAGTGACAACTGAGGAAACCACAACCGAAGAGGCAACAACCGAAGAAGTGACAACTGAAGAAAACACGACCGAAAAAGAAACAACCGAAGAAGTGACAACTGAGGGAGCAACTACCGAAGAAGAAACAACCACACAGATTTTGCATACGCATGAATTTACCGAAATTGCCGCCGATCATTCACTTGACGGCAAGCACAAAGTTTACTGCAAATGCGGTGAATATATAATTGAGAACTGCAAATGCACCGAAAAGACCGTTCCCGCAACCTGCACGCAAGGCGAATGTGTAATATACACCTGCACAAAATGCCTCGATGTCCGTGCCGTAACAGCATCAAATCCGCTCGGACATGACTGCGAAGTTTTGCCGGACTGCATTTTCGCAAATGAACCCTTAATCAAAAACAATGAAATGTATGTAGCTGAGTGGCCGATATGCAGTCGATGCGGCAAAGCCCCGACAGATGATATTTCACTGTTCAACAACACCGTTAATCTCATCAAAAACGATTTCAATTATACAGTCAATCATAAATTTGCAAAAATCACAAAGACCGACACCACAACCGTTACAAATACAAAGAAAACCGAAACAACATACGGTGCGTGGTTAGTCTGTACGGATTTCGGAAATTCCGAAAGACTCCCCTATTCCTCAAAAAAAATCAGTTCTCTTACAAACGACGACATCGAGAGCTTTGATGTTGAATATCTGAAGGACGGACTCGGCACACTTGACATATTGAAAGATTATCCCGATATTATTACCGTTAACGAAAAACAAAAGAATATTTCGTCCTTCAAGAACAAAACATGGAACACGCCCGCAATCAAAATGACCGTTAAAATAAAGCCCGAAAGCTTTACTGTCGGCAGTACGGAGTCTGACAATCTCTATGCGAAATACACAAAAGATAAATCATACAAATGTGCAATATCACGAATTACAAATGATCTGACTCCCCTGTCTGATGCCGAGGCGTTCGGCAGTAACAACGATTTTGTCTTTGTGTCGGAGCAGAACGGTATAACCACAAGCATAACGCTTAAAGATATCACCGTAAGCGCAACCGTAAGTTACTATTTTGACTACAACACGCTATGTCCGCTTTTTGCCGTATATAATTTACAACAGACGACCGGGCAGATTGTCAAGGTCACCGACGGCACGAATATTATTCAGGACACGCCGACAACAAAGACAAAACAGTGTGAACAGATTTATATTTTCGAGTAATTAATTTTTGTCTGCAAATACAAAGACGAACAAAGAAAGGATTTTTTGTATGCTAAAAAAGTCAAAAAGATTCCTAACAGCCGTTGTAAGCGTCATTACGGCACTTGCAATGTGTCTGACGGCATTTGCCGCAGTTCCCTACGGCGATGTTGACAACAGCGGTGAAATCGATGTTTCCGACGCAAGACTTGTTCTACGTTTTGCCGTTAAGCTTGAAACCCCTGCAAATGACGACATAAAGAAGGCTGCGGATGTTGACGGCGACGGCGATATCAATGTTTCGGACGCAAGACTTGTGCTCAGATTCGCCGTAAAGCTTGACACTTCGTTCCC
>CAVFPQ010000151.1:0-5160 GCA_963624415.1 Acutalibacteraceae bacterium | reverse complement strand
CGCAGGTATATCACCGCACGAAGTGCGATATCATTTCGCAGATATATCACCCGTTTCTCAGAAACGGATATCATAAAAAAACAAGTCCTAAGACTTGTTTTTTTTTCGTGCCGGTCGGCTGAGCCGCTCTGCGGTGCACCTGTCTGTCCGGTCGGTCAGCTTTCGTGAAAATCCGATTTTGTGTCCCGGATAGACAGGCGCCACCTTGAGCGGCTGCCGCGGTTCGCATTCATTTGTTCTGCTGCCACGGGCAGCATCACAAATTCTGCTCACCGCGGCTTCGCCCACGTCGGCTTACGCTCGCTTCGCTCGCTTACGCCTCCGCGGGCCTCCGGCTCCTCGCTCACGCCTGCCATTCGGCAGTCGCTCCCTCGTCGCCGGCCCCACCCACCCACCCAAAAAGGAAAAACACCGAGCTTTTGGCTCGGTGTTTTCCCTTGTGGAGATATTTATGAAGAAAAAGAGTGTGGAAAGCAAAATTCTTTCTGTAAGAGCTTCGTATCATCTCTTGCACTCAAATAATATCATACTTTATTCACAATTGCAAGACTTTTTTCAAAAAAATTCTGCGAAAAACAAAACTTTTTTCAAAAAATTTCAAAAACCGCCGTTTTAGGGGCGAAATGCAAAAATCGAATATGCTAATATAAGCGTGCCGACAGGGGAGACAACCTGCCGGGCTTTTTGTTTTCCGGATAAACAAAACCAAATCAAGTCCGAAGGGAGTGAATTTTCCGAACATTCCACAACAAAACCGAAAGGAGAAATTTTTTGCAGACCAAAGCAAAGAAAAAAATCAAACGCAAAAACGGTGTGCCCGTTGACACCGCCGTGTGTCTCGGTGAAGCGTCCGATATGCTCTGCCGCGCGACATACAGAGCGGTCAACAAAGTATACGGCGACAAAACGGACTCCACCGAGAACGGAGCAAAGGCACTCAAGGAGTTCTGGTCGGTGCTGAAAGAAGCCACCGCTGTTACCGAAAATCTGAACGGCGACTCCGCTAAAAACACGATCACGGTAATCATGGACGAGAACGCCGAGAGCCTTGCGGAGTAGAGAAATGAATATGCAGACAGTTTATTTAGGCACACCGGGCGATACTCAGCGGCACTTTCTCGAAGACAGACACAGATTTATAGCTTTCGGCGGTGCGAGAGGCGGCGGCAAAAGCTGGGCTGTCAGAACAAAGGCAGTGCTTCTCGCGCTCAGATACCCCGGTATAAAAATCATGATAGTCAGAAAAACCTACCCGGAGCTTCGTGCAAATCACATAACGCCCCTAAAACAGGTGGTTAACGGTGTCGCACAGTTCAAAGAGACAGCAAAGGAGTTCGTTTTCGGAAACGGCTCGGTTATAAAGCTCGGCTACTGCCGCAACATTAAGGATCTCGACAGATATCAGGGCACCGAAGTTGACGTTCTGTTTCTTGATGAAGCGACACAGCTCACCGAAGAGCAGTTCGACCGCTTCAAGGCGTGTGTCAGAGGCGTAAACGACTATCCCAAACGAGTTTATCTCACCTGCAACCCCGGCGGTGTCGGTCATGCGTTTGTAAAGCGGCTGTTTATCGACAGGGTGTATAAGCCCGGTGAAAATCCCGATGACTATGTTTTCTATAAAAGCCTTGTAACCGACAATGCCGCGCTTATGGAGAGCGATCCCGATTATATCAAACGGCTTGAGGCACTTCCGACAAAGCTTCGCAAGGCGTGGCTTGAGGGCGACTGGAATATTTTCGACGGGCAGTTTTTTGAGGAGTTCCGTGACGATCCCGCACATTATAAAGACAGGCGATTTACTCATGTAATAGAACCGTTTGAAATTCCGTCCGGCTGGAATATCGTCAGAAGCTTCGACTTCGGTTTCGCAAAACCGTTTTCATGCGACTGGTGGGCGATAGATTACGACGGCAGAGCGTATCTTATTTTGCAGCTTTACGGCTGTACGGGAACGCCGAACGAGGGCTTAAAGTGGCATCCCGACAAAATTTTTGAGGAGATACACCGACTTGAGACCACTCACCGTTGGCTCAGAGGCAGAAATATTTCGGGTGTCGCCGATCCGTCAATATGGGACGTTTCAAGAGGCGAATCAATAGCAGACATTGCCGACCGCCATTTTGTGTACTTTACTAAGGGCGACAACAAGCGTCTGCCGGGGTGGATGCAGGTGCACTACCGTCTTGACTTTGATGAAAACGGCATGCCGATGATGTATTTTTTCAACACGTGCAAAGATGCCGTCCGCACGTTGCCGCTGCTTCGATTTTCGACGACCAACCCCGAGGATCTCGACACAACCGACGAAGACCATTTTGCCGATTCGTGCAGATATTTCTGTATGTCACGCCCGATAAAGCCGACAGCCGCACTGCCGAGCGCCGTATATGAAGATGATCCGCTTGAACTGAATGCGAAAAGGTATAAGGGGTTTTCGTATAGATAGGGGGACGCGAGGAACGGCTGCGCCGTGACGAGCGTTTATGCCGAGGAGGCGGCTGAAAGCCGACGACGAGGCTCGGCGCCCCGAGGGAGCTGAATTTGTTCAGCCGCAGCCCGATGCGGCTTAACAAATGAAAGCGAGCGAGGGGCGGCCGCCGGGAGGCGGCACCCGGCTGTCCGCCCCGGCAGTAGGCTTGTGAAAAAAAATTAATCGGACAGTCGGGTGCGCCGACCGGCGGCGAAGCCCTGCCCACGGCAAAGGCCCGGCTTTACCCCAAAAGCCCACCTCCCGCGAAGCTATACAATCCAAGACACGCAGTGTCTTCCTTATTTCCCCGGCCCCGGTCCCTGACCCCCCTGCCCCTTTCATTTCCATTGCACCGACCACTCATTGCTAATTGCTAACTGCTAATTGCTAATTGTATAAATCCAAGACACGCAGTGTCATCCGACATTATTCATTATGCATTCTACATTATGCATTGTTTTGCCGGTGCATACTGCTCCCATAAAGAATCAGACAAAGAAAGGAAAATCTGATGAAATGAAAAACACACACACTCCCTCCCTTGTCGGCAATGCCATCGGCAAAGAGGAGATAACGGCGGCTCTCGAGATTCTCAGACGCTACAAGGCGGCTCGCCGGAGGCTCGAAAACAGAATTATCGACGATGAAAACCGCTTCAGACTTTACCATTGGCATGACACCGACGACAAAAAAGCCCCTAATTCAAGTGCATGGCTGTTCAATTCAATCATAAACAAGCACGCCGATTTTATGGATGCCGTTCCGCAGTGTACGGTTCTGCCCCGTGAATCGTCCGACGAGACTGCGGCGGCACAGCTGACCGATATCCTTCCCGTTATTCTCGAACGAAACGACTTCGAAAAGGTCTATTCCGATGCGTCATATGCCAAGCTTAAAACAGGCACAGCCGTATACAGTGTGCTGTGGAATCCGGAAGCGGAAAATATGCTCGGTGACATTGATGTCCGCTGTGCCGATATTCTCAATCTCTATTGGGAGCCCGGTGTCAGGGACATTCAGAAAAGCCGCAATCTTTTCTATACGGAGCTTGCCGACAACGACCTTCTGATTGAACAGTATCCGTTTCTTGAGGGCAAGCTTACGGGCAGCGGCGAGACCTACGGCTATCTCTATGACAAAAATGTTGACATTACCGACAAATCCACTGTTGTTGATTGGTACTACAAGAAAAAATCGGGTGGGCGAACCGTACTCCACTTTGTGAAATTTGTCGGCGAGGAGCTTCTGTACGCTTCCGAAAACGATCCCGAATACACTGAGCGCGGTTGGTACGACCACGGCAGATATCCGTTTGTGTTCGATCCGCTGTTCAAAGAGGAGGGCACGCCTGTCGGCTTCGGCTTTATCGATATAATGAAGGGCGTGCAGGAGGAGATCGACATATTAAATTCCGAAATTGTCCGCAACGCCCGAATGGGTGCAAGACGCAGATATTTTATCCGCAATGAGGGCGCTGTTAACGAAGAGGAGTTTGCGGATCTCAACAGAGATTTTGTCCATGTCAGCGGCTCATCCCTCGGTGAAGAATCGATAAGGGAGATAACCGCAAATTCACTGTCAGGCGTCTATGTAACGGTGCTTAACAACAAGATATCGGAGCTTAAAGAGACGAGCGGCAACAGAGATTTCACAACCGGCGGCACAGTCGGCGGCGTTACATCCGGCACTGCAATTAACGCATTGCAGGAGGCAGGCAACAAGCTGTCTCGTGATATGATTTCCGCCACATACAGGGCATTTTCCGAGATTTGCACACTGTGCATTGAGCTTATTCGGCAGTTCTATACCGTTCCCCGAAATATGCGCATATTAAGCTCGGACGGCGAGAACGCATACGGCTCGTTTGACAATTCCCTCATAAGTCCGAAGTCCCTCGGAAATGAGTTCGGCTACGATTTGGGGCAGAGAATGCCGGTGTTCGATGTCAGTGTCAGAGCGCACAAACAGAACACTTTTTCAAGGGCAAATCAGAACAATGACGCACTCAATTTCTATAAGCTCGGCTTTTTTGATCCGTCAAGGAGCGTTGAATCCCTTGCCTGTATGCAGCTTATAGATATTGACAACAAAGAAAAAATTATTCGCATTATCGAAGAAAACGGCAGAAGATACAATTCCTCTGTCAAAAAAGGAGACTCAGAATGACAAAGGTATCGTTTACGGAGCTTAATTCCGGCATCCTGTTTGAATGCAGAGGCCACGCCGGAGACAGAAATGTATGTGCCGGTGTATCCGCACTGTGCATTGCGCTTGCGGAAAAAATGCGTGAGCTTGACGATGAGCGTGCGGCAAAAATAAATTCAATGTCGGTGTCCGGCGGTGAAGTCGCCATTGAAACGGAATGGGACGACACATACGGCGAAATGATTGTAAAAACGGTGTTTGACACTATCAGAAAGGGATTTGAACGAATTGAAGAAATGTATCCCGAAAATGTCAGATGCGAAACGATGTAAGGCGAGGAGCGGCAGCGACGAGCCGTGCGGTCGGCTCGGATAGCGAGACGACTGCCACACTGCCGTCAGAAGCGTAAGCGGTATGACGGCAACACCCCGGCAATACCCGAAAAACCGGCCTCTTGAGAAGCCATATAAATCCAAGACACGCAGGACTTCTTTGCTTTGGTTTGACGGACCGCTGCCGCCGGTCCTCATTAGTCGCTACGC
>CAVFPQ010000150.1:0-5214 GCA_963624415.1 Acutalibacteraceae bacterium | reverse complement strand
CCGAAGGAGAACATTGAGCAGCTGATAGCCGACGGCGTGCCGCTGCAGCTGAACGTCGAGTGCCTGACAAAGCCGCTTAAACGCAGACGGTATCTGTCATGGATCGAAAACGGCTATGTCAAATACCTTGGCAGTGACATCCACATGCTCGGCAACGGGTACAGTGACTGGACTAAATGCCGAAAATTGTCGGAGAAAAAATTTAATTGAGAGAGAAATAAAGATACTCAGACTGTTCTGTATAACATTCACTCCGGATATGACGCTTATTACACCGAAACACCGAGTTGCCGGAATCCGGGCAGTTCTCGAAATATCGGAAAGACAGTTTCAGCCCTGTAATTAAGTTAAGAACAATCACAGGATTGGTTACATTAAAATTATTAATCCGCTGCCTAAGCTCGGCGATAAGTTGCAAAACGCCAAGAATTTTTCGGGGGGGGGGAGACCCCGCTTCTCTCAAAAAAACATGAATTGATTTTATGAGGAGAAGAAACATGCAAAAGAAATATGACATTTCAATAGATGCTGAAAAACGTTCGGTGTTTGAACATTTTTATTCAGCGGCAATTCTGTTGGTCATATACGATATAGCTGTGTCGGCAGGCGCATACCTTGCCGCACTTTGGATCAGATTCGATTGTCAATATTCTCAGATACCGCAAGACTATTTTATGGCATGGTTCAAATTCATGCCCGTCTATGCGGCTTTTTGTGTTTTCATTTTTTGGATTTTTAAGTTGTATCAGAGCGTCTGGAAATATGCAAGCTTCTCTGAGCTC
The DNA here is from genome assembly GCA_963624415.1 of Acutalibacteraceae bacterium. Taxonomy (GTDB): domain Bacteria; phylum Bacillota; class Clostridia; order Oscillospirales; family Acutalibacteraceae; genus RUG806. Next base: position 4,432 of record CAVFPQ010000150.1, on the reverse strand, counting down.
GCGAGAACGGCAGTCGCTTCGCTGATACTCGGAATTTTCCATACTGTCGGAATCACGGTGATATTCAAGCGTATGCCTGTTGCCTACTATGTGGGCGGAATCGTAATTCAGTTTATGCTTTCATTGGCAGTGCGCTTTGCATATCGTTTTGTTCACCTGGAGCGAAACAGACTGTCGTGGAGACAAAACGACAGCAAGGCAAAGCGTGTCATGCTGATCGGTGCCGGTTCGGCGGGACGTATGATTTTGCGTGATATTCAAAATGCAAAAGAAGTACATGACCGTGTGTGCTGCATTATAGATGATGACAAGAACAAACGCGGCTGCTTTATCGATGGTGTTCCGATTGTCGGCGGCAGAGAAGATATTCTGTTAAATTCCGAAAAGTACAAGATTGAAAAAATTCTGCTCGCCATTCCGAGTGCAACTGCCGAGGAACGCAGAGACATTATCAATATATGCAAAGAAACGACATGCGAGCTGAAAAATCTCCCCGGTATGTATCAGTTTGTGACCGGTGCGGTTTCCGTAAGTCAGATGAAAGACATTGCCGTGGAAGATTTGCTCGGTCGTGAACCTGTCAAGGTCGATATGAAGGAAATCTATGACTTCATACAGGGCAAAACGATTCTTGTTACGGGCGGCGGTGGATCTATCGGCAGTGAGCTGTGCCGTCAGCTTGCCTCCCACAGTCCTAAACAGCTTATCATTTTCGATATTTATGAAAACAACGCTCACGCCATTCAGTTGGAGCTTCGGGACAAATATCCGAATTTGAATCTCGATGTCCTCATCGGTTCTGTTCGTGACAGCCGCAGAATCAATCAGGTTTTCGAGAAGTACAAGCCCGACGTTGTTTATCATGCTGCGGCGCATAAGCACGTTCCTCTTATGGAGGACAGTCCGTGCGAGTCAATAAAAAACAACGCTATCGGCACATATAAAACCGCTTATGCCGCTATGACAAACGGCTGCAAACGCTTTGTGCTTATTTCCACCGATAAGGCGGTTAATCCCACCAATATTATGGGAGCGTCGAAACGTCTGTGTGAGATGATTATTCAGTCGTTCGACCGCAAGATCCGCGACAATAAAGCGGACGAGCTGCTGCCGCTTCACGTTCACGGTGATGATGAAGACGGAAGTATGTCAGATATCGCAAAGCCCGCAAAAAACGCAAAGACCGAATTTGTGGCAGTGCGTTTCGGCAACGTTCTCGGAAGCAACGGTTCTGTTGTGCCGCGTTTCAAGGAGCAGATTGCCAAGGGCGGTCCCGTAACGGTAACACATCCCGATATTATCCGCTACTTTATGACGATCCCCGAAGCCGCGTCACTTGTTTTGCAGGCGGGGACCTACGCAAAAGGCGGAGAAATTTTTGTGCTGGATATGGGTTCACCCATGAAAATTGACACGCTTGCAAGAAATCTTATCAAGCTGTCGGGATTGCGCCCCGATGTGGATATCAAAATCGAGTATACGGGACTCCGCCCCGGAGAGAAACTGTATGAAGAAAAGCTGATGTCCGAAGAAGGTATGCGCACAACTCCGAACAAGCTGATACATATCGGCAGTCCGATTCCATTTGATACGGATACATTCCTCGGACAGCTTCAAATGCTCATGGAAGCGGCGTATTCCGAAAAAGAGGATGAAATTCGCACATTGGTAAAAGAAGTTGTTACGACCTATCACCCCGCCGGAGAACACGGCTCGGAATATACGGACGAGACCTTAAAAAAACAAACCGAACCTGTCGAAAATAAAGGCTACGAGAAAAAAACGAACCTTGCGACAGTATGAAATCAGTGGAGGAAACTATGGGATTTACACCTTTTGAAAAGAAAGTATGGCTTGCCACACCGACTATGCATGGCGAAGAGCTGAAATACATGACCGAGGCGTACGAAACCAACTGGATGTCTACGGTCGGTGAGAACATCAACGAAGTGGAACGCATCGCAGCTGAAAAAGCACAGGTTAAGTATGCTGTGGGACTCAGCTCCTGTACAGCGGCTCTTCACCTCTGCTGTAAGCTCGCAGGAGAACGGCTCTACGGCAGACCGACCATTTCTCACGGTGCATTGGAGGGCAAGCGAGTCTTCTGCTCGGACATGACCTTTGATGCCACATTGAACCCGGTGGTCTATGAAGGCGGCATTCCGGTATTTATTGATACCGAAGCCGATTCATGGAATATGGATCCGGTAGCACTGGAAAAGGCATTTGAGATCTATCCCGACGTAAAACTTGTCGTTTGCGCCGAACTGTACGGTTTCCCCGGCCGCATTGATGAGATTAAGAAAATTTGCGAGAAGCACGGCGCCCTCCTTATTGAGGATGCGGCTGAAGCCATGGGTGCCACTGTGGATGGCAGTCAGTGCGGATCTTTCGGCGACTATGCAGCTATCAGCTATAACGGAAATAAGATTATCACCGGCAGTTCCGGTGGTTGTCTGCTTACGAACAGCCTCGAAGATGCAAACAGAGCTCGCAAATGGTCAACACAGAGCCGAGAAGCCGCTCCGTGGTATCAGCATGAGGAAGTTGGCTATAACTACCGCATGAGCAATGTGGTTGCCGGCGTTATCCGTGGTCAGTATGGACATCTTGAGGAACACATCGCTCAGAAAAAGGCAGTTTATGAGAGATATAAAGAGGGATTTAAAGACCTGCCTGTGTCTATGAACCCGATTACCGAAGGTACGGAGCCGAACTATTGGCTCTCAGCTTTGATTATTGATAAAAACTACATGTGCAAGCAGGTTCGTGACGACCACTGTGCGTTATTCAGAAGTGAGAGCGGCAAGTCCTGTCCGACGGAAATCTTAGAGAAGCTGGGTGAAATGAACGCCGAGGGACGCCCCATCTGGAAGCCGATGCATTTACAGCCTATGTACAGAATGCATTCGTTTGTCACAAGAGACGGTGAGGGCAGATGCCGTACCAACGCTTATATCGCCGGCGGCTGTGCTGACATCGGCGCGGATATCTTTGAAAGAGGCTGCTGCTTGCCGAGTGATAATAAGATGGGGATTGAGGAGCAAAAAATCGTAATTGAGATTATCAGAGGGTGTTTCATATGAGCGGAAAGAACAATAGCGGCAGACGCAAAGGATTATACGAACTTTATTTTAAACGTCCGATAGATATTCTCTGTGCCTTGGCGGCTGTGATTGTCTTCAGCTGGTTGTATATCATCCTCATCATACTTGGAGCTATCTTCATGCATGGAAATCCTTTCTTCACTCAGGACAGACCGGGAAAAGATGAGAAGATCTTCAAGCTCATCAAGTTCAGAACCATGAACAACCGGAAGGATAGCAATGGTAAGCTTCTGCCGGATGAAGTGCGACTGAATAAGTACGGACGGTTTCTCAGAAACACCAGTCTTGATGAACTGCCGGAAGCCTTCAACATTTTAAAGGGTGATATGTCAGTAGTAGGTCCTCGCCCGCAGCTTGTTCGTGATATGGTGTTTATGACGGCTGAACAGAGAAAGAGGCATACTGTGAAGCCGGGGCTTAGCGGCCTCGCTCAGACGAGAGGCAGAAATGCCCTCTCTTGGGATGGAAAGCTTGCTATTGATCTGGAGTACATACAGCATGTCACGTTCTTTGGTGATGTGAAGATAATAATTGATACCGTTAAGCAGGTATTCTTTAAGCAGAAGGGTTTAGAGGGCTGTTCTGATATCAACGAAGTGGATATCACAGATGATTTCGGAGACTACCTGCTGAAAGCCGGAAGAGTAAGCCAAGAGGAATACGATAAAAAGCAGAGAGAGGCTAAGAAGCTGTTGGGGGTGTGATTGTGAGTGATAGAGTGGAAAAGTACAGCGTATTAATGTCTTTATACAAAAAGGAACATCCCGAGTACCTCAGGCTGGCTCTTGATTCTATGCTGAACCAGACGATTAAGCCGGATGAAATCGTCCTTGTTGAAGACGGCCCGCTTACCGATGAATTATACGCTGTGGTGGATGAGTACAAACCATATCTTCACATTGTGGTAAATGAGAAAAACTTGGGCTTAGGCTTGGCATTGAACGAAGGACTGAAGTCTTGCAGAAACGAGCTTGTTGCCCGCATGGATACGGACGATATATCCAAGCCGAATCGGTGTGAGAAACAATTGAGGCGGTTTGAAGAAAAACCTGAGCTTGCGATTGTCGGCAGCCACATTGAAGAGTTCGTAGGTGATACATCTAACGTAATCTCCCGGCGCAGAGTGCCTCTGACATCAGAAGCCATCTACAACTTCGCAAAGAAAAGATCCGCATTTAATCACCCTGCCGTGATGTATAGAAAAAGTGCCGTAATGGCTGAAGGCGGATATAGTGACTTAAAAAGAAATCAGGATGTAGACCTCTTCGGAAGGATGCTGTTTAAGGGTTACAAGGCAGAGAACATTGATGAGGCTCTGCTGTGGT
>CAVFPQ010000149.1:0-5241 GCA_963624415.1 Acutalibacteraceae bacterium | reverse complement strand
AACAGCGGTTCAAACAGCTGAATGAATCGACATAATAAATAAAAAAACGGCAGGGGATTGATAAACCAATCCTCTGCTTTTCTTCTTGACAAAAAAATTTTAATGCAATAGAATTAAATCAACCAAAGTCAGTCAGGTTGAAAAAGGAGAAAAATTTATGATTCTTCACGATTTTCAGATTATTCAGCGTACTCCCGACGGCTGTGCCCGTTTTGTATGGGAAGGCACGCTTAAAGCACCTCTTGAAAGCTCAGAACACCATGTTGTTGCCCGAGTCGTAAGGGAGGATGATAATCTCTGTATTATTCCGTGGACTGTATGTCAAGTTGCCGATACGCTTAACTGGTCGGTGTCTCTCACTGTACCCGAAGGCGGATTGTACAGATTTGAAGCCTCAATTCAGCAGGGAAATAACCTGTGGATAGATAAGATAAAATGCGTTTATCACATCGGTATAGGCGATATTTATGTTACTGTCGGTCAGAGTAATATGACAGGTTACGGCAGGGATTCGGCGTATGATCCGCCGTGCCTCGGTGTCCATATGTTCAGAAATACAGGGGAGTGGTCAATTGCCGCACATCCGCTTGCCGATGGCATTGACAGCATTTATGATTACGCCGAAAACGCAACAGGTACATCACCCGCACTGTCTTTTGCTCGCCGTCTGCACGAAAGACTCGGTGTGCCGATTGGAATTGTTCCGACTGCTGTCGGCGGTACATCTCTTTCGGAATGGGACCCCACAGATGAGGGCGGATGCTTCCGAGCCATGGAAAAACGCCTCGACAAAACAGGTGCATTCAAGGGCTTTATATGGATTCAGGGCTGCAATGACTGCAATGATGAAGAAGCCCCTACATATTTTGATCGTTTTGCAAAAATGGTGTCCGTCTGGAATGAGCGTTTCGGTGCTCATCCGATTTTTACCGTACAGCTCAACCGCTCAATGGCAGGCCGTAAACAGGATAATGACCGCTATTGGGGCATGGTTCGTGATGCTCAGCGTCGAGCCGCTGCCGAACTTGACGGCGTTTATGTTGTGCCTTCAATTGACTTGCCCACAACCGACGGCATACATAACAGCTCCGGTGCGAATGTAATCATTGGTGAACGTCTTGCAAATGTCGCACTGACTTCAATTTACGGCAAACCCGGGCAGACTTCTGTGCTTGTGCTGTCTGCCGAAGCTGTTGATGACACACATATAAAAATTAATCTTACTCCCGGTCATTCTGTTCTCGCCATGGATAATATCGCTCTCGGTATGAATGTTGAGGATTCCGACGGACTTATCGATTGCATGGAAGCCGCTCCGATTAAAGACGGACTTCTTGTGTCAACCTCTCGCCCCCATAAACTGCCCGCCCGGTTCCATTATGCATGGAGGGCGCATCCGCCTATATTCCTTGCACGTGACTTTTTTGATATGCCTGTTCTTGCCTGTTACGGAATTGAAATAAACAATTAAACGGTTAAATTTTCGCCCAAAAACATAAAAAACTCCGTCGGTATTACTTAGCCGAGGGAGTTTTAGTTTGCAGAAAATATTTTATTGGAACATATCAGAATTTGAAAAGATTTATGCCGATTTCGTCATTGTGCTCACGGTCAACCGTGCCGTCTATTATGTCAATGAACATCTCGCAGGTAACACTTATTACCGCTCTGTTTAGATGCCCGCCGAAAACTTCACCCTTTTCATTGCCGGCACTCATATGAAGGTGGCAATAATACTCGCCGTTCATGGTGTTTATGTTGCCGAGAAGGGAGAGAAGCTCATAATCACCTGTAAAGGAATTTGCTTTATACTCTTTTTTGTCTACATCGTATACTCCGACTGTAAAGTCATTCACCGCACCGATAGCTGAGACTTTGGCAAGCTTAATACTTTCCGCTTTTGCGATTTTTTCTATCTCGGTCAGAATTTCTTCACCTCTGTCAAGGCGTGCTGTGATTGTGTTATTAAAACGCTTGTATTCCATAAAAACGCTCCTTTATCTCAGATATTTCTGATATTCCGATACGGCAACACGGTCGCACATCTCATTTTCGGGTTGACCGTTATGCCCCTTTATCCAATTGAATGTAACATCGTGTAAAGTAGTCAGCTTTACAATTTCTTGCCATAAATCGGGGTTTAAGACCGGTTTTTTTTCGCCCCTTTTCCAGCCGCGTGCCTGCCACGAATCAATCCATTTCTTGTTGATTGCGTTGCAGATATATGCCGAATCTGTAAAGCAGTTAACTTTACACGGCTCTTTTAACACTTTCAGCCCCTCTATTACCGCTGTCAGTTCCATTCTGTTATTTGTGGTATCTTTTTCACTTCCGCTTATGACTTTTTGCGCTGTTTTATACTTTAGTATTGCACACCAGCCGCCGGGGCCGGGATTTCCACAACACGCGCCGTCCGTATATAGATTTACTTCTTTCATGTCTCGTTCCTTTTGTTTTGTTGTCATTATTTTACATCATTTGAGCGTATATATCAATATCGTTTTTGTTTGATATTCTGTTTTTTGCTTGAAGTGCACCGCAGCTTAGTATATAATGAATTCAATTATCAAAAGGGGAGAAGAATATGAACAGTTATACAGATAAAACAGCCGAAAACCGTGCAAAGCGGATTGTGTCCGAAATGACATTGGAAGAAAAGGTATCTCAGCTTGTCAATTCCGCGGCCGAAATAAAGCGACTTAATATAAACAAATATGATTGGTGGAATGAAGCTCTTCACGGTGTTGCCCGTGCCGGCATTGCAACCGTTCTTCCGCAGGCGATAGGGCTTGCCGCTTCATTTAACACACAGCTTCTTTTTGATGTCGCAACGGCTATATCCGATGAAGCACGAGCGAAATATAATGAGGCTCAGAAAGAGAAAAATTATGGCAGATATTACGGACTTACTTTCTGGAGTCCAAATATAAATATATTCCGTGATCCTCGCTGGGGACGCGGACAGGAGACCTATGGTGAGGATCCTTTTCTTACATCCCGTCTTGCCGAGAGCTTTGTTAAGGGAATGCAGGGGGACACGGAGCATCTTAAGACTGCGGCATGTGTAAAGCATTTTGCTGTACACTCAGGCCCCGAAAACGGCAGATTTTCATTTGATTCCGTGGTCGGCAAAAAAGACCTGAATGAGACATATCTTTCCGCTTTCGAATACAGTGTAAAGAACGCCCACCCCGAAACGGTTATGGCATCCTATAATAAAGTAAACGGTATTCCGGCTTGCTGCAACAGTGAACTTTTAACTCAGACGCTTCGAGAAAAATGGGGCTTTGACGGTCATGTCGTGTCCGACTGCGGTGCTGTGCATGAGATATATAAGTCGCATCATTATGCCGATTCCGATGCCGAAGCCGCCGCTCTTGCTATAAAAGCCGGGTGTGATTTAAACTGCGGCACTGCTTACGAAAAGCTTATAGATGCATATGAACAGGATCTTATAACCGAGGAAGATATTGACAGCGCTCTTGTCCGTGTTATGAGAACTCGTGTAAAGCTCGGAATGTTTGATGAAAAAACGGAGTATGACCACCTCGGATATGATGATGTCTGCTGTGAAAAACACAAAAATCTGTGCGAGCAGATGACAAGAGAAAGCCTTGTCATGCTTAAAAATAACGGCATGCTTCCGCTCGATGAAAATAAGGTGACAAGTATTTCGCTTGTCGGGCCGAATGCCGATGATGACATGGTTCTGCTTGGAAATTACAACGGAACACCGACACAATATCACAATCTCAGAAGGGGACTTTGTGATCGTTTCGGAGAAGAAAAAGTTAAATACGAAAAGGGATGTTCTTTACTCAGCGGCACAGATGAAGAAATTGAAAAAGCCGTTTGTCTTGCCAAAAACAGTGACGTTACCGTGCTGTGTCTCGGTCTTAACAGTCAAATTGAGGGCGAACAGGGAGACGCGGACGGCGACAGAAAAACAATTGAGCTTCCCGAGTGTCAGCTGAATCTTTTGAAAAGAATTTGCGAAAGCTCTGAAAATGTTATTCTTGTTCTTATGTCGGGCAGTGCCATTGCCGTGCCTTACGCCGAGGAGCATTGCGATGCAATTATAAACGCCTGGTATCCCGGTGAGTTCGGCGGCAAGTCAATAGCCGAGCTTATTGCCGGTGACTTTTCGCCGTCGGGTTGTCTGCCTGTCACATATTACGCTTCAAGCGATGATTTGCCCGATTTGTCTGATTATTCAATGAAAAACCGCACATATCGTTATTTTAACGGAAAGCCGCTTTTCCCGTTCGGCTTCGGTCTGCACTATACTTCATTTGAATTTTCGGAGCTTAAATGTGACGGCAAAACCGCTGTTGTTAAAGTTAAAAACACCGGCAAGATGAAGGGAAAAACCGCTGTTCAGATTTACGCCGACAGTGCCGCGGTTGACGGCAGTCCCAAGCTTCGTCTTATAGGCATTTCCAAAACGGAGCTTGCACCGGGAGAGGAAACAACCGTTACCGTTAAGCTTGACGAAAAAGCGTTTGTTCTGTTTGATGAAGACGGCAAGACATATACCCCGGATGGCAAATTTACGGTTTATGCCGGCAGCTGTCTGCCGACTTTACGCAGTCTTGAACTGGGCGCGGACAAGTACATCAGCACCGATTTTTCTGTATGTAATTAACAATCTGCATTCAGCATATAGAAACTGACTGTTTGTACTGTATTTTACTGATTTATTATTTATTTTTAAGAAAATCGAACGGTTTTATCTTCTGTATTTATAAATAAAATAAGTCACGGCAAAATTGTGCAAAAAAAATTAAAAAAGTACTTGCATTCTCAGTTTTACTGTGATATACTCTAAACAGAATTTGGCACCAATGACTAATTATTACCCCCCCCGAGCACATACTATTTAAGAATGTTTATGTTGGAGGAGTTATCATGGCGACCGTTTGTGGAGTATATTTATTATCACTTGACCATCGATTACCAAGGGGTAAAGTTGCGTCTTTTGAGTACGCCAAGTCATATTTATTAACAAAAACAAATACCATCACCGGAAACAGGGCGAATTGCGTCTTGTCTCCGGTCTTTTTGTTTTTACGAAAAAGGAGGAGAGTGTCATCATGCTTTAGTTAGCTGCATGGAAACGGTAATAATATTATTCTCCGCATCAACAAAATAGTGTAAACAAAATCATGAAAGCGAGGTATTTATCTTGAAAAAACTTACTGCAATAATTCTTTGTATCATAATGCTCTTTACGGCACTGCC
>CAVFPQ010000148.1:0-5430 GCA_963624415.1 Acutalibacteraceae bacterium | reverse complement strand
GGCTTGTCCTCTTTATCGGTTCTTCTTTATACATTATCCGGTTGTGAGGGTACATAGTGTATTCTTTCATGACTAAGGACCGTGTCAGCAGACACGGTTTTTTCTTTGCCCGGTTTGCCGGGTTTTGTTTTTTCCGTATATACAAGATATCCGAACGTCATATAAATTCGTTGTACTATTCAGTTGCCCGGTATTGGCAGAACTCTTTTACTTAATTGCTTGTCGACGCATTTTGCTTTTAATTCAAAAAAAGATGATGGCAAGAACTTTGTGACGAAGAAAAAGGCAAGGATAAATAAATACTATGCCCGAAGAAGTGTATACATCCGAGTAGCGGTAAATTCTATACAGAAGTTTTAATTTACCGTTTTAGGATAACGCAATAGAAAAATAATCTTAAATTCCCCAAGGCAAATTCGTTTACAGCTTTTGTCTTGGGGTTTTTCTTTTGTATTTCTTCTGAAATTGAACATAATTCACGATAATTAACCCCTGCATTTCGTTGACAAAAAATTGCAAGTTGAGTATAATAAAATTTGCTGAAAAGAGGTATTTTCAATGGACAAATACAGAATTATCGAAGTAAAGCAAAGCGTATTTGAGGACAACAACAAAGATGCGGACTCTTTGCGCTCCCGTCTTAAGGGCGAGAAAACTCTGCTTATAAATCTTATGTCGTCACCCGGTGCCGGCAAGACCACAACACTTACAAAGCTTATCGCCAATCTCTCAGAAGACCTTAAAATAGGTGTCATGGAAGCCGATATCGACTCCGATGTCGATGCCGAGACGATTTCTCACACCAATGCTAAAGTTATTCAGCTTCACACGGGCGGTATGTGCCACCTTGATGCCGAAATGACACGCCAGGGTATTGACGAGCTCGGCACAGAGGAGCTTGATTTGGTCATTCTCGAAAATGTCGGCAATCTTGTATGTCCTGCTGAATTTGACACGGGTGCGGCGTTTAATATGATGATTCTGTCCGTCCCCGAAGGTCATGACAAGCCTCTTAAATATCCGCTTGTTTTTGAAGTCTGCGACGCTATGATTATCAATAAAATCGATGTTCTGCCGTATTTTGACTTTGATATGAACAAAGTCGAGGAGTACGCAAAACGCCGCAATCCCAATATTAAGCTGTTCCCGATTTCCGCCAAAACGGGCGAGGGAATTGACGCTCTTGCGGACTTTATCCGTCAGAGAGCCGCCGACTGGAATAAATAACGGAGGACGCCATGCACGAACTCGGAGTTGTTTTTCACATTGCCGACAGTGTTGAAAAAATCGCAAAGCAGAACAATGTCGACCACATTCGCAGAGTCACTCTTGAACTCGGCGAGGTTTCAACCGTAATTCCCGATTATCTTATCGATGTCTGGAACTGGAACTGCACAAAACACGATCTGTTTAAGGACTGCCTTCTGACAGTCGAAAAAATCCCCGCCGTTACATTCTGCACTGACTGCCAAAAGAATTACGGCACGGTAAAATACGGAAAAATTTGCCCGTACTGCGGCAGCGAGAACACATATCTCGTTACCGGCAACGAGCTTATAATAAAAGAAATTGAAGTAGACGAATAGAAAGGGAAGTGTAAAAAATGCCTGAAATGAGCAAAAAGTACATTCCGGCGCACATGCACGATGCTAATCCTAACCCCAAGCTTCTTAAGTTTGTCAGAGGTGTTACCGACAGATTTGACGGAAAACTTAAGGGCATAAAAACCGAAGATCCCGAATACTGGGGCTTTGCCTGCATTTTTGAGGATGAAATGACCGAGAGCGAGAGAGAAAATTCTCTTGATCTTCTTCTCGAAATGAAGGTTCGCAAAAAGTATGCCTACGCAGACCTGCTTCCCCTGGCGGCAAAGCACGGTATGGATAAGAAAACTGCCGATGAAATTCTCGATAAGCTTGCCGTTCTCGGTATGCTCGAGTATGACTACGGCGACAAGTATACTAAAGACGGCCCTGTGCCCGGCACTACATACAATAAAGAGGACCGCCACTATTGGGTTCCGCTGTTTGTTCCCGGTTCAGCCGAATATACAAACATGAATACCGCTCTTATGGACAAGCACCCCGAGCTTGCCATGTTCTTTGAAAGAATGACATTCCTGCCTCTTGCCGGCATTACACAGATGGTGCCTCCGGGAGGTGCGGGTATCGGCATGCACGTTATCCCCGTTGAGCAGGCTATTTCAATGGAGAACACAACAGCCGATATTGAGCATATTTCATACTGGCTCAAAAAGTATGAGGGTCATATCGGTGCTTCAATCTGCTCCTGCCGCTACGGCAGAAAAAAGCTTGACGAAGGCTGTGCGGATGACTATGTCGGCTGGTGCATTGGTGTCGGCGACATGGCTGACTATTGCCGGGAGACAGGCAGAGGCTATGATATTACATATGATCAGGCCATAGAAATATTAAAGCGTGCAGAGGACAACGGCTTTGTTCATCAGATTACAAATATTGACGGCGAGAACAAGATTTTCGCTATCTGCAACTGTAATGTTAAGATCTGCAACGCATTAAGAACATCTCAGCTTTTCAATACTCCCAACCTTTCCGCTTCCGCTTACAGAGCGCATGTTGACAAGGCCTCTTGCGTTGCCTGCGGTCAGTGTGTTGAGTACTGCCCCGCCGGTGCGTTAAAGCTCGGTCAGAAGCTCTGCAAGAAAGACGGTTCCGAGGTTACATATCCCAAGCAGGAGCTCCCCGATGCCAAGAAGTGGGGCGAGGACAAGTGGACAGAGGATTATCGTGACAAGAACCGCATAAACTGCCACGACACAGGCACATCCCCATGCAAAACAGCATGTCCCGCACATGTCGCCGTTCAGGGTTACCTTAAAATGGCGTCACAGGGCAGATATAAAGACGCTCTCGCACTTATAAAGAAAGAAAATCCGTTCCCGGCTGTATGCGGCAGAATATGCAACCGCCGTTGTGAGGATGCCTGCACAAGAGGCAAAATCGACGAGGCTGTTTCAATCGACGCAGTCAAGAAGTTCATAGCCGCCAAGGATCTTGAGGCGGAACACAGATACGTTCCCGAAATAGTTGTCGCATCCAACCGCGGCAGATGGCAGGAGAAAATAGCAATTATCGGCGGCGGCCCCGCAGGTCTTTCCTGTGCGTTCTATCTTGCTCAGATGGGCTATTATCCCACTGTTTTCGAGAAGAACGAACTCCCCGGCGGTATGCTGAGATACGGTATTCCGTCCTATAAGCTCGAAAAAGACGTAATCGCGGCTGAAATCGAGATTATGAAAGAGATGGGCGTTGAAATCAAAACCGGCGTTGAAGTCGGCAAGGATGTAACAATCGACTCCCTTCGCAAGGAAGGCTATAAAGCTTTCTATGTCGCAGTCGGCTGTCAGGGCGGCAGATATCCCGGTGTTGAGAATGACCACGCAGAGGGCACAATGACTGCTGTTGAGTTCCTTAAAGACGCAAACACAGGCAATATTCACTTCGAGGATGAAACCGTTGTTGTCGGCGGCGGCAACGTTGCGATTGATGCGGCGAGAGTTAGTGCAAGAAGCGGCGCAAAGAAGGTTACAATGCTCTGTCTTGAAAGCAGAGATATTATGCCCGCAACAAAAGAGGAAGTCAGCGAAGCCGAGGAAGACGGCGTAGAGATTAAAAACGGCTACGGGCCCAAGGAAGTTATCGTTGAAAACGGTCATGTAAGTGCGATTGTGTTCAAGAAATGCACACGCGTATTTGACGAAAACAAGAAGTTCTCACCGATGTATGACGAGAACGACACAATTACAATTCCTGCGACAAAGATTATTTTCGCAATCGGTCAGGCCATAGAATGGGGCAAGCTGCTTGAAGGCACTGCTGTCGAGTTCTGGCACGGCAATTATCCTGTTGCGGACAAGCTTACATATCAGACTGCCGAGCCCGATATATTTGTCGGCGGTGACGTATACACAGGTCCCAAGTTCGCGATTGATGCAATTGCGGCAGGTCATGAGGCGGCTGACAGCCTTCACAGATATGTTCAGCACGGTCACATGACAATCGGCAAGAATAAGCGTCAGTTTATCGAGCTTAACAAGGACGATATCTATGTTCCGAGCTATGACACGGCAGGCAGACAGGAAGCAGGCGTTCTTGATAATGTCGACAAGAAGTCGTTCAAGGATTGTCACGCCACTCTCACTGAGGAGCAGGTCAGGAAAGAGACTGCACGCTGCCTCGGATGCGGTGCTACGGTTGTCGATCAGAACCGCTGTATCGGCTGCGGCATATGCACCACAAAGTGCAAGTTTGACGCTATTACACTTCACCGTGACCACCCCGAAGCGAGCAAAATGGTTGTCGCCGAGGACAAGTTCAAGTACATTCTGCCCTACATGGCAAAACGCGCGGTAAAGATTGTTACAAATAAGAATAAATAAGATATAAACAAATAGATAAAAGCCTCTTGGGATGTTGATTTCCGGGAGGCTTTTTTCAATTAGCAATTAGAAATTAGGAATTAGCAATGGGGCGAGGAGGGTAGCTGAAGTAAAAGAACTTTTTATATAATATAAGTGATTTGTATAAACTTTGCGTCAGATATACTATGAGCAATTAGAAATTAGGAATTAGCAATGGGGCGAGGAGGGTAGCTGAAGTAAAAGAACTTTTTATATAATATAAGTGATTTGTATAAACTTTGCGTCAGATATACTATGAGCAATTAGAAATTAGGAATTAGCAATGGGGCGAGGAGGGTAGCTGAAGTAAAAGAACTTTTTATATAATATAAGTGATTTGTATAAACTTTGCGTCAGATATACTATGAGCAATTAGAAATTAGGAATTAGCAATGGGGCGTGGAGGGTAGCTGTAAGATGGTTATTGGTGGGTTGTGTCATAGATAAAATTTTTTTTGAAGCTTGGCGGTAAATCAAATAAATTTACATAACACAAGAATTTTGCACAAATTTTCGCGTCAGCTATACTACATATAGCTGACTTGTACTTGACAAGCAAGTACAAGTAATTGCCTGCTAATACGGATTATGTAAGAAGTATGAAGGGCGTGCTAAATTATTTCAGAGGAGAAAAGAAAATGAAAAGAAGATTTATTTTGTTGAGTTGTCTGATTGCTGCCTTCGTTCTGCTTTTTGCGTGGGGCGTTACCGCCTATGCGGAGGAGACGACAACGGAAAACACATCTGCTGCGACAATTGTTGATAGCGGTAGTTGCGGCGATAATGTTAAATACACACTTGACAGTGACGGTCTGCTTACAATAAGCGGAACGGGGTACATGGAAAATTACTCATATTACATTGTCTCACCGTGGGACTCTAAAACTGTAAAAACTGTCACGGTTGAAAATGGGGTTACAAGCATCGGCTATCGTGCATTTTACGGCTGCACCGGACTTACAAGCATAACAATTCCGGACAGTGTTACA
>CAVFPQ010000147.1:0-5474 GCA_963624415.1 Acutalibacteraceae bacterium | reverse complement strand
TTCTTTGCTTTGGTTTGACGGACCGCTGCCGCCGGTCCTCATTAGTCGCTACGCCGAAAATCATTCACCGGATGATTTTTGTCTGCGACATTATGCATTATGCATTCTACATTCTACATTATAACAGTCTTCCGACATTGCCGATTGCCGATTGCTGATTGCTAATTCAACACATTCCCTCATTTCTGTCCTTGACTTACCGTTAATTTTTCGGTAAAATTATTAAGAAAAACGACAACGTGTTGTAAATAAAATAAACTGTCGGGTGAGAGAAGGATAAAAATGGAACAAAAAAAAGAAGACAGACGCTCCGTTTACAGCAAACGCATAATAAGAGAGAGTCTGTATGAGCTGATGAAAACAAAGCCGCTTAACAAAATCACGGTAAAAGAAATATGCGACATGGCGGATGTAAACCGTTCCACATTCTATTGCTACTATATGGACATTTACGATTTGCATCAGCAGATTATAAAGGAATTTTTCGAGCATCAGAGAGAAATTATAAATTTCATCGTCGGCTTTCTCGCACAGAAAGAAGATATGACGGATCTGTCAATTGATGACTTCAGAGGAATAAGCTTCTATTATCTTAAAAAAGTAAAAGAGAACAAAGAGCTTTACAAGTTCATATTCAATCAGAACAGCACAAACTCAATACACATGTCTTTCGGCAAGGTTTTCTTTCATACCATTCTGAATGAAATTCCGGAGGCAATGGACGAAGAGACACGAAAAGCCTTTCGCCGTTCGTTTACATTCATAAGCGGCGGCACAACGGCAATAATCATGGACTGGCTGAAAAATGACTGTGCGGAGGAAACCGCAAAGGTCGCAAAATTCCTCGCCTACTACTATAACGGCGTATTCAACGGACAAAAATTTATAAGAAAGTAACACAAAACGGGCGGAAATCCGCCCGTTTTTTTCAGTATTCAGTGGTCAGTGTCCGGAAACATATATTTTTTTCTTTTTTTTAATCAGCCAAAATGCGATTGCGCATATTATCGCCGACACAAGACTGCCCATTGCCGTTGCAAGTCCCATCGGCAGAAGGGTATCCGGGAATTTTACGGACATCAGATACACGCCGGGAATACGAACAAGCGCGATTGCGGAAATGTTATGTATAAACGAAATATACGACTTGTTGCACGCACAGAAATATCCGCTGAAGCTGAAGTGGATGCCGGCAAAAATGACATCGAAAACATAGCCTTTAAGATACTGCTCCCCTGCCGCGACAACAGCCGCATCCTTCTGAAAAAGTCCGACTGTAAAGCCCGCCGCAAACTGCATTATAACGGCAACGACAACACCGAATCCGACAGCCGCAAACAGAGCATAACAAAGAGTTCTGTCCGCTCTGTCCTGCTTGCCCGCACCTATATTCTGAGCACAGAGAGCCGACACCGCAGACAACAGTGACGACGGCACCAAGAACAAAAAACTGATAATTTTTTCGACTATGCCGACAGCCGCCGCATCGGTTAAGCCTCGCTTGTTCGCTATGATTGTTATGACTATAAAAGCGACCTGAATAAGTCCGTCCTGAAGCGCAATGGGTATGCCGGTTCTGAGCATCTCGGACATAACGCTTTTCTGCGGATGCAGATCGGATTTTGAGGGAATTATCTCCCTCTTTTTCTTTGTTACGGCGATAACGGAAATTATAACCGACAGTGCCTGTGACAGCGTTGTGCCGAGTGCCGCACCTGCCGCCCCCATATCCATGGCACCGATAAATACATAGTCAAGAATTATATTGGCGGCACAGGCAATCGCAATAAAATACATAGGGCTTTTGCTGTCGCCTAGGCCTCTGAAAACCGACGCAATTATGTTATATGCCGTGATAAACGGAATGCCGGCAAAGCAGATTATCAGATAAATTCTCGCGCCCGCAACGGCTTCTTCCGGTGTGCTCATAACAGATACAATGGGGTTTACGAGGAGCAAAAGCAGAGCCGTACCGACAACCGAGAGAGTCAGAAACAGTGTAAGCGTATTTCCGATTGCGGTTTTTGCCCTCGTTTTGTCCCCTGCGCCCACGGCGTGACCTATGCCGACGGTTGTGCCCATGGCAAGACCGACAATCATAACCGTTATCATATGCATGACCTGCGAACCGATTGACACCGAGGTTGTCGCGTCCGCACCGTCAAACTGCCCTATAATAAACAGATCCGCCATGCCGTAGAGTGTCTGAAGAAAATACGACAGCAGATAAGGAGCGGTAAAATAAAGAAGATTTTTTGATACACTTCCTCTTGTAAGATCTCTTGTCACGACGGATACACCTCATTTTTACGGTAGATTTTAACAAAATATCATAGTATTTATTATACATCATTACCATTGAGTTTAGTCAAGTGTAAAAATACACAAATCAAATTTGTTTAAAACAGAAATTTTTTGTTTATACGGCGACAGCGGCGATTTATAAGAGATTTTTCTCTTGTTTATATCGACACAAAAATGTATAATTAATGAAATAGTTATATGGGAGAATACGGGAATGTACATAAAAAGAGCCGCGGCATTGATTCTTGCCGCTCTGACGTGTGCGGGATTTTCATCCTGCGCCGAAAAAACCGTTGCCGACACGGCGACTTCCCCGGCGGCAGTGTCGGAAACACAGGTCAAAAATACCATGCTTGCAGGCATTCTTAAAAATTCCGTCGACCTGGTACGTGTGTTTTCGTACAGCGGAAAATTTGTCGAGGACGGCTCCGATGAAAAAAAATCGAATATTTTAGCCGCCGAAATATCAAACACGGGTGACGAATATATTGAGCTTCTTGAATTTGAAATATCCGACGGCACAAACACTTTTTCTTTTTCGGTCACCACGCTTTTTCCGGGCGACAGCGTAACGGTGCTTGAGAAAAATTCAAAAGAGATGCCCGAAAATTTCACAGTAAAAAGCGTAAAGGCGACAAGAGCGGTCGATTTCGAGAAACAGCCGTCACTCAACAACGCCATAATAAAGCTTGACGAAAAAAACGGAGAAATTACCGTTACCAATATTTCCGCGCATGATATTTCGGATGTCTGTGTTTATTACAAGGCAAAAAGCAACAACGAGTATCTCGGCGGAATTACATACCGTCTGAATGTCGGCACACTTAAGCCGAACGACTCGAACACCGTTGAAATAAGCGGTTATTCTGCCGAAAATTACGAGATAAAATTCACTTCATACGAAAACACGGAGGCGACAGCACAATGAACATAGCCGCGGTTTTATCAGCCGGCAAGGGCACAAGACTCGGTGCGGATATGCCGAAGCAGTTTCTGTCTGTCGGCGGAATGCCGATAATAATCCGCTCGGTTAAAGCTTTTCTCGACTGCGGCAAAATCGACTTCTGCGTTGTGGCGTCCGGTGCGGATTATAAAGAATACACCGAGGAGCTTCTGCAAAAATATTTTCCGAATGACCGTCGTCTCAGAGTAATTGCAGGCGGCGAGAGCAGGGGCGACACGCTTTTTAAGATTGTCGAATACATAAAAAGCACATTCACGACCGACGACTGCGTTTTGCTGACACACGATGCTGTTCGTCCGTTCGTTACAAAAAGAATTATCGAGGAAAATATTTTTTACTGCGAAAAATACGGTGCCGTGAACACCTGCGTAAAAGCCGTTGACACCGTTCTGCACAGCTCCGACGGCAAATTTCTGGACGGCACATTAGACAGAAGCACACTGTGGAACGCACAGACTCCGCAGACATTTAACGCGAAAAAGCTGTATGATTTAATCTGCAATATGGACAGAGAAAAATTTCTGTCACTGACCGACGGCGCGTCTGTTTTTCTTGCATCGGATGAGCCGGTATACATTGTCGAGGGCGAGCCGTTCAACATAAAAATCACATACAAGGACGACCTTAAAAGGGCTGAAAACATATTATCGGACATCACCGATCTGTAATTCCGGAGGAGAAAATATTGAATTTGCTTACAGTTGCCGTAACGGCAAACAACGATAAAAACGACCTGAAATACACTCTTGACAGCCTTGTGGCACAGACAAGCGAGGAGTTTGATGTCATAATCGTATTAAACGGCGAAAATGAGGACACAAAAGCTCTCGCAGAGGAATTTGTGGACGAGTACGACGGCTTTACCGTTCTGCCGCACGAAAAGACGATTATCCCGGTCTGCAGGAATTTTGCCGCCGACAACGCAAAAACAGAGTATCTTCTCTTTATGGACGAAGGCGACTATCTGTCACCCGAAAGTGTCGAGAAGCTTATTGAAGTCATGAACAAATCAAAGCCCGACATTATAACATCACGCTATTATATTTCGGGCGAGGGTGAGCCTGTGTATGAGCACTGGAATGACCTTTTAGCAACCGTGCCGAACATTGACAGATTTGACAGAGCGCTTTTGCAGTCGTTTCCGACCGAAGGCAGAGTATACAAAAAGAAATTTTTCGATCTCTACCCTGTCGGTTTCCCGGAAGACCCCGCTTTTTACACAGCCGAGTTTACGGCAAAGTGCGTTTTTGACTACGGTGCGAGTGTGTCGGGCTGTGCCGGTGCCGTTTATGACAGGCGGCACGGAATTTACCGCTGCGGCTTTGACGAAAATGGCGAGCCGAACGAGCAGAATCTCAACACACTTATAAGCTTCATAAACAGATGTCTTGAGTCTGTCAAGGCGATTACAACAGAGACAACGGGAGCGTTTGACGGCGACGAATACGCCTATCAGGAAATGCTGTTTATCGGCTTTACGCTTATAACCGACTGCTTTTACAGATATTTCTGGTATATTACGGACGATATGCTCGTTACTATCCGCAAAAATCTTGAGCTTCTGTCAAACGCCATGACAGAAAGAAGAAAAGCGAGTGTATCCGAGGAATTTGCCGATATTCGCTTCCCTTCCATGTATATGTCACATGCAGATGCGGCGAGGATGCCGTATTTCAGTCTTATTGCGGATTTTAACGCAGACGAAAACACTGCGCTGTTTACGGAGTCACTGTATATTTCACGCTTTCCGTTCTTTGAGATTTTTCTTAAAGAGAGCGCGAGGGAATTTGTGCCCGAAAATCTGAGGACAGCCGAAAATATGCACTTCTGCGCCGACAAAAGCTTTTTTGCGGATGCGAGAACGAACGCCGCCGGTGTGCAGATAAGCGTAAAAGACAATTCTCCGCTTGACACACGCACTCTGTCGGAGCTTGCCACGGCAAAAATCCCGAGAGGACTTATGCAGTATATGTTCGGCGTAAAACGCAAAAAGTATGCGACAAAGACATACTTGAAGTCGAAAGGGTTTAATATAAGATAGAAAAATGCAGAATGCAGAATTCATAATGCATAATGAAGGAAAACGCAAAAGCGTTTTGATTGTATAGCTTCGCATTGCAATTAGCAATTAGCAGTCAGCAATTAGCAATGTCGGAAGACTGTTATAATGTAGAATGCATAATGCATAATGCATAATGAAGGAAAA
>CAVFPQ010000146.1:0-5531 GCA_963624415.1 Acutalibacteraceae bacterium | reverse complement strand
TGGTTTCTCGCCGAAAAATCTCCCATATCTTTGCCCGAAAGCCTCGCAAGGCGACTTCCCTTGCCGCGTTTCCGGACTTCGATATGAAAAATTTTTCTTGGCTACGAAACTGCTTCGCATTTCAAAACAAAAAATACCGAAAATGTGTATAGCATAACTTTGTGACAAACAATTAAATTTATTATACATTTTGCTGATGATTTGCCTTTGTTTTGAAACAATACTTCCTTATCAGCACGTGGCTTACCCCGAAGACACTTTTATTTATTTCTTATTTTTGATACCGCTTTTTCTCAGCTTTTTCTTCTCTCCTGCATTCTGATAAGCTCTTTATAATAGTCCACCGCTCCGGGCAGAACATTCGTATACAGATTTTCGTCTATGCCGTGCATTCTCGAAAGCTGATCGGCATCCACAAGCGTAGGCGTAAAACGAACACACGCATCACACACAGGATCAAAATAGCGGGAATCGGTGCCGCCCGTGACGACATACGGCATAATACCGATGGTCGGGAAGATTTTGTGAATACATTCCTCGGTCATTTTGTACTGCTCACCGTTTAAATCAAGCGAGTTCGAATAGTTATTTGCCAGAATAACCTCGGTTTCAATATCATATTTTTTTGCGATTTCGGTTATAAGCTTTATTGATTCATCCTTGCCCTGATGGGGAATATATCTCATGTTTGCGGTAACCCACGCCTCCTGCGGCAATACGTTATAGCCGTCAGAGCCGTGCTGCATCGTAAACGCGATTGTCGTCTGAAGCATCGCCGCCGCCTGACGGGAGATAGCAGGCATAATCTTCTTTATAACGGGCTTTAATATGTCAAGGTTCACCATTACAAGCTTAAGTCCGAAATTTTCGCAGTACGGCGCAATATCATGGAACATCTTGTCAACCGCCGGGGAAAATTTAACCGTGAACGGATTTTTTGTCTCGACTTCATTTATGAACGCCGCAAGTCTTGCGATAGGCGTATTTTTCGGCGGAGTGGACGAATGCCCTCCGAGCGAACGCGCGGTGAAACGCAGGTCGCCGTAGCCCTTTTCGAATATTCCGACAGCGGCAAAGCTGCCCTTTACGCCGCCGATGGGGTCCTCAACTATACTGCCGCCCTCATCACACAGCATATACATTCTTATATTATGCTCTTTAAGCCAGTTCATCATTTTGGGTGCGCCGTCGCCGCCGATTTCCTCGGTGCAGGACGAACCGAGATACACATCACATTTCGGTGTATAGCCGTCCTTTATAAGCTCCTCAACCGCCTGATAGAACGAGAATACGCCGTTTTTTATGTCGCTTGTGCCTCTGCCCCATATTCTGCCGTCGGATATTTCACCGGAATACGGCTCGTGTGTCCACTCACCCTCGGCAGGCACAACATCCTGATGAGATATAAGTATAATCGGCTTGAGAGAGGAGTCCGTTCCCTTCCATTTCATCATCAGATTGCCGTCAATGTCAATCTTTTCAAGAGTGGCGAAAACATTCGGAAAAAGCTCCTCAAGAACCTTGTGAAAGCCTCTGAATTTTTCGGGGTCGGGTGCGCCTCTGTACGATACGGTTTCATAACGGATCATTTTGGAGAGCTTGCCGGCGTATTCGTCAATTCGCTTTGTGTCCGTTGACGGCTCGTAAACAGCCGTTTTCTTTTTTGTAAGAAGCGTTCTCAGCACAAGAACGGCGGCAAACAGAATTATAATTCCCAAAAGAGAAAGAAGAATATAAATAACGGTCATATTGTGCTCTCCTTTGTCGGTGCTTCGGAATTTGCGGACACGAATTTTTGCTGTTCCGTTTCGTATTCTTTTACAATATCGGTTTTGTATGCGAATATTGCCATTGCCACGCATATAAGTGCGGGAACCCATCCGAGCAGTGCGCAGATTGTCGACAGAGTTGCGGAGGACTGATTTACTCCGAGATTTGCGTCATACCCTGCGCCGTCAAGGGCAAGACCCATAATCCACACGGCGGCGGCCTCCGCAAGCTTTGTTATAAGGTTGTCGCAGGTGGCGACCATGGAATCTATTCTGCGGCGGAATTTGAACTCAACGATATCCGCTACATTATTGCGGTTGGTGTTGAACATGACAAAAGCGGCGGTTGAGCCTATGCCCGTGCCGACAGCGTTTATTATAACGGCGATTAACGATGTCGGGGCAAAGAAGAACGGAATTTTTGCGACAATCTGTACAGCCGCGGCAAAAATCATTGTGCCCTTTCTGCCGAGCTTTCTGTCAACGGGACCTATAAACGCCGCTGTCAGAACAGACACAATAAGATAGAAGGCGAGAATGGGTGTGGCTTTTGAGGAATCCCCTAAAATATATGCCGCATAATCGTTTATCTCGTTCATCATAAGTGCCGTTGTAATGCCGTAACAGAGAATAAACAGCATATTCGCAACCCAGCTTTTTATAGTGAAAAGCATTTTGAATGTCTCGAAAAATCCGATATGCTCCTCGTTGTCGTCAATCTGTTTAATTCGCTCTTTTGTGGTAAAGTAGTGAACAAGGCATCCTGCGACTGCGATAACAGCCATTACGACAGCCGTTTTGAAAAGTGCCGAAGCGTCCTCCTCGGTGTATATGTCGCTCTTAAGTCCGCCGAAAATATTCTTGACTATAACGGGAACAAGCACGGCGCCGATTGCCGAGCCGAAGCAGCTGCCGATTGAACGGAAGGAGTTTATCGCTCTGCGGTCGGCATCGTGATTTGACGCAAGAGTCGCCATGGAGTTATACGGTATGCACAGAAATGTGTAAAATGCCTCAAACACAAGGTATACGGCAATTGCGGCTATTATTTCACCTGTCTCTGACAGACCGAAATCCGTAAACAGAAGAACAACGGAAATTGCCCACGGCACGGCAAATCTTATTGCGAGCGGACGGATTTTTTCGCCGTTTTTGAACTTATGATTAACTGCCCAATAGCCGATAAGCGGATCGTTTATCGCGTCCCATATTGTGCCGATCGTAAGAATCATGGTAGCCCACGATACCGGAATTTTCATTATCATCTTAAGAAATGTAAGATAATACAGATTTTTGAAGTTGAACACAATATTGTTTGACATTGAAAAAAGTCCGAAGCCGAGCTTTTCGGGAAATTTTACAATTGTCTCTTCTTTTTTCTTTGCTGTGCTTTTCATGCTTCACGCCTCGTTTCGTGTTGTAATTAATGTGAGTATAGCATTTCAGCCGGACAATTACAATATTTATCGTAAATACAGCGCATAGTTTTCGGAGTATAGGTTTCCGGATGGCGATAACTCAACTCTTATATTTCCGTGTTCACATAGTCATTCTAAATAAGATTACATCATATTTATATAACTTTCGGCATCATTGTGTCCACAGCACCGATTTTTGTCGGTATTATAATTCGGTTATTATTTCTGCGAGGCCTTATTAATCAATAATATCAAGTGTCTTTCCGGATTATGCATTCAGCGTAAAAAAACAGAGGCCTCACCCGGAAGCCTCTGTCTTTTAGAAAGGAAACTATAAAAATATGAAAAAATATATTGTCAATCAGAAAATCGGAAATCTGTACTCGTAATTTTCGAGCCATTTGCCGTCATAGCAGTCACGCGCACGCAGAACAACCTCGTCATCATATACCTCAAGCGCGAAGCCGACGCCGCTGTTTTCGCCCGTCTCGTCTGAAGTGTCAATTGACGTAAACTGCGGAACGTTTATAAGTGTAACGCCGCTGAACTGTCTTACCGTGTTTGAGCTTAACGGAGCGTGAGTATGGCCGTAGAAATAAAATACGTTTCTGTACTGCGAAAGAATTGACATGACCGAATATGTCTTGTCACCCGCTTCCCAATTTACGGGGTGATGATTGAGAACAAATATCGGCTTGCCGTCAGCCGCCGCCAGAGCTATTGTATCTTTAAGGAATGTGAGCTGTTCATCGGAAATGTCGTATTCGTTGGAGGTTGACGACTCTGTTCCGAGAACAATAAAGTAGTAGCCGTTAATTATCCTATAGAAATAAGGCTTGTTTATGTTGTTGCCGAGAAATACTTTATTGTAATTGTAGTATCTCTCTATGCAATCCTGATAATTTGTATAGCCCTTTGCGTCGCCGCCATTGCCGACCTCATGGTTGCCGAGAGCGAGTATTGTGTTATTTGCAGGTGAAATTCTGTTCAGAACACCGAAGAAAATCATATGCTCTATCTGCTGACCGTTCATTACGCTGTCGCCGAGGAAAATCATGGCATCGTTGTCGGTTTTGCTGTTTTTAATATCCTTGAGCATTCTGCCGAAGTTCTGAGTTTTTTCGGGTTCGGTGCTTTCAATGTGAACATCGGACACTACAAACGCGTTAAGACGGCAGTTTGCTTCATCGAGAACAGTGCGTGTTTCGGCTCCGTTGGACTTAACGCCGGCAAGAACCGCAATTGCCATAATAATCGCAAAGAATTTTCTTATTCCGTATAAAAATGCTGTCATTTTTCTTCCCTCATTTCAAGTTCTGTCACTTTGCATAATTTATTGTACAATACCGAGCGTAAATTGTCAATAATTATATTCGCAAAAAATCAGAGCTGAGTTTTTACAAAAGAGAATATTTCATCAATTGTATTCGTATAAATCGTACACGCAGTGCCGGCAAGCTTTTTATCCTCGTCAAAAAGTCCGCCCGCAATGCCCGCATTCAGTCCCGAGCCGACATCAATGGCACGGTCGCCGAGCATCATGCACTCGTTTTTGTCAAGTGAATATTCCTTTACGATATATTCAATCGCATCCGGTGACGGCTTTAACGGAAAGTTCATCTCGCTTGTAACAAGCCCCGTAAAAAAGCGTGTAAGATTATATTTGTCAAGATATTCCTTTGAAACCATATCACGGTGAGTGTAAAGAAAATTTTTGCCGCCGTGCGTCGTTATGTATTCGAGTGTTTCGGGGATAAGCTTGTAGGGCGTGCCGGAGGGCGGAAAAGAGATATCGTTTTCAAGCAGATAGAACTCCTTTTTCATCGCCTCATCCGTATGATAGAAGTCGAATGCGTCCCACATTGTAATTTTGAACAGACGGTACGCTTCATCCGGGTCGATTTCAATTCCGTGACGGCGGTATGTTTCGACAAAGCACGCCAGAGTATGCGGATATGTATCGAAAAGCATTCCGTCAAAATCCCATATAAAATTCTTTATTGCCATTTTACTGTTCGTCCTCTATTTCGAGTGCGATATATTTTCTGCCGTCCTTTGTAACGGGATTCATAGCCGAGAAACAGGCGTAAGTATCCTCAAGCTCGTTCATAATGTCGGCTTCTTTTTCGTCGCCGACGGCAAAATAGAGAACTGTGTTTTTTTCGTTGTTTTCGGTAAATTCGGGGAAAAGCATAAAAATAATCCTTTCTTTTGTTCGTTTTTTATTTGGGGAGGGTATGGTCAATTAGCAGTTAGCAATTAGCAATGTCGGGATAATGTATAATGTAGAATGCATAATGCATAATGTCGCAGACAAAAATCATCCGGTGAATGATTTTTGGCG
>CAVFPQ010000145.1:0-5583 GCA_963624415.1 Acutalibacteraceae bacterium | reverse complement strand
GTTGTCGTTTCGGTTTCTTCCCCGGTCGCTTTAAGTGAACTTATGCGATAAGTGCCGCCGCCGAACGAGGTGACATAAAGTGTCTTGCCGTCTGATGAAACGGATATGTTTTTAAGCATCGGCAAAAGTCCGTCTGTGTATACTCTGAAGCCGTCATCCGTGCTTGTCTTTACATAAACCGTGCCGTAAACACCGGTCGCGTAAATCGTGCCGTCGTCTGTGACAACGCTGTTATATATGCTGTCGCCGTTTTCAAGAACAGCGTTTTCTATGTAAACCTTCTCGCCGGGAGCATATGTTTTTCCGTCAAGGGTTATATCCCATTCGTTTTTGTTGACGGAGTCGATTGTGTATGTTTTTGTAATGTCGAAAATGTTTGTAAGAGTATTGTCGGCGTTCAGTCTGTATATACCGCCGCCGCTGTTTTTCCAGAAGCCCGTGGCGTACTCGTTGTACCATGCGTACTCATAATATGACACGGTGTTTATCAGTATTCCGTCCGTGTCTTTTGTAAGTGACCTTGCGATTACTATGTCGCCGAGGTCGATTTTTTTTGTCGTTTTCGCAGTAATGTCGTATTCGTACAGCACGGAGGGCGATACTTCACCGAAGTTATAATATGCCGTAAGGCAGTATATCGTGTTGCCGGAGAGTATGACATCCTCGCCCCATATAAAGCCGTTGTAGCTGTCCATATCGGAGCTTATTGAAGTGAATGTCCTGCCGCTGTCGGTGCTGATATAGAAGCCGTTGTTGAATGTCGCTACGGCGAAGGTGTATCCGTTTTCGTTTTCGGCAACGCTCATTTTTACCGGGATGGAGTCCTCGGGGAGCCCCGTTGAGTAATTCATATCCCACGTTCTGCCGCCGTCATACGATACGGCAAAATGTCCGTTTACGTTTGTTTTGTCGGTAAGAGCGGGGGAGTACGGCGCGTCATGGCGTGATGACCACAGAGCGTATACAGTGTCCTTTTGGTTTTCGTCAAAAAACAGGTCATAGCAGGTGTTGTATGTGTCGGAGTAGCTTTTTCCGGTCGGGCGTGAAAATGTCTTGCCGCCGTCAAAGCTGTTCTGTATTCCCACATCCGTTGAACAGATGATAATATGCTCGCTGTCGAACGGATCTTCACGGACAAAATATGTTGTCTGACAGTCAAGTCCCGTGGTGGAGTAGGCGTTTTGTGTCTCGTTGTATTTTGTGTGGAGCGTTTTTATTTTGCGTTTGTTTTCGCTCTTGTCGTATTCCATCGAATACACGGCTTCGATATTGGTCATAAGACAGCGGTCGGGATCGGTTCTGTCCGCACAGAAGCCGTACATGGGGCCGTAGCAGTATATTGACCACAGATCATCGGGATTTTCGGTGACGGTATTTTCGAAAACGGAATCAAATACCCAGTTAAACTGCGTGCCGTCAAATTTTACTATTCCGTAAAAGATATAGCCGTCATCGCCGACAGTGCTTTCAAGCTTCAGAAAAATGCTGTCCGATGAATAGCCGTCAATGCCGTTAAAGTGCCACGGAACAACATAGTTTTTGTCCCATGTATAATCATGTGTGAGTGTGTTTTTCTCGTTAAGATTTGTGAATGTTAAAAAGTCGGAAGTATACAGTATAAGCGTTTCGTCGGCGGTGTCGTCAAGTATGAAAAGATTGTTTTCGATGATTTTCATATCGGTGACAGTGCCATTCGCCGTATAGACTGTCTTTGTGTCTTCGGTCTCATCGGTCGGGAGCTTATAGACGGCGACAGAGTCCGAGAGATAAATTCCGCTGTCGTCAACGCAGATACGGGCGTTTATGCCGACGGGATTGGCAAAAAGCGAGGAGTAGTCCTTTTTATAATATGTTCTGAGGTCGCCGCCGTTATAGTCGATGCTTGATGCTGTCAGAATGCCATCCCATGTGATGCTTACAAAATAGAGGCGTTCGCCGTACGGTTCAATCGAGACGATATAGCCGTTGTCGTATGTGCCGTCATTCGTTTCGGCAAAGAAGAGATTTTCATTCCACCCTGCACGGCTTATTTCGTAAATGATATTTTTCGGATAAATCCGTTCAAGACTTACGCCCTTGTCGGTGCTTTTGTAAATGCCGTAGCCGCTGAGAAACAGAGTGCCGTTGTCGTCAAATGCACTGTCTTTTACAACGCCCTTTGTCACGGTGCGTGACCAGCTCTCGCCCTCGTTAAATGATACATAAATGCCGCCCATGTCGGACGCGACTACAAAATTTTTGCCGTCAACGGGGTTTATAAGCGGCAGATAGAAAGCGCCGCCCGCACCCATGCTCATGTTTTCGATTTTGATGTCGGTGCTGTCGCCCTTTGCCGAAACGGACATTCCCGGCACAACGACACACAGACAGATTGCAAGTGCAAGCAGTAATGATATGGCTTTTCTCGTTTTCATAATTTTTTCTCCTGTTCGTTTTTATAAACCGAGTTTATCATACCGTGCGGATAATTTCAATATAATCGGGGAAATATACTGATATATTTGCCGAAATTTATAGATAATAACAATATTTTCTGTTGCAATTAGACAAAATAAAACACATGTTAAAGCATTTCATCGATTTGAAAAAATCTGTTTGTATGCAATTCATAAAAATACGCCAATTTATTTGTTTAAAATTCTATTCAATTTATATTCTTAATCCGGTTGACACAAGGGGATGTTTTCCGTTACAATTATTGTGAAAATCGAAAAATTCCAAGGGGGAATATATCAATGAAACATTTGCGCAAATCCGTATCCGTTTTGCTGACAATAGTAATGTTGTCGGCATTTTTGCCGATGTTCGCGTCGGCACAGAGCGGTACACCCGAAATCAGGCAGGATTATCTCATAACCGCCGAGGACGGCAGAACTCAGTACTGGGTTGACAGTGACGGCAATGTTACAGACTATCTGTCAGGTGACACCTTGATACAATCGTCGGAGTCCGGTATCCGTTTTAATACGGCGACAGCGGTTCCCGATAAGTATGACGCAAGGGAAGACGGTGTTGTTACTTCCGTAAAAAATCAGGGTAATTACGGCACATGCTGGGCTTTTGCGGCGACATCGTGCGTTGAAACCTCGCTTGTCAAGCAGAATATCACGGACAGCAGTATAGACCTGTCCGAAAGTCATCTTGTATGGTTCGCGAAAAACAGCAAGACGACAGACACGACAGACCCCACATACGGTGACGGCAACAGCTACACGAATGCCGCCTCGGCTTTTAATGCGGGCGGTTCATGGATGGACAGCGCAAGCACATACGCCAGAGGCACCGGTCCCGTTTATGAGTCCGATTATTCATATACGGCGACAGCTCTTGACGAGAGCAAACGATATGATGCCGAGTACAGAGTGACCGACTGCATGGCGATTGCGAACAATTCGTCAAACACCACAAAAATCAAGCGTAATATTATGGAATACGGCAGTGCGAAAATCAGCTATTATTCACATACATATTATTACAATGTGACAGCCGAAAACGGCGCGGCGTATTATTATCCCGATTCGGCAAAGACCGAGGCGAATCTTGAAACAGATCTTACAAACCATGATGTTGTCGTGGTCGGCTGGGACGATAACTATTCAAAAGAGAATTTCCGGACGGGATATCAGCCTTCAAACAACGGCGCGTGGCTTGTAAAAAACAGCTGGGGCGCAAATGAAATGCATATGAAGGACGGTTATTTCTGGCTGTCATATGAAGAGAGCGAGCTTGCCGATTTCACATTCTATAAAGCGGCGGCAAAATCGACATATGATAATACATATCAGTATGACGCATACGGTTCATATACCGCAATGTTCGATGCTTCCGGCGACCCGATATACGGCGCTAATGTGTTCACCGCAAAGGGGAACGAAACGCTCAATATGGTCGGCTTCTATACCAAAGCCGGCGTGCTGTATACGATTTCAATATACAAGCTGGCGGACGCGAAATCGTCACCGACTTCGGGCACTCTTGTATCCGAAACATCCGGTGCGGCACTGTATTACGGCTATCACACGGCGGCACTCAAAACAACGGTTGATGTGAAAGAGGGCGATGTTTTCGCGGCTGTCATAAAGATTGAATCATCGGATCCCGACAGTGCTAAGCTTATGTGTGAAGGTACGTTTTATTATGATTCGTCAATTAAGGAATACGAGAGCTATATAAGCTTTAACGGTTCTTCCTGGGAAATGATAAAAACCGACAGCACACATTACAAGACGACAGGCAATGTATGTCTTAAGGTCATGTCGGTTGACAATAAAGAGTGCCCGCATAACTATACTTCCGTTGTGACATCTCCCACATGCCTTGAGGGCGGTTACACAACATACACCTGCACGCTTTGCGGCAATTCATATACCGCCGATGAGACAGCAGCAAAGGGACACACACCCGCCACACTTAAGGGCAAGGCGGCAACCTGCACCGAAACGGGACTGACTGACGGCACACGCTGCTCGGTATGCAAAGCTGTTATAACTCCTCAGACAACAATAGAAAAAGCAGAGCATACGGTTGTAATTGTTCCGGCACAGACACCTTCCTGCACCGAGGACGGCTATGATGCGTGGTGCTACTGCTCTGTATGCAATACGATTCTGCTTGAAAAAGAGACAATAAGCAAAACAGGACACACTCCGAAGGTTCTTAAGGGCAAGGCGGCGACCTGCACCGAAACGGGACTGACTGACGGAGAAATCTGCTCGGTATGCGAAGCTGTTATAACTCCTCAGGAAACAATTCCGACTGTTGCTCACAGCTACGGCGAATTGATTACGGTTAAAAATGCAACATGCACCGAAAACGGCACAGCGGAAAAGACCTGCACAAAGTGCGGCGGCAAACAGAGTGTTACACTCGCAAAGACAGCGCACACACCCGAAACGGTAAAGGGAACAGCCCCCACATGCACCGAAACGGGACTGACTGACGGCACACGCTGCTCGGTATGCAAGCAGACAATCACAGCACAGAAAGAAATTGCGGCAACCGGACACAGTTATTCGACTGAAAGAACGGTAAAAGAAGCCACATGCACAGAAGAAGGACTTATGGAAAAAGTCTGCAAGTGCGGCGACAAACAGAGTGTCACACTCGCAAAGACGGGCCATAAGGACGCAAACAATGACGGCATATGCGACAACTGCGGCATACAGCTTGAACAGAAAAATCCGTCTTCGAGCTGCTCGTGTAATTGCCATAAGACAAGCGGAATTGCGGCATTCTTCTGGAAAATTAAGTTGTTCTTCATTAAGCTGTTTAAGGTTCAGCAGGATTGCGCCTGCGGAGTGAAGCACTACAATTAGAAATTAGCAAGGATCAATTAGCAATGAGAGGCACAGCGGATACCGAAATTATCAATTAAAAAAACGTTTCTTGCTGACTTTTTTGCCTTTTGCGAAGCACATATAATCCAAGACACGCAGTGTCTTCCGACATTATTAATTGTCAACTAAAAAAACGCTCATCGAGCTAAAGCCACGCACTGACAACGAAGTATTGGTTTCTCGCCGAAAAATCTCCCATATCTTTGTCCGAAAGCCTCGCAAGGCGACAGCCTTGCTTCATTTCCGG
>CAVFPQ010000144.1:0-5638 GCA_963624415.1 Acutalibacteraceae bacterium | reverse complement strand
AATTAAGAGCTTATAAGGAAGGGGTACAAAAAAGTTGGATAAAGTACCTGTTGATGTTGAATTTGAAACTCTCGCTGACGGACTGATACTTCCGAGAGTGATTATTTGGACTGACGGACGTCGATTCAAAATCTCGCGGGTATTGTATCATGGGACTTCTTCAGCTAATGAATACGAAGGAATTCGCTACACGGTAATAATCGGTAGTGCGGAAAAATATATTTACCGAGTCAATCACAAATGGTTTGTGATGGCTTGACAGGAGGTGTGAGCAGTGAAGAAATTCACTACTTTTGACGAGATCGAAAACCTCTGTGAAGCCATGATAAAGGATTTCATGAAGCGTAAGCATTATACCAATGCGCACTGTGTGGACATTGAAGCCTTTGTCACGGAATATCTGGGAATTCCAATCGTCTACGAGACATTCGCGGAGCCCGATCCGGGAAGAATAGGATTTCTATCGGACGGTATTCGACCGCTATGGGTTATGCGAGGAAACAAAAAAGTACAGATTCTCTTTCCGGAAGGAACAGCCGTTATCGAAAAGTTCCTGCAAAGACCAAATGAAATTGGGAGAAAGAGATTCACGATAGCACACGAGGGTGCTCACTTCATTATCGGAACACATATACCGGCTCAAACGAACGCAGCTTTTCACAGCGAATACAGCAACGAGATGGAATACTCACGGGAGATGTTCCGCGAAATGCTGTCAATCAACGAAGCATTTACAAATCGTGCGTCTGCCGTGCTCTTAATGCCGCTTTTCCTCGTATCGAGGGTTCTGAAAAAGTATAACGGCGGCAATAAGATAACGGCCTATGACGGTTATGTTTTGGCACAGGATCAAAAACTGCTTATTCAGAAAATGGCCGATGCGATGGGTGTAAATTACACTCCCTTGTTTGTGAGGCTTAAAGAGTTGGATCTTCTCGATATTCACCCGATTGATGAATACCTTCCGACATTCAGCCGCGGAGGTGTAATGCAATAATGATGCAGACTGTTGAGGAACGTTACAAAAGGCCATTGTCGGCTGAGACACTCAGAAAACTTGAGATATCCAGGCGTCAGGCCGAAAAACTTGTAAAACGAGAGATTAAATGTCCAATCTGCGGATTTTACCTTCTTGATGTGTATGGGACAGAGCATAACATAACAAGAGCAAAGTGTAAAAAATGCAAATTCGATGAGCCTATTGATACCGCAATGTTCAGAACTCTGAAAAGAGGAACACGACATCGTGTGTACTCAAGAAAGAACAGGCCTCTCAGATAAAATTGAATAACTAAAACGACTTTTAATCGCGCAAGCGGAGCAGGACCCGAAAGGGCTGAAAAACTACCAAGCACCGTACGAAGCCGAATTGAGATTAAGGGATAATCATATCTTGATTTCTTGATTCGTTTCGACGGTGCTTTTTTGCGCGTTAATTTGCTTTGTACGGTATTAGGAGTTCTCTTCCTGCAAGCGCGGGAAAGGAACTCCTAATGCTTTTTATATGGCTTTGCTACATAGCCGAATATCCGTAATCTCCGAATTTTTGACTTTAACCAAATTTCAAAAATTCAAAGGAGATTACAAAATGGGTATCAATTTCGCAATAGAGAGAAGAAAATTTCACGAAACACAGGAAAAGCTCCGCAGGGAATACGAAGCTGCAGGTATGACACCGGAGCAGATTCTTGCCATGTATGAAGCGGATTTAAAGCAGTTTAACCGAGATATTGCCTATTACCGTCATACGCAGACCCTCAGCACTTATTCTGAAGATTTCGAGGAAGAAACGCAAAGTTCCTTGTTGAAGAAAAATGCCGATGCTCTGACGGTTGTTCAGGAGCCTTCACTCGACGAGAAATTCAGGTGGATTGATGAAATTGAGGACGAAACACTGAGCCGGAACCTGAAGCTGCTTTCCGAAGAAGAGATTGAACTGATCGATAAGCTTGCCTTCGGCGGATACACGCAAAAGGAGCTTAGCGTCGAATACGGCAAAAGCCCTGCCGCAATATGCCTGAAGCTGAAAACAATCAGAAAAAAATTAAAAAAATCGGAATGAGGCTTAATTTTTTGCCCTTCTCGTGATCTACCCCTTGAGGAGATAAATCTCCTACACCCCGAAAGTGAGGACAAAAAGATGACAGCTAAAGACAATTCACAAATGGAGCTATGCCTGTGCGCCACGTGTGCGAACAGCTTTTACAGTATTCCGACCTACAGAATCGTGAGAAAGGATCCTTATCAGGTAGATAAAGAACCATGCACATACTGCGGCATCCGCTTGGGCTATGATTTTCTGATTTCTAAAAAGTCAAATGTGCAAAAGAGCGGAAAACGGCAAATTCGCACGTTGGAAAGAAGGGCTGAGAATGAATAGCATATTTATTGCAAAGCGGATTCTTTCAGCCCTATACAGTACGCACTTCCGAGATGAGGTGAGACTATGCAGGGACTGATTTCAAGAAAGGAAGCCGCAAGAAGGCTCGGAATCAGCGTTAAAACACTGGACTTTGCGAGGCTCAACGGACAAATCGCTTATGTACAGTTCGTTGAAAACGGCTGTGTATACTTCACTGAAAACGCAATTGATGAATATGTCGCCAAGTGTACACGCAGGGCAAAGCTGACAGAGCCGACGCGCTCCACATACCGAAAACGGCGGAGTGAATAAGGAGGTCAGTACAAAATGGCAAAACGAAAGCCGATTATTCCGAATTACGGAACGGTTCAGATAAAGGGTAAAACATATTACAGAACACGCCTCAGCGATGACGAAGGGAACAGAATTCCATTGTATGCCGCAACTCGTGAGGAGCTTTATGAGAAAGTAAACGAGGTTGAGGAACAAATCGAGAACAAAACCTTTCGCAGGCAGACTCCCACTGTCAGAGAATACTGCGAAAAATGGCTTCTTATGAAGTCCGCAAACATTCGAGAGACGACAATGATCGATTACCGTTCAAAAGTAAAAAATCACATCATTAAACCGCTGGGTGATATGAAGATGGGAGATGTTACGGCGGACGATATTCGTCTTGCCGTCATACCGGCATCAAAGCTTTCAAGCTCTGTTTTCAAGTCGGTGAATGTGCTCTACAAGTGCATTTTTCGCTCGGCATTGGAAAGTAAAGTGATAGACAAGGACCCGACACGGTTCATATCTATTAACGGCGGAGGTGTACCGCAAAATGAACGCACTCCCCTGACGGACGAGCAGGTTGAAAAGCTGCTTTCCGCAATCAAGGGACTGCCTCCGTATCTGTTTGTTATGCTCGGCCTTTATGCCGGGCTCAGGCGAGAGGAAATTCTCGGTCTTAAATGGGACAGTGTTTATCTCAACATTGAAGCTCCGTATCTGACGGTTCGCAGGGCATGGCATACGGAAAACAACAGACCCGTTATACTGACCGAGCTTAAAACAAAAGCAGCAAAAAGGAACATCCCCATTCCACCTCAGCTGGTCGAGGCACTCAGGGAGGCAAAGTTAGCATCAAAATCGGATTATGTGATTGCAAACAGAGACGGTCAGCCGCTTTCATATACGCAGTTTCAGCGCCTTTGGAAATATATCACGACAAGAACGGCAAAACCCCGCCCGGCAAGAAAGCTTGTAAATGGTAAGTATGTAAAATACACGCTCTATCCGGTGCTCGGAGAAAAGGCGAGAAACAACGGTCATGTGGTTTACAGCCTGGATTTTGACGTCACACCGCATCAGCTGAGACACACCTACATTACAAACTTAATATATGCGTCTGTAGATCCAAAAACAGTACAGTATCTTGCCGGTCACGAAAACAGCAAGATAACAATGGACATCTACGCAAAAGCAAAATACAACCGCCCTAAAGATGTTGCCCCGTCACTTGAGCATATCTTCAACCAATGGAACGAGGCTGCATCGCAGTAGAAACACGATGGGGACGGATATCGGTCGATTCCGTTCCCCACATTAACGGAGAAAATATGGCAAAGAAAAAAATAATACCTGAGTATAGCAAAGCAGTAAAAAACGGTCTTGAATACTACAGAACGAGAATTCAGGATGCCGACGGCAAGCAGGTTGATATCTACGGAAAAACCTGCGAGGAGGTCTACGATAAGGTTCAGGAAGCCACTCGAGTTATCGCAGACGCCAAATTCAGAAAGCAAAATCCTACCGTCGGAGATTATTGCGAAAAGTGGCTGAAGATGAAGTCGGCAACCGTTCGCGAAAACACCATTGAAAGCTATAAAAGAATATTGGACACCTACGTTATCAGTGCTATCGGAGACAGATATATCGATGAAATCACAGGAGACGACCTGAAGCTGTTGATGGTTCCCGTGTCGAAGAGGTCAAGTACAACATACAGCAAGGTCAATATGCTCCTGAAATGTATCTTCAACTCGGCAGTCGAAAGCGATGTTATCGGAGATAATCCGGCTGCCTGTATCAATCCGCGCGGAGGAAAGCCGAAAAAGGAACGGGATGCTCTCACCGATAAACAGATAGCAATGCTTCTCGATACGGTAAAAGATCTGCCTCCATATACTTTTGTTATGATCGGATTATTTGCCGGCTTAAGGCGTGAGGAGATTTTGGCTCTTCAATGGGACTGCGTGCATATTGATGAGGATGTTCCCTATATTTCCGTCCGCAGAGCGTGGCGCAGTGTCAACAACAGACCGGATATTTCGTATGTGCTTAAAACTCCTGCGGCAAGACGAGATATTCCGATACCGCAAATTCTCGTTGACCGGCTGAAAGAAGTGAGAGAAACATCAAACTCTGATTTTGTGATTTCCGACTCGAACGGACAGCCGTTGGCGGAATCGCAGTTCGTCAGGATGTGGCACTATATCAAAGCACGCACTGCAGAGGAGAGAAAAATCTATCGTTACATTAACGGTGAAAGACTCTGTCACACAATCTCCCCTCAGCTCGGTGAACGGTGCAGGACTAAGAAAAGTCTGATTTACACGCTGGATTTTTATGTGTCTCCGCACATTCTCCGCTACACCTATATAACGAATCTGATTTATGAAGGTGTTGACCCTAAAACGGTGCAGTATCTGGCAGGCCATGAAAACAGTAAGGTCACAATGGATGTCTACGCGAGAGTAAAATACAATAAGCCGTGGGAGCTTGCCTCGGTTGTAAACGAAGCTTTCAGAGCGGCTGACAGTAAGACAGGTCAAGAAGATAATCAATTCAGTGCTTGATTTTCTTGCTTGCAAGGAGGAATTATCAAAAGAGCATTTCCGGACTTTTCTCGAATGGAACAATTTTGAACTCGTGCGTTCACATTCTGAATCCAATGACAAGATACGAGCTCGTTCACTTCGGTGAGCGGGCTCGAATTTTTGACCGGCACACGTTATGGAGCAGGAGTCTTCGCCGCCTTACCGCGCAGCATTTGAGAGCGGTGCCTTTCTATAATGAGGAGAGTGCCAAAATAAATTATGCTTGAATTTATTATGATTCAGGGTATAAGATTGATATAGAAGATAGGCAGTCGACAACGGCACAAACACGCCATAAAAAAACGAATAAGCCGATTTCAGATGGGCTAACCGCTAGGGGAAACGAAAGCGAAAAACCCGAAAAGCCTTGAAAATACTGAGGAAATGGATGTCATATCCTGCAGTACGG
>CAVFPQ010000143.1:0-5641 GCA_963624415.1 Acutalibacteraceae bacterium | reverse complement strand
TGCGCAATTTCTCCCCCAAAAACGTATCCGGCACGGTTGAATTTGCCGTAACCTTACCCGACAACAACGGCGGAACCACATATCTGCCGATTGACTCCAAATTCCCGGTTTCCGACTTCGTTCGCCTGTCCGAAGAAGCCGAAAAGGGCAATTCCGACGGCGTTAAACAGTGCCGTGCCGAACTGTCAGCTCGTATTATAAGCGAAGCACGAATGATAAAAAAATACATTGAACCGCCCGAAACGACACCGTTTGCGATTATGTATCTTGCGACAGATGCTCTTTTTGCCGAAGTCGCCACGCTTCCCGATAATATAATTGACAAAGCACATGACGAGTTTTCTGTCATGATTGCGTCTCCGTCGACAATTACCGCAATGCTCTCCGCTCTTTCGATGGGCTTTAAGTCCGTTGCTCTCAACAATAAGGCGGCGGATATAATGGATGTTCTTGCCGACGCTAAAAAACAGTATGATAAATTCGCCGAAATTCTTGACAAGGCTCACAAAAATATTCAGACTGCCGAAAAAGCTATTGAAGACGCGACAAAACGCAATGATATTATAAAGAAATCTCTTAAAGACATAGAATCAAGTGACGATTCATCAACCGATAATTGAAAAGTTCTTATCGAGAAATGATTTTACACTCACTATACCCCATTGTGAAAGGATGTTGTTAACTGATGAACCACCCCGAAATCGTAGAAAAACTTACCCTCGAAGAAAAGGCAAGCCTTTGCTCCGGCAAGGACTTCTGGCACCT
This sequence comes from Acutalibacteraceae bacterium, assembly GCA_963624415.1. Lineage (GTDB taxonomy): Bacteria > Bacillota > Clostridia > Oscillospirales > Acutalibacteraceae > RUG806. The sequence continues at coordinate 4,876 of CAVFPQ010000143.1, read as the reverse complement.
TAACGCCGTTGAGCGTTTAGGGCTTACAAGCATAATGGTATCCGATGGCCCTCACGGCCTCAGAAAACAGAATAAAGACAAAAAGGCGGGCGACCTTCTGGGCAGTGTTCCCGCAACCTGCTATCCGACCGCTTCCTGCACAGCGTGCTCATGGGATGAAGAGCTTCTCTCCGAACTTGGCTCTCACCTTGCCGATGAAGCAAAGGCAGAGCAGGTTTCCGTGGTTCTCGGCCCCGGAATGAACATTAAACGTTCACCTCTGTGCGGCAGAAACTTTGAGTATTTTTCCGAAGATCCCTATCTTGCCGGCAAAATGGCGGCGGCATTCATCAAAGGCGTGCAGTCAAAGGGCATCGGCACTTCTCTTAAACATTTTGCCGCTAACAATCAGGAAACACGCCGCATGACAATCGATACAGTTGCCGATGAACGTACCCTTCGTGAAATTTACCTCGCAGGTTTTGAAACAGCCGTAAAAGAGGGCAAGCCGTGGACGGTAATGAACGCCTACAATAAATTAAACGGTACATACTGTGCCGAAAATGAGTGGCTTTTAACTCATGTGCTTCGTGAAAACTGGGGCTTTGACGGTGTTGTTGTAACCGACTGGGGCGCAGAGAATGAGATAGAAAAGGGTATCGCCGCCGGGCAGAACCTTGAAATGCCGGGCTCTGCAGGACTCGGCAGCGCAAAGCTTGTTGAGGCTGTCAAGAACGGAACTCTGTCTGAAGAGGCTCTCGATAAGCGTGTTGACGAGATTGTCGACCTTATCATGAAAGCACAGGATACACTCGGTCATTATGAGTATTCAAAAGAGGAGCACCATAATTTCGCACGCAAGGTTGCCGAAAATTCAATGGTTCTTCTTAAAAACGATGATAATATTCTTCCCCTTAAAAAAGGGCAGACAGTCGCCGTTATCGGTGAAATGGCAAAGAAGCCCCGCTATCAGGGCGCAGGCTCCTCGCAGATTGTCACAACCGATCTTGAGTGCGCTTATGATGCGTTCTTGAAGTCCGATGTCGGCATTGTCTATTCTCAGGGCTATGACAGCCTCAAGAGCGTCACGGATGTTAATCTTCTTCATGACGCTGTCGAGACGGCTAAGAGCACAGATGTCGCTGTCGTATTTATCGGTCTTACGGATGAATTCGAGTCCGAAGGCTTCGACAGAGATTCACTTGATATTCCTCAGAATCATGTTGACCTTGTAAATGCCGTTGCCAACGCCAACCCCAATACTGTTGTTGTGCTTTCAGGCGGCGCACCCGTTGTCATGCCGTGGATAGGCAAGGTAAAGGGACTTCTTAATGCATATCTCGGCGGTCAGGCATCCGGCGGCGCAGTTGTAAATCTTCTTACCGGCAAAGCAAATCCGTCCGGCAAGCTTGCCGAAACATATCCCACATCGCTTGCCGCCAATCCGTCATACAGACAGTTCCCCGGCACAACGAAGAGTGTTGAATACCGTGAGGGCGTATATGTCGGTTACAGATACTACGATACTTTCAAAAAGGATGTTCTGTTCCCGTTCGGCTACGGCCTTTCGTATACAACATTCGAGTATTCCGATATAAAGCTTTCAAAGAAGAATATCAAGGATACAGATACACTTAAGGTGTCCTTTAAGATTAAGAACACCGGTTCGGTCGCAGGTGCCGAGGTCGCCGAGGTTTATGTAAGCGACAAGAAGAGCACTGTATTCCGTCCCGCACAGGAGCTTAAGGGCTTCAAAAAGGTATTTTTACAGCCCGGCGAAGAAAAGACAGTTACACTTGAGCTTTCAAAGAGGGCGTTTGCCTACTTCAATACCGAAATTGAGGACTGGCACGTCGAGAGCGGCGAATTTACAATAAATGTCGGTTCGTCCTCCCGTGATATTAAGCTTTCCGCCGTTGTAAAGGTAACTTCAACGGACGAGAATGTAACCGAAACGGATTTCTCAAAAACCGCTCCCGTATATTACGGCGGTGACCCCGCATATGTTACGGACGAAGAGTTCACCGCTCTTCTCGGCAGAGAGATACCCTATAAAAATGAGCCTTCGTCAAAGGTTATAACAATTAACAGTGCGCTTGAGGACGCAAACGGTACCGCCGCAGGCAAGGTCGTTAACGATCTTCTCAAAAAGGTGTTCAAGGCAATGTCAAATGGCAACCCCGCACAGGAGCGAATGATGTCAAGCATGGCACTTCAGATTCCGATTCGCTGCTTTATCTCGATGAGCATGGGCGTGTTCACTCCCGAAATGGCCGATGGCCTCTGCCTCATCTTAAACGGCGGCGGCACACTTAAAGGCCTCGGCAAAATCCTCGGCGGCCTCACTGTCGGCATAAAGAATATAGGTCTTCTTATGAAGTCCGTCTGATAAATCCGTAAAAAAACTCTCCCCGGCTTTTAATTCGCAGCCGAGGAGAGCTTTTTTTGTTAATCTTAAAAACTTAAATTTCCGGTATTTACTATATTGCCCATTTGCCGTAATTGCCGATTGCTGATTAAAGAAATAATCCGGCAGATTTTCTTTGCGGCGGCATTATACCGCTTCCCAGTACATTTTATTATCCTTAAAGTAATGCTTTGCGAGGTCCTCATTCTCAAGGTATACAAGATACGAGCGTACTGTAAATCCGAGCAGGGCAAACTGTGCGTCATTAATCTCAATGTCAAAAGCGGAAAAAACATCCGACAGAACTTCATCAAACGTTTTCGGAGTCTTTATGATTTCCAGAATTGTATTCACGACCTTTTTCAGTCCGTTACGGTTGATTTCAATAAGCTCCGAAATATTTTCCGTCGGCTCGGCATGGCACGGAATAAACAGTGTGCCTTCAAGCGTTTTCAGTTTTTCCAATGTCTCAAATTCGGCGGCTATGTCGTAGTTGAATGTAATGCCGTATCTGTTAAACGTCTGTTCGCTTATGAGTGCATCGCCTAAAAAGACAACGCCCTCGGCTGTGCGGTATGCTGTTTCACTGAACGAATGACCGGGCAGAGGTATCATCTCAAGTCCCTCCGGGAGTATGTCCGGGGTAACAGGCTCGGCAATGCTCGCTTTAGCGGCAAAAAGTTTGTGCAGAAGCTTCTTCGGAGGCTTTCCGCCGAAAAGATAGACAGGTTCAAATGTCGGATTGTTCGTGAGAAAATATTCAAGCCCCGGTGCGTAAATCCTGCACCCCGTCTGCTCCTGACAGTATGCGTTGCCGCCTATATGGTCGGCGTGTGAGTGAGTGTTGATTATCGCCTTCAGCGTCAGCCCTAAGGTGTCGAGTGCTTCAAGCAGCTTTTTTGCGGAAGTGTCCGTGCCGCTTGTGTCTATCGCATAGGCATTTTTGCCGTCCGGCGTGTAAATGCCTATAATCGACGGATTTTTAAGATAATATGTCTTTTCGTTTACCTTTATAATGTCAAACATAGTCGTCACCGCTTTGTATATAATATATTACATATTATATATCTCTCACATCGAGATTTCAACCTTTGCAAATCACCTGATTTTGCCCGAATGTCGCATAAACGGCACGAAAAGGCAAAACTGACGGATAAAATAAATAATTCGGGAAATTCTTGAACATAAAAAGAAATAACCGCACCACTCTCCAAAGTTTGCGATTATTTCTTTAATCTGACTATGAGGGCGTAACCGTCTGTCGCGGAAACGTCTCTTTGGCTTTATTCTATGTCAAATGCGCGAATTTTGTCAACATGAAAAGCCGCACTGAAAAAGTCTTAATGAAAAATTTATGAAATACTTGAAAAAAGCTGAAACCGGGAGTATAATTATGACATATACTGAGATAATTCGTGCCAATTTCCATTATTTTTCATATCCTATTTTTCTATATATGCAAAAAACCTGAGGTTGGTAATTTTAGGGGGTTTTTCTTTGGGCGGCGATCTGCACTGTCACACACGCCTTTCCGACGGCTCTGTCGGACTTGAGGATATTATTACACTTGCGCATAACTGCAAGATTGAAACCATTGCCATAACAGACCATGACTGTCTTGCCGGCACAATAAGAGCAAAGCTTATAGGCGAACGCAACGGAGTAGAAGTTATTCCGGGCGTTGAGCTTTCGGCTATCGATACCGAAACGGGCAAGGATGTTCATATCCTTTGCTATCTTCCGGAATTTCCCGACAGGCTTGAAGGACTTTGCCGTAAAAATTCCACGGCAAGAAAAAGAGCCGCGCAGTTTATGATGATAAAGGCGGCGGGGCGTTACCCCGTGTCAACCGAGCTTATCCGCAAGTGTGCGGCAGGCTCCACGTGCCTTTTTAAACAGCACATTATGCATGCTCTTATGGAGAGCGGTATTTCCGGCGGAATTTATTCCGAAATCCACGACGAGCTTTTTTCTGCCGAAAGTGAGAACAATATACTTGTAAGACCGCAGTTTGCGTCTGTTGATGAGGTTCTGAACGAAATTCACGCCGCAAACGGTATTGCCGTGCTTGCACATCCCGCTCTTTATGATAATTTTGACCTGCTCGAAAGAAAGGTTGAGGAGTTTGACGGAGTGGAAGTCTGGCATCCCACAGCAAACGAAGAAACCGTTGACAGACTTCTTAAATTCGCGAAAAAGCATAAGCTTCTTACAACGGGCGGCAGCGATTTCCACGGAATGTACGGCAAACAGGCCATGACACTCGGCAAATATGTTACACCCGCCGCACAGCTTAAAGAACTCAAATGCTATCAGGCACGCAAAAAACGCCGTGAGAAAAAAGAGGCGGAAGAGGCGAAAAACGCCGATAACAGTCAGTGAACAGTGGTCAGTGGCTGAGGAAGTCCTGCGGACTTGGATTATAAGCTATCGCAATAAGCCACGTGCTGATAAGGAAGTATTGTTACAAAACAAAGACAAATCATCAGT
>CAVFPQ010000142.1:0-5664 GCA_963624415.1 Acutalibacteraceae bacterium | reverse complement strand
TTTGTAACAAATTTAAGTTATACAATTTTCCCGGTTTTTTGTTTTGAAATGCAATGCAGTTTCATAGCCGAGAAAAATTTTTCATATCGAAGTACGAAAACGAAACAAGGCTTTCGGACAAAGATATGGGGGATTTTTCGGTGAGAAACCAATACTTCGTTATCAGTGAGTGGCTGAAGACCTGCTTTATTTTTAGAGATGCATCACGGTTTTTTTCGTGACATAAGGAGACTCCCTATGATCGATCGCAGCTTCGAAAACAACTGCACACCCCAATATTTTTACGATAAGCTGACAGACATTACTGCCGATGATTTAAGAAAGATGGGTGCTAAGGGCATTGCGCTTGACATTGACAACACTCTGGCTTATGACTGCAGCTACACACTTCTGCCAGGTGCGAAAGAATGGACACGCAAAATGCGTGCGGAGGGCTTCCCTCTTATCATAATTTCAAACACATACCCGCTCAGAGCGAGAGTTATGTCAAAGAAATTTGACGGTATGCCCGCAATCGGCAATTCCAAAAAGCCCAATCCGAGGAACTATTTAAGAGGCGCCGAAATACTCGGTATAAATGTTTCTGAAATGGCATTCATCGGTGATCAGCTGTTTACCGACATAAGAGGCGCAAACGACTCCGGTGCCATTTCAATAAGAATTCGCCCCACAAGAACGGAATATTTTCTCTTTTTCAGATATCAGATTTTGCGTAAGCAGGAGCATGACTATCTTAAACTGAAAGGTCTTGGCGATAAAATATGAATGAACGTGTAAGCAGACTTCAGAACAAGCTGAGTGAATTTGCCGATGCCGCACTTATTTTTTCGGAGGTAAGCCGCTTCTATTTTACGGGCTTCCCCGCTTCCGACGGCTGTCTTTTCGTAACGAAAAATGATGCGGTATTCTATACGGATTCACGCTATACCGAAGCCGCAGAGAAAAAGATAGGCGAAAAGTACGTCAGAAATTCAAACAGGCTTTATGATGAGCTTAACACTTATTTTTCAGACAACGGAATAAAAACCGTCGCACTCGAAAATGAAAGACTGACACTCAAAGAATATGAAGACCTATGCAAAAAGCTTCCGGGTGTCAACTTTATTGTAAATGACAGGCTGTCTTCGACAATTTCTTCTCTTCGCGCGGTAAAAACGGACGATGAAATCAGAGAAATCGTAAAGGCTCAGAGAATTGCCGAAAAAGCGTTTTTCCACATTTTGGGATTCATAAAGCCCGGACTTACCGAAAAGCAGGTAAGACTTGAGCTTGAGTATTTTATGCTGTCAAACGGTGCCGACGATCTGTCTTTTGAAACAATAGCGATATCGGGCGTAAAGACATCAATGCCCCACGGCGTACCCGGAGACAATGTCATAAAAGACGGTGATTTTGTCACCATGGACTACGGCGCACTCGTAAACGGCTATCATTCCGATATGACAAGAACCGTTGCAGTCGGTCATGTAAGCGACGAGCAGAAAAAGGTTTATGACACCGTGCTTAAAGCTCATATGGCAACGCTGTCGGTGCTTCATAACGGCGTTTCGGGAGTTGACGCGGACAAAGCGGCAAGAGATATTATTACGGCTGCAGGCTATGGCTCAAATTTCGGTCACGGCACAGGTCACGGCGTTGGCGTAGAGATACACGAGGCTACATATCTTTCCCCCAAATCAAAGGATACTCTTGTCACGGGCAATGTTGTTACTGATGAACCGGGTATTTATCTCCCGGGCAAATTCGGTGTAAGAATCGAAGACATGGCACTTATAACGGACAGCGGATACGAACTTTTAACACGCTGCCCCAAGGAGCTTATAGTCTTATAAAAAAATACTTGCAAAACAAAAACGTATATAGTACAATACAACTGTTATAGCGTAATATTTTTCAAAGGCACATTTTGCCTTAAAAAGAAAGGATTGATTTTAATGGTTTCAGCCGGCGATTTCAGAAACGGCATAACCTTCGAGATGGAGGGCGGCGTTTGGCAGATCATCGAATTCCAGCACGTTAAACCCGGTAAAGGCGCGGCTTTCGTTCGCACAAAGATAAGAAACGTTATTGCGGGCAGCGTTGTTGAAAAGACATTCTCCCCCACAGACAAGTTCCCCACCGCTCACATAGACAGACGCGAGATGGAATATCTCTACAATGACGGCGATCTTTATTACTTCATGGATCAGGAGACATACGAGCAGGTTCCCGTAAGTGCTTCCGAGCTTTCCGACAACTTCAAGTTTGTCAAGGAGAACATGGTTTGCCGTATTCTCTCTTACAAAGGCAACGTTTTCGGTGTAGAGCCGCCCACGTTTGTTGACCTTGAGGTTACAAAGACAGAGCCCGGCTTCAAGGGCGACACTGCCACAAACACACTTAAGCCCGCAACACTTGAGACAGGTGCTGAGGTCAGAGTTCCCCTTTTCATTGATGAGGGCGAAAAAATTCAGATCGACACACGCACCGGCGAATATCTCGGCAGAGCGTAATATAACCTATAAAAAAAATGCGGCCGTGCGATTTTATCTTGCGGTCGCTTTTTTAGAAAATCACCCCAAAAGGAGGATATTACAATGACAATCGGTGAAAAAGTATCATACATCAAGGGTCTTATGGACGGTCTTGATATAGACAAGTCCTCAAAGGAAGGCAAGGTTCTGTGTGCGCTTACAGACCTTTTAGGCGACATGGCGGCTGAAATTCAGGATCTCGGCGAGCATATCGATGAGGTTGACGAGGATCTTGCGGCTGTTGAGGATATCGTTTACGAAGACGATGACGATGATGACTTCGATTTCGACGACGAATACTGCACAGGCAACTGCGACAACTGCGACGGCTGTGACTTTGACGAGGACGACGGCGTTTACGAATTCACCTGCCCCAACTGCAAAGAGACGGTTTATTTTGACGATTCCATTTTCGATGATGACGATGAGGAGCTTGTATGCCCCGCATGCGGCACAAAAATCGATATGGACAGCATCTTCGAGCTTGAAGATGACGAGCCCGAAGACAAGTAATTTTCGTATAATATCCACGCAGAAAAAACGCACTTCACGGAAGTGCGTTTTTTACTTGAATCAGTGAAATATATCTATTATAATAAATTCGATAAAAGTTCAAAGGAACAAGGGAGGAAAAATATGAAGAAGGTACTTATTTTTCAGGGCGGATGGGACGGTCACGATCCGGTTAAAACATCTGAGCGTTTTGCCGCAATGATGGAAGAAGAAGGCTACACTGCGGAAATATACGACACGCTCGACTGTCTGGCGGACAGAGAAAAGCTTTCGGAATACGATCTTATAATAGCGTGCTGGACTTCGGGTGAGATAAAAAGCGAATATGTCAAGAATGTAGCGTATGCGGTAGAGCACGGCACAGGTCTTGCAGGGTGCCACGGCGGATTGTGTGACGCATTTCGAAACAGTCCCGACTGGCAGTATTTAACCGGCGGTCAGTGGGTGCATCATCCGGAGGGTGAAATTGACTATACCGTTAATATTGTGCCGTCGTCAAGCTCCATTACACAGGGGCTTTCGGATTTCACCGTTCACAGTGAGCTTTATTATATGCACATTGACCCGGCGATAGAAGTTCTCGCGACAACGGCGTATCCGTTTACGGGCTGCAAAGACAATGTAAACAAGCCGATACAGATGCCCGTTGCGTGGACAAAATACTGGGGACAGGGCAGAGTGTTCTATCTTTCATTGGGACACCATGACAATGTTTTTGATTTATTTCCGACAGCCGCTGTTTTAATGAAGAGAGGACTTATGTGGGCAGCGGAAGGCAAAAAAATACATCTGCCGTTGAAATAACGACAGAATGATATTTGACTTTGCGAATAAGTTCCGGAAAAAATCAGACTTTAATATAGCGAGTCGCCCGACCTGCACCGATAAGCTTTATTGAACCGATCTTGACCATCTCGCCGAGTACGGCTTCAACTGTCGTCGGGCTGACATCGGGGAGAATTTTGCAGATTTCGGCTTTTGAAAGCGGTTTCAGGCTGTTCAGGACAGTTGCCTCAACACGGGCTTTCTTTGTAATCTTCTTGCCATTCACCACGGCAAATCGTTTGTCAAGTTCTTTATAGCACATATAAAGAGTGGACAAAAAATTCTCGATAAACGGGATATAAGTATTTTCATTCGTTTCCCATCCGACCGACGATTGCCGCAAAGCTTCATAATAATATATCTTGCTGTTGTTAATCTGTTCTTCAAAGGACATGTATTTGCCGGCATCAAATCCGTTTTTGTATAACAGCAGTAGTGAAAGCAAACGAGACATTCTGCCGTTGCCGTCTCTAAAAGGATGAATACAGAGGAAATCCAATATCACACACGGAATTAAAAGAAGCTGATTAATATTCGCATCACTTTTTGCATCCATATAGGCAAGTTCCAACTGTTCCATAGCAGTCGAGGTTTCACTTGCCGGGGTAGGACGAAAACGAACACGACGGTTGCCGTCGGCATCAATTTCCAAAATTACATTGTCATCTGTCTTGTACTGCCCTCCGCAACCAAAGGATATAAAATTCATCATCATTTCATGCAGACGCAAAATGTCGGTCTGCCGAAAATCCATATCGGAAAAGTTTAAATGAATTGCATTCAGCGCATCTCTGTACCCTGCGATCTCAGCTTCGTTGTGGTTAAGAGGTGCGCTGTTCTGATTTACAATTGCCGAAATACGATCATCACCTGTCACAATACCTTCAATGGCATTGGAGCTTTTAACAGATTGGACCTTTGCCACAGCTTCAAGCTCTGTAAAGACCTGCATATATTCATTCTTGCGTACACCTGCCATGGTTTTGAGTGTTGCAATGTCGCATGTCAGATTCACAAGACTTGCCGGAAGCAAACCGTTATTCAAAAAAGAATAATCGAATTTTCTCATAAAGCACCGACCTTTCTGCATATAATTTTAGCATAGTATATGCAGAAAAACAAGTTGCAATCTAAATTATATGCATATAATTTTTCGAAACATATGCAGATCAGACTGATAAATAGGCAAAAACGATTTCTATACAAATCCACTCTTACAACAAAATATCACATGGGGCTTTTTAGGGTAAATCCGCAATTTTGACTGCCTGCATTCGTAAAGCCGCCTTGTTCGTAAAGCCGACTGCCCGGGGAGGTTGCCGTCGGCGGCGGCTTCGTCCCCTCCTCGGTGACAATCGCTTTACTCTTTCATAAGGTCGGCTTTTTCTGTGCCCGCGATGCCACGCTCGTCGGGGACGCCCTCCGCGGCGGAATTTGTTCGCATGCTCCGCACGCTCACAAATTTCACCGCTCCGGGCCTGTGCCTCCTCCTCACATTCCGCCTGTCGGCGAAATGCTCGTCGTCGGCCGGCCGCTCCTCGTCGGCTGTCGCCGCCTCGTCGCGGCAAGCCCTCGTCGCTTGCTTCGCAAGCTCCTCGGGCTTCGGGCTCGTCGCTCGCTTCGCTCGCTCCTCGCCCGTGCCTCCTCAACGCCTTCGGCGTCTCGTCGGCATCCGCTCGCTCCGCTCGCGTTACGCTCGCTCCGCTCGCCCCCTGTTTTTCTCCCGAAAAAAAATAAGACTACGACAAAGCACTCAGCTTTAGCCACGTGCTGATAAGGAAGTATTGTTTCAAAACAAAGACAAATCATCGAC
>CAVFPQ010000141.1:0-5667 GCA_963624415.1 Acutalibacteraceae bacterium | reverse complement strand
AATTGCTAATTGCTAATTGCTCATTGCTAATTGCTAATTGCTCATTGCTAATTGCTAATTGCTTACTCCTGCACCGGTACCGGAATAGCTTCCGTATCGCTTTCAATTGAAATAAAATTATTGTGCGTAAAGTAAAGCGGTTTCATGCGTATCGGGCGGCAGAAGTCGTCAACGGGAACATAGAGCTGATTTTCATTTAAGCGTATACATGGTGCGGACATTTTCTGCGGTTCGCCGTTTACCGTCATAATATCGCTGTTTTCGGTAAATTCAACGGTTCTGCCGTAGACGGAAATTTTTATTTTGCCCTTTGACCGCTCAACGTCGCCGCCGATGAAATTTATAAGCTGCCCCGGGGATAAGTACCATTTGCCGTCAATATTCTGCGGCAGAGTTTTTTCATTGCACATACCGAGATCATAGCCCTTGAAGGCAAGGCGAGTGCGGTTATAGACAGGGGCAATGTCATAAGGGAGAATTACATTGTTATGTTTATCTATTACACAGCTGTCGACAACACGTCCGTCCTCGGTGAATGAAGTAAGCGTCAGTGTGTCGCCGTCAACATCGGCAATGCAGAACATTGAAAGCTCTTCTTCATGGTGATAGGTTTTGGCGTTCCATATCTTTTTGACGGAGCGTGTGCCGGGCGGATTTTGGTTGCCGCTTCCTAAGTTATAGTGAACAGTGCCTTCTGACGGAGCGTCATAAAGTCCGTCTTTTCGTCTGGGATAGGAGCGTGCGAATGAATGCTCATGCCCCGAGAAAATGACATCGAATTTTTCCATACCGTCACGAAGCGCAGGATAGGTGTCTTCGCATTCTATCGAAGGGCCCGAATAGCACACGGGGAAGTGATGTGCGCCGAATTTCCATGTTTTGTCGCTCTTTTCGGCATCTTTGAGGAGCCACTCGTTTATATATTCAAATCCGCTTGTGCCCATTATCGCAAAGTGGCAGTTGCCGTAATCGAAGGCATAGTTTGCGACAAGCCAGTCCTTGGGGCCGTTGTGTGCATAGGAGTGAAGGAGCATATTCGTAAAATATGTTGCGTGCTCGGAATAATATTTTCCGGTGAAATTAAAGTAATCGGCAAAGCCCATGTCGTCATGGTTGCCCATGCAAAACATAACGGGAATGCTTTCGGAAATGCCTTCAAGCCCCTGCATAAGTCCTGTCCACTGAACATCGGTCTGACCGCAGTTTGTGTTGTCGCCGGCAGTCAGAATAAATTCGCACTCGGGGTGTGCGTCCAGAATTCTTTTAAGAGTTCTGCCCATGGGGCGATAGTCAGCCGGGGGATTCGGGCCGCCTGTCTGAATGTCGGACACGCACAGAAATGAAAATTTATCAAAGTCTTTTCGTGCCGTCTTAAATGTATATATTTTGCTGCGGTGAGTGTCGTCACCGACAGTGTATTCGTATTTTGTGTCGGGAGCTAAAGATGTCATGTCGGCAAAGTGAAAGTTTGCGGTGTCAACATCCGTCTCAAAGAAATTTATAACGGACTGTGTTTTCTGCCAATCGTCGTTTGTATTTGCTTTTCGATAGAGAACATATCCGTTTTTTATGTCGTCGCTTGTACGCCAGCGAACCGTCATGGCGGTTGCGGCATCACCCTTAATTGTGAGTAGAATCTGATCGGGAGAGGGGGCAGAACCGCGTATATTTTTCCATTCCTGTTTTGTCATAGTAAACTCCGTTTTTTGAATAACAAAAGTGATTTTATCATTATTCACAAACAATTGCAATTGATTTTGTATGATTTGATGATTTTAATTTTCGATATGTGATATTAAAATTTTTTATCTTACGCCGAAATCAGTCTTTTACATGAAAATCGTGATATTTTATCGTGTTTATATCAATAACATCGGTTGTAAGATAATTTATTATGTCGTCTATGCTGTCGGATATGTGATAGAGCGAGAGTGTCTGTGCTCTTACGATACCTTCGTCGGTGTTTCTGTGAAGGAGGCTGTCAAGGTCGTTATAATAGCCGTCAATATTGAAAATCGCAATGGGCTTTGCGTGGCGAGCAAGCTGTTTAAGTGTCAGAACCTCAAAAAACTCCTCGTATGTGCCGATGCCGCCGGGTGTTACGATAAATGCGTCGGAATTGTCTTCCATCCATTTTTTGCGGTCACGCATGGAGTCGTTCCATATAAATTCATCGCATTCGCCGTACAGAATGCCGGGCTGATCGAAAAATCTCGGAGCAACGCCTGTAATTTTGCCGCCGCACCTTTTGAAGCCTCGTGCCGCCGCACCCATCATGCCGTTTGCGCCGCCGCCGAACACAAGCGAGTGACCGTCCTTTGCAAGGCGTTCGCCCAGAATCTCGGTCTGTTCAATATAATTATTGTTTACTTCGTTGCTTGATGCGCCGAAAATACAAATCTTCATTTATGCTGTTCCTCCAATACTGTCGGTATTCGGTGTAAAAACAGGGAGCAGAAGGTACGGTGCGCCTTTGATTACATAAGCTTCGCTCACGGCAAAAAAGTCACCGTGAAAAGCAGTGTTGATGACAAAAAAATTCTTAAGAAAATTTCATCTTTTGCGAAGCTCCCCGGCCCCTTTATATTGTTTATTGTTTTTTAGCTCTCTGCCTGTCATATGTCCTGTATTTTATCGCTTCGGACACGTGCTTTACGTCAATTTCCTCCACGCCGTCAAGGTCGGCGACGGTTCTCGCAACTCTGAGTATTCTGTCATACGCACGGGCGGACAGCCCCAATTTGTCGAATGCGTTTCTCAGAAGCTCCAAAGCGGCGGGAGTCGGTCTGCAGAATTCGTGTGTCTGTGCCGCCGTCATTTTGGCGTTGCACGTTGTGGAAGTTCCGGCAAAACGCTTTGCCTGAATCTGTCTTGCCGCGTCAACACGCTTTTTTATCTCGGCTGAAGTTTCTTCGTTGCCCTTTTTGGCGTTAAGCTCATCGAAATTGACGGGCGGCACTTCAACCTGAATGTCAATTCTGTCAAGAAGCGGACCCGAAACACGCGCAAGATACTTTGCCGCCATGCCGGGCGAACAGCTGCACGGATGTGTCGGATGCCCCAGATATCCGCACGGACACGGATTCATAGCAGCCACAAGCATGATACTGCACGGATATGTAAGCGATCCGGCAACACGTGAAATCGTAATTTCTCCGTCCTCTATCGGCTGACGCATTACTTCGAGTGCATTTCTTGAAAACTCCGGGAGCTCATCAAGGAACAGCACGCCGTTGTGCGCGAGGGATATTTCTCCGGGGCGTGGTACTGAACCGCCGCCTGCAAGTCCCGTTGATGATACGGTGTGGTGCGGCGAACGGAAGGGGCGGCTTCGTACAAGTCCGCTCTCTCGTCCTAAAAGCCCCGCAACGGAATATATTTTTGTTGTGTCAAGTGCTTCTTCGAATGTCATATCCGGCAGAATGCTCGGAAGGCGTTTTGCGAGCATACTTTTGCCCGAACCCGGAGGGCCTACCATCATAAGATTGTGTCCTCCGGCGGCGGCAGTCTCAAGCGCACGCTTAGCGCCCTTCTGCCCCTTTACGTCGGCAAAATCCAGAAGTTCCTCGGGTGCCGCAGGGACATATTCTATCTTTTCGACCGGCACAAGCGTCTCGGTCTGTTCGGTGTCATTTTCGCCGCCCCACAAAAAATTGAGAAGCTCTTTTACGTGGCGAATACCATATACATCTATGTTGTCGGCTACACTCGCTTCGGCAATGTTGTCATACGGCACAAACATTCTTCTTACGCCGTTTTTTCTCGCTTCAAGCACCATGGGCATAACGCCTCTGATGGAGCGAACATCACCGGCTAAAGACAATTCACCCACAAAGCAGTAGTCCTTTGGCGGACTCGGCAGCTTTTTAAGAGCCGATACAAGTGCGATGAATACGGGCAAATCGTAAATCGAGCCCTCTTTTTTTACGTCCGCAGGTGCCAGATTTACCGTTATGCTGTTGTTTGAAAAGCCGAAGCCGTTGTTTTTCACTGCCGCCCATACTCTCTCTTTTGCTTCGCTTACGGCGGCATCGGGCAAGCCCACTATGTCAAAGCGGTATTTGCCGGGGGTAAGATAAACCTCGGTTTCGACCGGGAATGTGTGCAGACCGAAAATTCCCACACTTGTAACTTTTGACAGCATATTTCTATCTCCTCTTATTTTTCAGAAATTACTCTGCTGAAGTGTACGAACGATAGACATGATAATAATTCTTTTGTGCTCTTTGTCTATCTTCTTTTTGTACATATCCTGTATCTGCTCAAACGGCTCAAAAAACTGCTTCAGAGTTTCAAAAGCCTTTTCAAAGTCAAACTCAAGAAGCGGATAAAGGCGGTCAACCTTTGATTTAAGCTCGTATAAAATCACGCTTAATTTATATGTCTTGTCGCATTTATATCCCATTCGCCCCATAAGAAGCTCAACGGCGGCAATGAACATATCCTTTTCGGTCGGGCGTTCGGTGTTCGCAAGCTCCGACAGAATATATGAACAGCCCTCAAGCTTGTTGACACGGTGAAGCGAGAGCATCGGCATAAACTCGAATTTCGCTTCCGAAAGTGTCAGAATGGAAGTGAAAATATCCGCCGCTCTGTCAATTGTGTCATCGGTATAGTCGGGGTCAAAAGTATAGTAGTCGCCGAGATACCTGCCGTATTCCTTCATGCAGTCATCGTACCCTAAGTTCATCGAAAACGATATTGCATCTTTTTCGAAATTGAGAAAAGTGCCAAGATCCTTTGACGGCTTTATATAGTGTACCCACGGATGACGGATGTATCCCATATGGACTTTGTCGGTATTCAGGTCGACAGCCGTTATTTTTTCCGCACCCAGCTTTATCGCCATAGAAACAGGAACATTATCGTACCAGCCGCCGTCAACATACTGCTCGCCGTTTATTTCAAACGCCGGAAACACGGGGAAGGCGGCAGTTGACGCACCTATCCAGTGCCAGCCGTTTTCTTTATCCTGCGCCATGTCGCTTTTATAGACCTCGTGCGGCTCAAAAGACGGATAACGGCAGGTCATAAGTCCGAAATCAACATCGGATGAAAAGAATTTTTCGGGATCATAATAGTGCGCGACCATATCGTAAAACGGCTTTACGTCCGCACCCTTGCCCTTAAAATATGATTTTGCGAAGGGGAGAATCTTTTCACGCTGTTCAAAAATCACACCGAAGGATTTTTCAAAATTCATTCCGTTGACCATGACGGAATCAACGTCAAGATTGTTCCACATTTCCGTTGCGGCTTCAAGGTCATGCTGAACATAAAACGCCGCGTTTATAGAACCGACGGATGTGCCCGTCGCAATGTCGAAGCTTTCGCCGAGCTCATTCAGGGCACGCCATACACCTATCTGATATGCGCCCTTTGAGCCGCCGCCGGCAAAAACGATTGCTTTTTTCATGTTCACACCACCTTTATAATTAGAAATTAGCAGTTAGCAATTAGCAATGTCGGAAGACTGTTATAATGTAGAATGCATAATGCATAATGCATAATGAAGGAAAACGCAAAAGCGTTTTGATTGTATAGCTTCGCATTGCAATTAGCAATTAGCAGTCAGCAATTAGCAATGTCGCAGGCAAAAATCATCCGGTGAATGATTTTTGGCGTAGCGACTAATGAGGACCGGCGGCAGCGGTCCGTCAAACCAAA
>CAVFPQ010000140.1:0-5718 GCA_963624415.1 Acutalibacteraceae bacterium | reverse complement strand
TGCATTATGCATTCTACATTATGCATTCTACATTATGCATTCTACATTATGCATTATACATTATGCATTCTGCATTATGCATTCTACACTATTGCTATTTTGCCGAAAAAGAATTTATAAAAAAAGCTGTTTCCCTTCACATAGGGTTACAGCTTTTTGTTTTTGTTTATTCAATTACCGTGAGAACATATCCGTCAAAAATTTTCTCGTTTTTCGGATAATCGCAATAGCTGACAGACAGCATTTTTTCGGTGTCTATTCCCTCGCCTGTGCGTTTATAGTACGCCTCTTTGAAGCACCACACACGGAAAAAACGATTCAGGATTTGTTCATCGGTGATTTTTTCTCCGTTGATATTTCCGTCTGAACCGAAAATAAAAGCTTTATCTTTATCGGTACAGAACGCCCGCATAAGCGACTTATTAACCGGGCGTATACGCTCAATATCAATGCCGACAGGCTGTGTTTCCGACACACCGACTGCGACATATTTTCCGGAGTGGGCAATGCCGAAATACGCTTCATTTCCGACCGGATACGGCTTGCCGCCGCTCATCAAGTCAAACTTAAACGAGAGTCTGTCACATGACAGCAGTTCAGACAGCATATCACGAAGCAGCATATCTGCCGCTATGCACCGCTTTTTGTCGTCATCAAAGCGATAGCCGAGGCACTTTTTTTGCCGCTCGGGGGACATTTCATAATATCCCCTGCGGTAATCATCATCGGATATAAGCGTTATATCACGCGTGAGAGTATGTATCAAAATTACTTCTTCTGATACTTTTTGATAATGTCCATAATATCGCCGACAGTGTGAATGCCCATAGCCTCTCTGTCGGGTATTGTTACGTCAAACTCTTCCTCAACTTCAACAGCGAGATTTACAAGCTCAAGTGAGTTGAGTGCGAGATCCGTGCGAATGTCGGTGTTCTCGTTAATATCTTCGGGTGCAATGTCAATAAATTCACAGATTATTTTTCTGATTTTGTCAAGCATAAAATTTCCTCCGTTTTATCTTACTACGCCGTTTAACAGCTCTCTGATTGTAATATCGGGATTTTCTATTCCCTTTATGATTGCATTTACGGTGTTTTCGTGGAATGAGCGAACATTATCTTCGCTTACAAGCTTGTATCTGTACATATAGTTTATGGATATCTTGCCTGTGTTGGGGTTCGGGAAAATTATCGCATACAGGGGGTTGAAGTATCTGCCGAGATTGTATGTTCTGAAATCAACATCAAACTTGCCCAAGGTATCGGGAGCCATGGGAAGCCACGATGCCATAAACGCCGAACAGCCCTGAATTGTCTTGTGATTATACATCTTCATCAGCATGCCTCTGGCGTAGGTGAAGGGATAATCAAGGTGTCTGAAAATGCTGTTTCTGACCATAAGAGTTTCATCGAGCGCATCCTTGAATGACGTGGTCTCGGGGATAATCGTGCGGACCTGAATGGTCTGTGCAATGCATCCGCCCATACGCATATCTTTATATGTCATACGCTTGCTGCACATAAGATTGCAGAAAACATCCGGTGTGCGGTAGTTGACGGCAGAGCAGTATGTACGCATACCGAGAACAAACAGAGCCTCGGGGGATACATTGTGCTCTTTGCAGAACTCAAGAATTTTCTGCGTTTTGTCTTTGTCTATGTCAAGAATCATAAAGTGCGACTTGTCATAAATGGGGCTGTAAGCCATCGGCACTTTAAGAGCGGGATTATGTGTGCGTTTTCTCTCTTTTTCGAGGAACTCGGGACCGTGAATACCTGCATAACCCGGTTCGCCGCCCTTTGCGAAATA
Source organism: Acutalibacteraceae bacterium (assembly GCA_963624415.1). GTDB lineage: Bacteria > Bacillota > Clostridia > Oscillospirales > Acutalibacteraceae > RUG806. The sequence goes on along the minus strand of CAVFPQ010000140.1, from coordinate 3,909 downwards.
AGCTTTATAGAACTCCGTACCCTTTTCAAGACGTGCGGTGTTCTTCATTCTCTCGTGCTCTTTTATGATATAATCTTCATACCTGAACATCTCGGGAGGCAGTTCTTTGCCGGATGCGAGAGCGGTGTAGACCTTCATAAGATCCATATAGAAAATGAATATTCCCATTGCATCCATAACAAGGTGCGACACGTTGAAGTATACACCGTTGTAGCCCTTGAAATTGCGGAAGAAATAAATTCTGAAGGTTTCGTCCTTGAGGAAATATACGGGAGTCTGAGCGTCCTTGTTGAAGAAATCCTCCTGCTCTTTTTCGGTTGAGAAGGTGTAAATCGGCACTCTGTCAATTTTATATTCGGGGAGGAAGTACTGCTTTATGGACTTGTCGTCCTCTTTGAAGCGAAGGCGAAGGCAGTCGTTTCTCTGAATTTCTATGTTAAGAGCCTTCAGAAGCAGTGAAAAGTCAATGTCATAGTCAAAGCATACGGATGACGGCACCTGAACAATCTGCTTGTGGAAGCTGTATTTTACGAGCATATAAATGTTTTCCTGCGACGGAATAAGATCGTAAAACTCGCTCATTTTTCAACACCTCTTATAATTCTTAAATTTTCGTGAATAAGTATAACACATCAACACATAAAAATGCAACAAGCAATAATTGATTTTGTGTCGGTTAAAACCACAGTTTTGAAAAATATGTCGGATTACACAAAAAGACATAAAAAGTGGGTAAAGGGCAATATCGGAAGTCCGGAGATTTTAGTCTTATAACTTCACGACTTCGAAAAAAATATCGGAATAAAAACCGCTCCGTCGGAATACACGGCGGAACGGCTTAATTAAAATATGATTTTTTTGCTTTGGTGCCGCAAAGCCCAAAGAAAGCACCGACTTAACAATAAGTCCGACAACCTGCGAAGCCTGCAAATCAAGTCCGCAGAACTTCCGACATTGTTAATTGTTAATTAAATTCTGCTCTTGTCGACAGCTGTCAAATCCGCACGGATTTCATCCGAGAGCCGAACATCAGTCATCCGCTTCCTTCGCTTCTTTTATAAGCTCATCGGGAATTGCTTCACCGTGCTTTACAAACATGAGCATCAGCATCGCAAGCGCAAAAACAATGGGGCTGTAATAGAACAGCGACATATACGTACCTGCAAACATTCTTATAAAGCCATAGAGAATGGGCGACGCAATCTGTGCCGAGAATGTAGCGGTATAATAGTAGCCTGTGAATGTGCCGACCTTCTCAACACCGCCGATTTCAAGAACGAGCGGCAGAGTGTTAACGGTGATAAACATATTTGCGGCACCGCCGAGAATAAGAACGGGATAGACAAGCACACCTAAAATATTTGTGATATCGTCAACGCTGTCCGCAATTGCCGCAACAGCTTCGCCGTATGTAATGTTTTCATCGGCACCGAGAACGGATACGGCATCGCTTATCATATGATTTTTGATATTTGCGCCGTTGTTTTCGATAAGATAGTTTTCAAACGCTTCGTATTTTTCGTCCGCACTGCCGCTTGTGACATAAGCAATATAGCCTTCAACCGAAAGAACATCATCGGACTCAAGCTCCGTTCCCGCATTCTTCGCTTTGTCCGACAGCTCGGAATTATAGTTATTTATAGCGTCGTCAATTGTGGTATAGTCGTTATTTATCGTGACATAGTTGCCGATTGAAAGTCCCTTGCCGCCAAGCAGTGCTATAAACACGCCGAAGAAAATAATGAAAGCGGCGAGGAATGTGGCAAGACCTGCCATAATTGTCTTTTTTCTGCCGACCTTCTTGCCCATCTTGCCCGCCGGGAGAGCCGCAAGAGCACTTACAACGGCAAATATGAGCATAAGAATTGTGGCTTCGGATGTAATCTTATGAAGAATTTCCTGTGCGAAAAGTGAGAAGAATGTTGTAATGGCATTAGTACCGCAGAACAGGAAGAAAAGGCATGCGAGCATAAACAGAAGACTGCGTTTTTCACCTGCGGAAAGCTTTATCGCCTTGCGTGCGGCTTTTTCTGCCTTTGCGGCTTCTTTTTCGGCGGCACGCTTTGCCTTTGCGTCGGCATAAGCGTTCATATCGCCCTTAAGCTTTATGCTTGTGTCCTCCTCTTTTACGAAGAACATAAGTATAAGCATACCGAGAATCATAACAACCGAACCGATACCGAAAACATAGGGGAACGATACGGTTTCATCGGCTGTAATCTGCTCTTTGGTGTATCCCGAAAATACGGTGCAGAGAGCGATTGCAAGAGTGCCGGCAACCATGCCGATAGCCGAGCCGAGACCGCCCATAAGGTTTATAACGGCATTGCCTTCACTGCGAAGTGAGGGAGGTGTAAGGTCGGGCATAAGTGCAACAACGGGAGCACGCCACAGCGACATTACAAATACAAAGAGTATGATAAATATCATTGTAAGCGGAAGGCTCTTTGTGTGCAGGAACACCATCGGTATACAGAAAAACAGTATTGCCGAAATGGGTGCGCCGAACAGAATAAACGGACGGCGTTTTCCGAGCTTTGAATGGCATTCGTCCGACAGTCTGCCGAAGGTCGGCTGGAATATAACACCGAAAATATTATCGAATGTCATTATAACACCGATAAACAGCGGAACAAGTGTAAATCCGCCGCCTGCCAAAACGACATCCTCGCCCTGTGCTTCGGCGAACTTTGTAAGGAACGGGAGCTTTTCAACAAGAGCGTTGCTCCACGATGTGATAAGCGAACTGTTTGACAGAAGTCTGTTGAGAATTTTTGTAATGTACGGGTCATAAATTGCCCATGCAATGGATGTTGCCAGGAAGCCGAACCCGGTTAAAATAGTCTTTTTGTAATCGAGCTTTTCGCCGCCGGCATTCTGTTTTGATTTTGCCATAAAGAAAATTCCTTTCGGTAATGTGAACAGAAGCCGTACACTGTGTTTTTAGACACAAATGCACAAATTTTTCTGTCCCGTAATTGTTTGCTTATCATATTTTAACAAATAATGAATAAAAGGTCAACGATTATTTAAAAAGATTATATAAAGTCTGTGCCGCAGTCAGCCTATTCCGAAGAAACATTCGAAAAATGTTTTCAGCTTATCTATAATGGTCTGCTTCTTTTCGGCACGGTTGCCGCCGCCGAAGCGTGAAATGGGAGGCATAAGCTTATCAATGTCTGTTCCCGTTGTTCTGACTTCGCCGTCACGGAAAGCATTTTCCATAAAACGGCGGGTTTCGTCATTCTTCAACTTTTCATCCCGGATAATCTCGGCAAGCCGGCATTCCTTTTCATCCGCGACAAATTCACGCCATTCGGGCAAAACATCCGAAACATCGTTAATGTTCGCCAAAAATGTTTCAATCAACGCTTTTTTACTGCGAAGCTCGGGGCTTGCGTCAACCGCCTTGCGAATGGTAATCAGAACTTCTTTATCATTGCCGTGCGACTCGTGATACTTTTTGACAAGCATAAGAATATAATCGATATTTATTTCAATCTGCCTTATCAGCTCAATTTCAAAAACAATATCATCGGTAATATCCTCTTTACTGCCCATTCTTCTGCGTTTTTTCCACTCATCATGAAGATCCTGATATCTGCCGAGATAATCCTGCAAATCACGTTCGGACAGAATTTCATTACCCGAAAAATCATCAAATGATGACAGCAGATTGCGCATTTTCAGATTTTTATTCAATTTTCAAGGTTCAAGTCCCTTCATAAGGTAAAGGGAAAAATATTGGGTGAAACGCAAGTATCGGGATTTGGGAATTTTCAAATTTACGTTTGTCCCTCACTAAGTAAGGAATAAGAGGCACTGTTTTTATGTATGCCTTCAAAATTTTCCTTCTCAGCGTGTCCCCTCAAGGGGTAGATCACGGGAAGGGCAAAAAATTAAGCCTTG
>CAVFPQ010000139.1:0-5764 GCA_963624415.1 Acutalibacteraceae bacterium | reverse complement strand
TTCACGATGATGAATGTAGCGCTGTCCGGTAGGTGAATTTTCTGCCGTTGTGCTCCGGCTCTGCAAATGGAACAGCTCGCTGTTTATTAAACTGAAAATTCCTCTGTTTATCTTGACTTGTTCACAATTTAATCATAAAATAAAGACACATACGAACTTTCGAATTTTGAAAAGCCGCCAATAGCGGTTTTTCAAAAGCGTGCCGGTTAGAGCAGGCTAACCGGATTTTGAGTTTCTTCTCATTTGATGATTTTCAGGAAGGGAGCAGAAATATATATGTCAAATAAAGCCACGGAATTTCAAAGAAAAGCGATGGACGCATTCTATCGCGGCAAGGAGATATTTAAGCCGCTGAGCACGGGCCGGATTGATGAAAACGTTGCTTGTGTGCGCGAATGGGGCGCAAATTCATGATAAGAATATACGGACAAGGAGATGATAAATAATGTCGGATTCGCCTGAAATACTGAGACTCCGGGTTTTATTATGCTTTCTGCGTGGAGACGAGCGGGACCGAACCGTAATGGAAATTGCACGCACCCTGCGGGCTGAACACTACTCAGTCAGCCGTGTAATCTCCGCACTCGAAAAGGACGGACTTATTGACAAGACTCATCCGCGAAAGCCGGCTCTTACCGAAAAGGGACGATCTTTAGCACAGCGGTATGCTGAGCGTATTGACATTACCACCAGTCATTTGCTGTATGAAGGTGTGGGTGCGGAGAGCGCTGCACGGGATGCGTATTATTGGGCACTGTATAACACAGATGCAACCATGGAAATTATTCGCAGTACCGAGGAGAAATACCGTGTTAAATACGAGCTGCGGGATAAAAAGCAATTTGACGGTGCTACGCTGTGTAAAAAACTGAAGGACGGAGAGTATCTGTTTCCTTTTATCATCTATCGTGAAAAAGCCAAGAACGGTGCAAATATTTCCATGGCGAATGACGGCTTTGAGCATCCGTGTACTCTGAGCGTGAGAAACGGAGCCGGCACGCTGTCCCTTCGTGCTGTCGATGTAACGGCAAATTCCGCATCCACAAAAAAAGCCATGTACGGTCATGTGGAAGGTTTAAAATACTTTGACAGCGGAAGCTACATAAGTGCAGAACGAAGCGGATATGTGTATTCACTCCCTGCGTCTGTTCTTAAATTCAAAAATATCGGTACGGGGGTCGGGCAGATCCTGCACGGTCAGGTCTGCATGCGGATGCGCTGTTCGGTAGGCGTTATGCACATGCCGGAATCAACGGCAATCTTCACGATATTGATATGATCGGCAGGAACGAGAGCCTGAAGACAAAGAAAATCAAAAGTTTTCGTGCAAGCTTGCACGAATCGAAAAGTGCCCGTAATTGCAGACTTTTCCGGACTTTGTAAATACGGAAAACAGCTTGAAACACCGCTTTTCGTGCAGTTCTGCACGAAACTCATTTGTGCCATATTGAAAATTATGTGTTATACTGTTTCCGTCAAAAGATCGGTTGCCCGCCGAAAGGGCTTTTTTGAGGCTGCATAGTTAGCACCCGCTAATTACAGCGTGTTTATCAGAGGTGCAAGCGAATAGCTTATATCCCTGTCCAAATAAAATCATAAAAGTAAGGGAGAAAATATTTCAGCCGAGTTTTCGGTTTTTATTTCTCTCAAACGGTTAGCGTTGGCTAACCGCGAAACAGACTGCCCGAAAGGCAAAATGAAAGAAAGGATTTATTTTATGGCGAGAACAAAACAAAATTGGGTCAGACGCACTCTATCACTGTTGATGGCGGTTATGATGTGCCTGAGCGTAGTGAGTGTGACGGCATTTGCGGAGGAGACGCCCCAAGCAACGACCGAACGATACATTGTGCCGATCAAATCACTTACAAGCCGAGCTCCGCTTCCTGCTGTGCAAACGGCATTTGCAGGTGCATTCGGTGATCAGGTAACGGTAGTTGTAAATGAAGACGGCTCAAAAACTGCTGTTATTAAGAATTATCATATGATTATTAATCTTATGGGCAAAAAATACGATGCAAATGTTGTATCCGTTGTTGATGCTGATACGACTCTTGATGGTGTGCAAAGTGCAACTGTAATTTCTACTAAAGAAAATGTTTATACAAACGGAATGGGTGGAGGACAAAAATCTATTACAGTTCCCGAAGAATTTACGATTCCGTTAAATCTTGACGAAAAGAATTCTCAGAAAATGTCAATAACAGTAGATTTTATGAATGCTTTTTTAAAAGGCGGCAATCCGTATCCGACTACAGTAACTTTGACTTTGGATATGGAAAATGCAAAACAAATTATTGATACAAAGGAATTAGAACAGTTAATTGCAGATTGCAAGCAAATTTCTTCTAAGAACTATCCTGAAGAGAGTTTTTCAATATTGACAGAAGCAATTTTGAAAGCTCAGAAAATTGTTGATAATCCAGAGTCTGTTAATGATGTAAATGCGATGATTAAAGAGTTGACATCCGCTAAAAACAACCTGGTATATTCAGGTGCTGATTATAGTGCCGTAGACGCGGTAATCAGCAAAATTCCCGCGGATTCATCTATTTATACAGAGGAATCATGGAAAGTTTTAATGGATGCTAAAAATGCTGTGCGGAATGGATTGAACATTACACAGCAGGCTGTCGTGGATGGATATGTCATAGCGATTGAAAATGCGATTAACAGTCTTGTACTGAAAGATGTTCAGGAGCCTGAATCTGATATATCAGACGAATCTCCTGAAGAGCCGCAAACTTCAGAACCTTCTCAAACCGAAACAACGAAATCTGAGGTCAGCACAAATAGCAGTTCCGAAATGGCATCTGAGGCGTCAGACAATAAATCTGAATCGAATGATAAAGACAGTAGTAATAAGATTATTTTGATTGTAAGCAGCGTTGCTGTTTTATTCGTTGCAGGGGGCTGTGTTTGGTATTTTTGTTTTTTCAAAAAGAGACAAAAATAAAAGAAATAGGGTAAAAAACTTTTTTCGGTTTTTATAGCGGGCATTCTTGTTTTATCTTTTTCCGGATGTGTAAATCAACATCAGAGTAATAAGACTGACACAGATAGCACACTACCTGATGATTACCGTATTGCCGCCACCTCTGTTGCGACCTGCGAGCTACCGGACGATCTCGGCGTTGAAAGCGAACATGTTGTCGGCGTTCCCCACTCAGACGCCTATACGCTTCCCGAAGCATATAAGAATGCCGAAAGTCTCGGCTCTCCCATGTCGCCCGATATAAAAATACTGAAGTCGCTGAATGCGGATTATGTGCTGACTCCGAATTCTCCGGAAGGAGAATTGAAGCCGAAATATGATAATATCGGTCAGGAAAGCTATTTTTTGAACCTTAAATGTGCAGACAGAATGTATGATTCCATTCGTGAACTCGGCGATATGCTCGGCAAGAGCGAACAGTCCGGGAAGCTGTGTGCGGAGTACGAAATATTGAAACGGGGTTAGAAGAGATGATGATCAACAAACGACTGATCGGCACGGTCAGCGAAAGCAAAAAATATGTGGCGGGCAATGTAGCTTTACAATGGTGTGCCCTTGCGGCGAATATCGCTATGATGACGAGTATTACATATCTGCTGCAAGACCTTTTCCGAAGGACTGCAGATACCAAAAGTATCGTCGTGACGGCGCTTGTCGCCGCTATTGCGATGATAATCCGCTTTATCTGCACAGTGGGCGCATCCCGCATGGGATACCTATCGTCGAAGGCAGTAAAAAGGACACTGAGAGAGAAAATATACCGCAAGCTGCTCCGTCTCGGCGCGTCATACAACGAACAGGTCAAAACCTCGGAAGTGGTGCAGGTGGCGGTTGAGGGTGTGGATCAGCTTGAAACCTACTTCGGCGCATATCTGCCCCAATTCTTCTATGCCATGCTTGCGCCGCTGACGCTGTTTGTGTACCTCTGCTTTGTGAATGTTCCTTCGGCGATAGTGCTCCTTATATGCGTGCCTCTGATTCCCGTTGCCATAGCCGCTGTGCAGACATGGGCGAAAAAGCTTCTCTCAAAATACTGGGGGCAATACACGGCGCTGGGCGACACCTTCCTTGAGAATCTGCAGGGACTGACCACACTGAAGATCTATCAGGCGGACAGCTTCAAAAATGAAGAGATGAACCGTGAATCGGAGAAATTCAGAAAGATCACCATGAAGGTGCTGACCATGCAGCTCAATTCCATCACGATCATGGATCTCATCGCCTACGGCGGCGCGGCGCTTGGCGTTATCATGGCGGCGACGCAGTACAGAGGCGGGCATGTCACGCTTGCGGGGTGCCTTTTGATCATTCTCCTTGCGGCGGATTTCTTCATCCCTATGCGACAGCTCGGCTCCTTCTTCCATGTCGCTATGAACGGCATGGCAGCGAGCGACAAGATATTCCGTCTGCTTGATCTGCCGGAGGCTGAGGCAAAGACCGGAAAAGTTCCTGCCGATTGCTCTATCGCATGTTCAGACCTTCATTTTTCCTATGATACCGACAGAGAAATTCTGCACGGTATCGACATGCGCTTCCCGAAGGGGTCGTTTACCTCCGTTGTGGGCGAATCGGGCTGCGGAAAATCCACGGTTGCGGCGATTCTGACGGGACGAAACAAGGGTTATACCGGGTCGGTGACGATTGGCGGTACAGAACTTTCCGAAATCGGCGAAACAAGTCTGGCACAGAATTTTACCTACGTAAGCCACCGGAGCTACCTGTTCAAAGGAACGGTGCGGGATAATCTGCTTATGGGCAAACCCGATGCCTCCGACGACGAGCTGTGGGCGGTTCTGCACAGAGCCAATCTTGCCGCATTTCTGAAAAATGAGCGTGGGCTTGACACAGAGCTTACCGAAAAAGCGAGCAATCTCTCCGGCGGACAGTGTCAGCGTCTTGCTCTTGCCAGAGCGCTGCTTCATGACAGCCCTGTATATATCTTTGATGAGGCTACCTCCAATATAGATGTGGAGAGTGAAAACGACATTATGCGTGAGATACACGCGCTGGCAGGGACAAAGACAGTCATTCTGATTTCCCATCGGCTTGCCAATGTGACGGAATCGGACAACATTTATGTTATGGAAAAAGGATATATTGCCGAGAGGGGTACGCACGCTGAGCTGCTTGCGAAAAACGGCGCCTACACAAAACTATGGAACGCACAGCAAAGCCTTGAAAACTATGGAAAGGACGGCGTAAATGCATGAAAAAGCGAAATGGATTTACGGTCATGGCAAGACTGATTTGTCTTGTGAGACCACTGGCAGGATTTATGGCTCTGGCGATTCTCATGGGGCTTGTCGGTCATCTTACGGCCGCCTTTATTACGATCTTCGGCGGCTATGCCGTGCTCAATCTTCTGCATTTTGAAACGCCCTTCGCCTTGAGCACTCTGTTTATCTCAGTGGTTGTATTTGCTCTTGTTCGCGGAATTTTACGCTATGCGGAGCAGGCGTGCAATCATTTTATCGCCTTCAAGCTGCTTGCACTGATCCGTGACAAGGTGTTTAGGGCATTGCGAAAGCTCTGCCCGGCTAAGCTTGAAGGCAGAGACAAGGGCGATCTGATCTCGGTCATCACCTCGGATATCGAGCTTCTGGAAGTGTTCTACGCCCACACCATTTCTCCGGCAGCGATCGCAGTTCTTTTTACGATCGTACTGTGCCTGTTCATCGGAAGCTATCACTTTATACTCGGTCTGCTTGCATTGACGGCATATATCACGGTGGGGCTTATTATCCCGCTTATCACCTCAAAGCTCAGCGG
>CAVFPQ010000138.1:0-5811 GCA_963624415.1 Acutalibacteraceae bacterium | reverse complement strand
AATGCAATGCAGTTTCGTAGCCAAGAAAAATTTTTCATATCGAAGCCCGGAAATGAAGCAAGGGAAGTCGCCTTGCGAGGCTTTCGGGCAAAGATATGGGAGATTTTTCGGCGAGAAACCAATACTTCGTTGTCAGTGCGTGGCTTTATCCCCTGCGGTTTTATTATTAAAGCACTTTCGACAGAAAGTCCTTAGCTCTCTGTGTCTTGGGTGAGGAGAAAAATTCCTGCGGCGGTGCTTCTTCAAGTATAAGACCGTCATCCATAAACAGCACTCTTGTGCCGACCTCTTTCGCAAATCCCATTTCATGCGTTACAACAACCATTGTCATACCGCTGTCTGCAAGTTCTTTCATTACATCAAGAACTTCACCGACCATTTCGGGGTCAAGTGCGGATGTCGGTTCATCGAAAAGCATTATTTCGGGATTCATGGCAAGAGCACGAACAATTGCGATACGCTGTTTCTGACCGCCCGACAGCTGTTGAGGAAATGCTTCGGCTTTATCTTTAAGCCCTATTCTGTCAAGGAGCTTAAACGCCTCCTCCTCCGCTTCCTCTTTTGTCTTTTTAAGAAGCTTGATGGGAGCGAGTGTTATATTGTCGAGAATATTAAGATTATTAAACAGATTGAACTGCTGAAAAACCATTCCTATTCTGCGGCGGGCAATGTTGACATCGATTTTGTTATCGTTATAAAGCTTTTTCATAAGAGCGTTATACTCACTGCCCTCATGCTTTTTAAGAAGATCCTTAGCTTTAATCTCCTTTATGATTTCAAGCTTTACATCCTCGCTGTTTTCTCGGCTGCTGCGTGACACGGCATCCTTATACATACGCTTAAACGTGTCGGACGCTTCGATAATATCATAGTGGAGATACGGATCAATCGGCGTTACAAGGTCATTGTCAACCCACACTTCGCCGTATGTCGGTTCTTCAAGAAGGTTCATACAGCGTAAGAATGTGCTTTTGCCGCTGCCGGAGGGCCCTATGATAACGATTTTTTCGCCTTTTTCAATCTCACACGATACGCCTTTAAGCACTCTGAGACTGCCGAAATCCTTATAAATGTTTTTAACGCTTATCACTTGCCCTGAGCCTCTTTTCCATCAATTTAATAAGAAGTGAAATAACCGCGACAATCACGATATAGATAACCGCCATAGCGAGATACGGAACCATAAACTCATAGTTTGCCGACGCTATGGAGCGGAATGCCTTGCTCAGATCGGATACGCTGATAAAAGAAACAACGGAGGTCTCTTTTACAAGCGAAATAAACTCGTTGCCGATTGTGGGCAGAATATTCTTGACCGCCTGCGGAACGACAATTTTCATCATTGTTGTGCCGTATGTAAAGCCGAGTGCGCGGCCTGCTTCCATCTGGCCATGGTCAACCGACAAGATACCCGAACGCATTATTTCGGAGACATAGGCACCGGAATTGAGTCCGAATATTACCGTACCCGTTATAACGGGATCAACCTTAAGCCCCAAAAGCGGGAACAGCACAAAATGACCGAGGAGCAGCTGAACAACCATAGGTGAACCACGGAAGAATGCAACATAAACAGTCGCTATTTTATCAAGAGCTTTAAGAAATTTGTTTGTTTTCGGGATAACCTTAACAATTGCGATTATCGTACCTACTACGATACCGATAATAAGACCGCCGACAGCTATTATCCCGGTATTTTTAAGACCCAGCAGGACATCCTTATACGCACCTTTATCTATAAGTGATGTCCAAAAGCTGTCAAATTTAACCTTCCAGTTCATCAGAAAAAATCCTTTCCGGATACTTTGAATTGCTATTATAAAATCAAACAAGGGTCACGGCATTCGTCGCTGAATACCGCAACCCCTAAATTATTCGTTAACGCTTAATCAGTTGGCTGCGTTAAATTTTTCGGCAAATGCGTTTGCGGGAGCTTCATCGATAATAACATAATCGATAACACCGTTAATCATATCCTGAACCGCAAGAGCACCGCTGTCATAACCTGCCGCCTTAACAGCATAACCTGCGAAGTCCCATCCTTCATCGCCCTTTACATAGAACTCAGCTGTTGTGCCGTTCTGATAGCCGATTGAAACGGATGAATCGAAGGAATTGAGAATTGCCTCAATATCTTCCTTTGTTTTGCAGTCTGCAAACTTTGTGTCATCTGCAGGAGTTATAATCTTCTGAGAAGCCGTATAGAAAGAATCGGTGAAGTTAACCTGCTTAAGTCTCTCTTCGGTGATGGTAAGACCTGCGACTGCAATGTCGGCATTGCCGGATTCAACTTCATTGAGAACAGCCTCAAATGCACCGTCTTTTATAACAAGCTCTTTGCCGATGTTCTCTGCGAACTTTGCGATGAACTCCATTTCGATACCCATGAACTTGTCGCCGTCTTTATACTCAAAGGGAGCAAATTCGGCATTGGTAGCAACAACAAGCTGATCCTTGCTTGTGTCAAGTACGGCGGAAGTTACACCTTCGGGTGTGCCGTCACCGAAATACTTGTTTGTGATTTCGTCAAACAGACCGTTTTCTTTGGACTCCTTAATGAAAGCGTTGAGCTTTTCGAGGAGATCGTCCTGATTTTTGCTTACGGCGATACCGTACTGCTCTTCTGTAAGAGCGATGTCAACAACATTGATAACAGCCTTTGTCTGTGCTGCTGCGTTGTCGGTGGCGTTTGCGCCGTCTGTGGTATCGGTGTCTGTGCTGCCGCATGAAGCGAAGCCGCAGGCAACCATTGCAAGTGCAAGAATAAGTGCGATAACTTTAAGTGCCTTTTTCATTGTGTGTTTTCCTTCCTGAATTTAAATTTGTGAAATGCATTATATACCGTATTTTGCATAAAATCAAGTATTTTTTGAATATTTTTGCAATTTGTATATTGCAACAAATTTTATTTCACTCATGCTTTTCTACTTGTGCAAAGCATACCGAAATTCAAGCAAAACAGACGGTAATAAACCGCATTATCAGCTTTCCCGAAAAAAAGAAAAATTGCTTTCGTTTTATTTTTCTCGTATAAAATGTCATTTTGCTCCGCATAAATGTTGCATATATGCAAAAGAACACAATATTTTTGTATATTTTTACATTTCTCTTACTATTGCAACTTGAAGCAAAACAAAATATAATATAAACGGACTCTTTTTGAACCGATTCCGTAAATATACCGGCTATGCCGAAAACATTGCCGCTTAGAAGCCATATAATCCAAGCCACGCAGTGGCTTCCTCCATTATTAATTATTAATTCAACAAAGAGTCACTCAGATTATAACAGGATGAATAATATGAAGATTACCCTCTTAGGCTGTGGATACCGTTCCCTTCTTTTTGCCAAAATAATCGCCCAGAATTCATCGGAGCTGGGAATTGACAAGCTGTGCTTTATGGATGCGAACAAGACAAATCTTGCCGTATTCGGCGGCATGGCGAAAAAAATAACGGAGCTTCTTAACTCCCGGATAAAATTTACTACTACCGACAATTTTGTCGAGGGCTTTATCGGTGCTGATTTTATAATATCCGACCTCAATATCTGCGGAGACGAGCGAAAGATAAAGGACGAGAGAATTGCACTGACACACGGTGTCATAGGTCATGACGCTCTGCCGCCGATGTCCCTTTGCACTGCCGCACGCACCGTACCGGTTCTTACTAAATACTGCGAATACGCAAAAAAATACGCCAAACCCGATTTTAAGATTATAAACATTACCGAGCCGGTGGGACTTATAACGGAAGCCATGAACCGACTCGGATATGATTTCGTATACGGCATTTCGGATGACGCCGTGTCAATGTTCGATTCCGTAACGGAGCTTTTAAGCGCCGACCGCAAAGACCTTCGATTTGAGCTTTTCGGACTCTGCCGACTGTCGTTTTTCTCCGATATTTCCCTTGCAGGCAAAAGCATTATGTCTCAGCTGACGGATGCCGACGTTGTATACGAACGCAGTGAGCTCGGATGCTTTGACCGCCGACTCGTAAAAGAAAAACAGCTTATTCCGTGTACATCGTTCGCTTACTATTATGACAGGGACGGTGTTTTTGAGAGAATGTCCGGAGTATCCGAAACACGAGCGGAAAAAACATCAAGGCTGAGTCATGAGCTTGTGTCACTGCTGTCAAATGCCGACACTGAAAACGATTTCAACTCCTGCGTCAGGATTTATGATGAATATTATGTTGAGCTTGAGAAAATAAGACTTTCGGTTGAAACGGGCGGCAATCCAATCGAAATCAGACATTTTTCGCCGTTTGACAAAGATACAAGCGGAATTGCCGTTATGACACTCGATTTTATCCGTGCGATAAGCGGCATGGGCGACAAAAATATCAATCTGTGCGTTCCGAATAACGGTGCGCTGCCGTTTCTGAAATCCGATGATTTAGCGCAGATAACCTGCACCGTAACCGAAAACTCGATTACGCCCCATCGGTTCGACAGTTTTGACCCTGATACAGCCGAAATCATAATGAGGGCAAAGCTCTGCGAACGCCGTGCCGTGTCATTCATACTGACCGGAGACAAGCGTGACGCGGTGTCCTCACTTGCCCTTCATCCGTTTGTAAACTCATACACACTCGCGCTTGAGCTTGTTGAAAACAATTTCGGGGCTATAAATCGATAACGGAATATCCTCAGAAGCAGAGGCTGAAAACAGCACAAAAATTGTCAACGAAAAAATTCCTCAAAAATTTTTTTCCAAACCCCTTGACCTAAAGTTAGGTTTAGGGGTTATATTTTATCTGAAGCATTACAAAACGTACTTCAAAGCGTAAGTTCACGCAGGATTACAGCACTCCGGGCACTCTTGACACACCGGCACGTGCAGAATTTAAAAAAGCGGCGCAGTACAATTCACTGCGATGTCAGATAACAAAACAGGAGGAATAAATAATGCCAAAAATCGTTCAGACAGCAGGAAGAAACGCACTCGGAGAATTCGCTCCGGAGTTTGCGCATTTTAATGATGATGTTCTCTTCGGAGAAAACTGGAACAATGATGATATCAATCTTAAGACAAGAAGCATCATCACGGTGGTTGCTCTGATGGCACAGGGAATCACGGATTCTTCGTTGAAATATCATCTTCAGAACGCAAAAAATCACGGCGTAACAAAGAAGGAAATCGCCGCAATTGTTACGCATACCGCATTTTACGCAGGATGGCCGAAAGCGTGGGCTGTATTTAATCTCGCAAAAGAGGTCTGGGCAGAAGATAATGCACAGGATGAAAGAGCAAAACACGAAAACGAGATGGTTTTCCCTATCGGCGCACCGAATGATGCCTATGCAAAGTATTTTATCGGTCAGAGCTATCTGGCACCGGTATCCGCTAAGCAGCTCGGCATTTTCAACGTAACCTTTGAACCCGGCTGCCGCAACAACTGGCATATTCATCATGCCAAAAGCGGCGGCGGTCAGATACTCATCTGCGTTGCCGGCAGAGGTTACTATCAGGAATGGGGAAAGCCTGCCCGTGAGCTTCATCCGGGCGACACAGTGAACATTCCCGCAGGCGTTAAGCATTGGCACGGAGCGGCACCGGACAGCTGGTTTTCTCATCTTGCCATGGATGTACCGGGTGAAAACAGCTCCAATGAATGGCTTGAGGCTGTTGATGACTCGGCATACAAAGAAGCAACGACAAAGGAGGTTTAAATCAATGGAACATCTTAATCTGACTTCGGAATGGGATAAAACATTCCCGCAGAGCGACAAGGTAAATCACAGCAAGATAACTTTTCATAACCGCTACGGCATTACACTGGCGGCGGATATGTATACCCCGAA
>CAVFPQ010000137.1:0-5878 GCA_963624415.1 Acutalibacteraceae bacterium | reverse complement strand
GGCTTCGCCGCCTCGTCGCGGCACTCTCGCCTATCTGCATTTTATTATTCTAAATAAACAATACCCCAAAATTAATTATAATTTATTACAAAACAAAAATCAAGATGTAAAATTATAATAAATGAAAAGTTCGGTTCTTCGGATATATAAAATTTGCTGAAATTTTCAGACAACATGCACAAAAATTTCGTTTACAGTCCCAAACATTATGGTTTTAAGGTTAAACTTTTAACAAACCGCTTGATTTACTTAAAAAATTGTATATAATAAACAATGGTAAATTAAGGGTGCGGCAAAAGCCGTAATCCAAATAAACGGAGGAATAAATAATGTCAGTTAAAGTTGCTATTAACGGTTTCGGCAGAATCGGCCGTCTTGCATTCCGTCAGATGTTCGGCGCAGAAGGCTATGATGTAGTTGCCATCAACGACCTCACAAAGCCCTCAATGCTTGCTCATCTTCTTAAGTATGATACCGCTCAGGGCGGTTACTGCGGCAAGATAGGCGAAGGCCTTCACACTGTTTCCGCAGACGATGAGAAGGGCACAATCACAGTAGACGGCAAAGAGCTTAAGATATATGCAGAGAAGGACGCTAAGGATCTTCCCTGGGGCGAAATCGGCGTAGACGTTGTTCTTGAGTGCACAGGCTTCTATTGCTCAAAAGAGAAGTCAATGGCTCACATTAACGCAGGCGCAAAGAAGGTTGTTATCTCCGCTCCCGCAGGCAATGACCTTAAGACAATCGTTTTCTCAGTTAACGAGAAGACTCTTGACAAGGATGATCAGATCATCTCCGCTGCTTCCTGCACAACAAACTGCCTCGCTCCCATGGCTAAGGCTCTTAACGATTACGCTCCCATTCAGAGCGGTATCATGAGCACAATCCATGCTTACACAGGCGATCAGATGATCCTCGACGGTCCTCACAGAAAGGGCGACCTCAGACGTGCTCGCGCAGGTGCCGCAAATATCGTTCCCAACTCAACAGGCGCTGCAAAGGCTATCGGCCTTGTTATCCCCGAGCTCAACGGCAAGCTTATCGGCTCCGCTCAGAGAGTTCCCGTTCCCACAGGCTCCACAACAATCCTTACAGCTGTTGTTAAGGGCGCAGACGTAACCAAGGAAGGCATCAACGCCGCTATGAAGGCTGCCGCTTCCGCTTCCTTCGGCTACAACGAGGATCCCATCGTTTCCTCCGATGTTATCGGCATGAAGTTCGGTTCACTCTTTGACGCAACACAGACAATGGTTGCTCCTCTCGGCAACGACCTCTATGAGGTTCAGGTTGTTTCATGGTATGACAACGAGAACTCCTACACAAGCCAGATGGTAAGAACCATTAAGTACTTCGCAGAGCTTTAATTCAGCGAAAATATACGAAATCAGTCCGCTGTACCGGTTAGCCGGTATGGCGGATTTTTCAGATTCCGGGGATTAATGATGTCCGGCAGACTTAATTTTTATAAGCTTCGCAAGACATTTAAGCCGATGCTAATAGGAAGTTTAATCTGAGCACAGTGTTATAATCCGAAACACTTCGGTGTTTTCCTGCCCCTCTGTTCGTTATTCATAAAAAGCTTTAATTGTATCTTGACAATTGTATTTTACCGTCGTAAAATAGTTAAGTACTTAATAATTAACCGCTTAACGAAAGGAGGCTTTTCATATGACCGTCAAAGACGACTACAAGCCCAATGCCGCCGTAATGAGCTTTATGCACGTTGACAGACTGCACCACACGTGCGTTGATGTCAGTGTCGGCGCAATGGGTTTCGGAATACACCGCTCTCAGCACGGTATGCTTATGTTTTTGTCACGGCAGGGCGAAAATCTGTCGCAGAAAGAGATAGCCGAGTTTTTCAAAATTTCCCCGGCTGCGGTCGCTTCGTCCCTCAAGGCACTTGAGGCGGCAGGGTATATCGAAAGGGAAACGGATAAAGCCGACACACGAAAAAACAAGGTCCGCATAACCGACAGCGGCAGGGAAGTCGTAAACAAATCATCCGAAATTTTCGCGAATATCGATTCCCTTATGACTCTGGGGCTTACCGAAAACGATCTTGCAGTGTTCGGAAAATGCCTTGATACAATGGCTCTGAATCTTCAGAACGAAATAAAACGACAGGAGGAAAACAGATGAAAAGATGGTATAAATACATAAAACCGTATCTGCCCTATTTCATCCTCGGTCCGCTTTGTATGATTGTCGAGGTTCTCGGCGAAATTGTCATGCCGAAATTTCTTGCCGACATTATAGACTACGGCACAGGTCAGGCGGACATAAGCGAAGCAAACTCACTTATTCGGAAAATCTATGAAATCTCGGGCGGGCAGTCCCCGTTTGTCATTGCCATAATGTGCTGTATGATTGCGACTGCGATTTTAATGCTCATCGGCGGTGTAGGCGGTGCGTACTTCGGGGCAAAAGCGTCCGTTAACTTTGCGGCGGATTTAAGAAGCGACATTTATAAGAAAATTCAGCAGTTCTCTTTTGCGAATATCGACAAATTCTCGTCCGGCTCACTTGTAACACGACTCACAAACGATGTTACACAGATGCAGAACTTTATTAATATGCTTCTTCGTATGTGTCTTCGCTCGCCCGGAATGCTTATAGGCGGCATTATTATGGCGCTGCTTGTAAGCCCCTCGCTTACGGCGTGTCTTTTGATAGCTCTGCCCATTCTTGTTGTGGCGACGGTGTATTTTATAAAGGTCGCACTTCCCCGTTTTACAAAACAGCAGGGAAATATAGACAAGCTCAACTCCACGGTTCAGGAGAATGTTACAAACATTCGTGTCGTAAAATCCTTTGTCCGTGAAGATTTTGAAAAACAGAAATTCGGCACGGCAAACGAAAACCTGCGTCAGAGTGCCGCTAACGCCATGAAAACCATGATTCTCATGCAGCCCGCAATGACACTTGTCATGAACGGCACGATTATAGCAATTCTGTGGTTCGGCGGAAATATGCTTGTAAAAGGCACATTCACAACCGGCGGTCTTACGGCTTTCATAACATATATTACACAGATTTTAATGTCGCTTATCATGATGACGATGATTTTCATAAATCT
Source organism: Acutalibacteraceae bacterium (assembly GCA_963624415.1). Taxonomy (GTDB): domain Bacteria; phylum Bacillota; class Clostridia; order Oscillospirales; family Acutalibacteraceae; genus RUG806. The sequence goes on along the minus strand of CAVFPQ010000137.1, from coordinate 2,799 downwards.
CTCACGTGCGCTCGCTTCATCCAAGCGAATTAAAGAAGTGCTTGATGAGGAAATCGACATAAAAGACAATCTGTCTCCCGAAGCCGCCGACAGATACGTTACAAAGGGCGATATTGAATTTAAGAATGTGACCTTCCGCTACTACAAAAACAGTGACGGAAAAGTTCTTGATAACATAAATCTGAAGATAAACGCCGGCGAGACGGTCGGCATTATCGGCTCGACAGGCTCGGGCAAAACAACGCTTGTGTCGCTTATCGCGCGTCTTTACGATGCGGACGAGGGCGAGGTGCTTATCGACGGCGTAAACGTTAAGGATTATAAGCTCTATAATCTGCGTGAGGGTGTCGGCTTTGTCTTGCAGAAGAATGTTCTGTTCTCGGGCACAATCGATGACAACCTTCGTTGGGGCAACCCCGATGCGAGCGAGGAGGAAATCCGTCAGATGGCATCTTATGCTCAGGCGGACGGCTTTATCACTTCATTTAATGACGGCTACAATACCGTTCTTGACCAGGGCGGCACAAATGTGTCGGGCGGACAGAAACAGCGTCTTTGCATTGCGAGGGCTCTTCTTAAAAAACCGAAAATACTTGTGCTTGACGACTCCACCAGTGCCGTTGATACGGCGACGGAAGCCAAAATCCGTGAGGCGTTTGCGACCGAGCTTAAGGGCTCGACAAAAATTATCATCGCCCAGAGAATTTCATCCGTTAAGGATGCCGATAAGATTATAGTTCTCAATGACGGTGAGATGACGGGTATCGGCACAAATGACGAGCTGCTCGAAAGCAATAACGAATACCGTGAGATATATAAGTCTCAGCATATGGAAAGGGAGGATGCGTAATGGCGGGAAGAAATCTTGAAGAGCTTCAGAAAAGATACAACCGTGCGGCACCTTCCGGCAAGCGAGGCCCCGGCAGACACCCGAGAGGCGGCCCCGGTATGCAGAAGGGCAAGCCCGGAAATGTCGGCGCAACCGTAAAAAGACTGTGGTCGTATATTGCGAATTATAAGCTTCGTCTGCTGTTTGTAATTCTCTGTATGCTTATAAGCACTCTCACATCCCTTGCAGGTTCATATATCATGCGTCCGGTAATCAACAATCTTGTCGCAGAGGGTGTCAGTGCAGAGGAGAGAATTGCGGACCTCGCGAAAATCCTTGTTTTAATGGCGCTTATATATCTTGTCGGCATAGTCACAACCTATCTTCAGGGCAGACTTATGCTCACTGTTTCGACAAGTGCCTCGGCAAAGCTGAGAAGCGATCTGTTTAATAAGCTTGAAGGACTTCCGATAAGATTTTTCGACTCCGAATCCACCGGCAACATAATGTCACGCTTCACAAACGATATAGACAATATCGACAACATGATGAATCAGACAATAACACAGCTGGTGTCGGGTGCGGTAACACTTGTCGGCACGTTCTGCCTCATGATGTATACTAACATATGGCTTACGCTTATAACCGTGGCGTTTGTTCCGCTTCTTCTTTTCGGCGGTCAGTTTGTCGGTAAGCATTCCGCAAAATACTACACCGCACAGCAGTCGGCACTCGGCGCCGTTAACGGATATATAGAAGAGAGTGTATCGGGACAGAAGGTCGTTAAGGTCTTTAATCACGAGGACACCTGCGTTGACGAGTTCGAGGAGCTTAACAACGATATGCGCCGCAAACAGATGGGTGCGCAGTTCTTCGGCGGCGTTATGGGTCCCATCATGGGCAATATAACGCAGATCTGCTACGGTGTCACTGCCGGTGTCGGCGGACTTCTGTGCATATTCAAGGGCTTTGATGTCGGCGGCGTTTCGATTTTCGTCAACTACTCACGCCAGTTCAGTCAGCCGATAAATATGATCTCAATGCAGACTTCAACCATATTCGCCGCTCTTGCGGGTGCGGAACGTGTTTTCTCCGTTATGGATGCGCCGCCGGAGGATATTATGGATATGGTAAAAGCCGAACCCGAAAAGATTGAAGGCTATGTTGAGCTTAAAAACGTGACATTCGGCTACCGTCCCGACAAAACGGTGCTTAAAAACATTTCACTTAAAGCAGAGCCGGGCAAAAAGGTCGCGTTTGTCGGTTCAACCGGTGCCGGCAAAACAACGGTAACAAATCTTATCAACAGATTTTATGATATAGATTCCGGTGAAATCACAGTTGACGGCATAAATATAAAAGACCTTGACCGCTCGTTCTTAAGAAAAAACATAGCGATGGTCTTGCAGGATACGCATCTGTTTACGGGTACGGTTATGGAAAACATCCGCTACGGCCGCCCCGATGCAACGGATGACGAGGTTATGGCCGCCGCAAAAACGGCAAGTGCGCACAGCTTTATTATGCGTCTGTCGGACGGCTACAATACGGTTATCGAGGGTGACGGCGCGAACCTCTCGCAGGGTCAGCGTCAGCTTCTGAATATAGCTCGTGCCGCACTTTCAAAAGCGCCGATACTTGTTCTTGACGAAGCCACAAGCTCCGTTGACACACGTACCGAAAAGCATATTGAACACGGCATGGACAGACTGATGAAAAACCGCACGACATTTGTTATCGCCCACCGCCTGTCAACCGTTCGCAATTCCGATGAAATTATGGTTCTCGAGCACGGCGAAATAATCGAACGCGGCTCGCATGACTCCCTTTACGCCCTCGGCGGCAGATACTACGAACTCTGCACGGGCAAAAAAGAACTTGACTGATAAAAAGTGCTGCCTTCCTTTAGCCACGTGCTGACAACGAAGTATTGGTTTCTCGCCGAAAAATCTCCCATATCTTTGTCCGAA
>CAVFPQ010000136.1:0-5929 GCA_963624415.1 Acutalibacteraceae bacterium | reverse complement strand
ATATTATTAAGAAAAAATCAAACAGTTGACATAAATTTTTACAGGTTGTATTATAATATGAGAATTTTTTCGGAAGGTGATAACATATGAAAACTCCCGTATTCGGCATTCAGCTGTTTACTTTAAGAGATTATATTCAGAATGCAGAGGATTTTGACAACACACTTGCCCGACTTTCGAAAATGGGCATTCATGATGTTCAGATTTCGGCGATAGGCGATATTCCGGCGGAAATTCAGCGGGATATTCTTAATAAATATTCCATGAAGGTCTGCATTACGCACAAGCCCATTGACAGAATGAAAAACGATCTCGATAAGCTTCTCGATGAGCATGAGATAATCGGCTGTCACGATATAGGCATCGGATGCGCCCCGATTGATGCAAGGGATAACAGAAATGCCGTTCGCGGTTTTATAAAAGATCTGAATGAAATCGGCGAAAAGATGGCAAAACGCGGTTTCCATCTCTATTATCACAACCATGCGTTTGAGTTCTATCGCCTTGCGGATATGAACAAGAGTATGATGGACTTGCTTTTAGAGGAGACAAACCCCGAATATGTCGGATTTATTCCCGATGTCGCATGGTCTGACTACGGCGGACAGAACCCCGTTGAGCTGCTCGAAAAGATGAAAGGCAGAGTTAAAGTCATACATTTCAAAGACTATATGTTTGATGAAAACAGCAACCGCTGCTTTGTTCCGCTTACGCAGGGCGTGGTTGATCTCAAGGGCTGCTTTGATGCCGCCTGCCGTCTTGAAATTCCGTATATTATGTATGAGCATGATGACAACTGGCCGGATGATGATCCGTTTAAGGCTTGTGAAGAAACGATTAACGGATATAAAGAACTGATTAACAATTAATAGTGGCGTGATAACGCATAACTTCGGAAAACGCCGGGGCGTTTTGGATTATAAAGCTGCGCTGTCGATTATATTTTCGTGTTTATGCAGGCTTTTTCTTTGCGAAGCTGTATAAATCAAGTCCGCAGGACTTCCGATATTGCTGATTGCTTGCTGCTGATTGCATCTTGCAGAATAGTTAAGCTTGCCTCTATTGCAGGGTGAAAAAAGGAGAAAAAATGTCTAAATTAAGATTTTACTTTGCCATGCTTGTGGCTAAGACTGCATATTACGGTCTTAAAGCACTCGGCAGAAACGCTTCATATATGCCGGGTGAGCTTGCCGTTCGTATATGTCCCGATTTTATCGGCTATCTTAAAAAGCCCGAGACGGTTATATGCGTCACAGGCACTAACGGCAAGACGACAACGTCAAATCTGCTCAATTCCGTGCTTAAATACTGCGGTTATGACGTGCTTAATAATTCGCTCGGTTCAAATGTTCACGGCGGTATTGCCAACGCGCTTCTGAGTGCCTCGACCTTTAGCGGCAAGCCGAAAAAGAAAATTGCCGTGCTTGAGGTGGATGAGAGAAGCTCGCTTCTTGTCTATAAGCATCTGACACCCGATTATCTTATCATCAATAATATTATGCGTGACTCCATCAAGAGAAACGCCCATACGGAATTTATTTCATATATCATAAATACGGCAGTGCCGAAAGAAACCAAAGTCATTCTTAATGCCGATGATATAATCTGTTCTTCACTTGTTCCGCAGTGTGAAAACAGAACATATTTCGGACTTGACGCAGAACGCCCCGAAAAGGAAATTGTGCCGTATGTCCGTGATATTGTCTATTGCCCAAAATGCGGCGGCGAGCTTAAATATGACTATATCCGTTATAATCATATCGGCCGCTGTAAGTGTGTTAAATGCGGTTACGGCACGCCCGAGAGGGATTTTGTTGTCACTGCGATTGACAGAGAAAACGGCACGTTTACACTCAGACATAACGGCAAGGATACCGTTTTGCGTCTTGTGAATGACAACATAGTAAATGTTTTCAACTGCTGCGGTGCTGTCGCTCTCCTGACGCGTTTCGGTCTTCCCATGGCAAAAATAAAAGAGGCTTTTGAAAACCTCGAAATTGTAAAGACACGCCTTGATACATTCAAAGTCGGGGAAGCGGAAGTCGCAATGATTCTCTCAAAGGGTCAGAACCCCGTCGCATGCACACGCTGTTTTGAGTACGGTGCTTCGATACCGAAAAAAGATAAGAGCTTTATTATTACATATGATGACCGTGAGGATAATACTCACAACTCCGAAAATACATGCTTTTTCTATGATACGGACTATTCATTCTTTAAGGATGACAGCATAAAAGAGGTTATTTTCGCAGGTCCTCGCTGTCGTGATAACTACCTTCGCGCACTTATGGCAGGAGTCAGCCCCGAAAAGATAAAGACGACCGAAAACGCCTCGGGCGGTGCCGCTCTTGCCGATGTCGGAAACTGCAAAAGCTTTATTGTATTTTTCGATAACTATCGACTTGATGAAGCCGCGGCAACGAAAAAGGAGCTTGTTGAAAGACTGGAAGCAATCAGCAATCGGCAATGAGCAATCAGTGCCGGTGCTTACTGTACTTTTTTCACTCTTGTTTTCAGTTCATTCACTGCGACAAGGTACGCTTTGACGGTATCGCTGTCTTGGGGGATTGTGATTTCTTCCCCGGTGATGAGTGAGGCAAAGTAGGTGAGTGCGTGCGGATTTTTCACAAGGAACGGGCCGGTTAATTGTGTCGCGAAAATATTATCATATATGATGCCTTCCGCTGAGGAGGGCTTTTCATTTCCCGCTTCTTTGCCTAAAATGAGATTGAATGCCGGTGTTTCTATGCCGGAGTATACACATGAAGTGTTTATAAATCCCACGCATTCTTTTCCGAAAATATTCTTATCATCCGTCAGAGCGTCGGACAGATATCTTTTGTCGGGGTTATAGAACGTTGTAAACGGCAATATGTCCGCCGACGGAAAAGCACCGTTCGGGGAAGTTGTTTCTTTGCTGAGCACAGACATTGCATTGCCCGTTAAAAGCCATTTTTCGCCGCCTTGTATGCTCATATGAATTTCGTTAATGTGTCGTAGAAGTCTGTCCGCACCCAAGGAGGCACACTGTTTTGGCCCGGAGCCCATGTATACAAGGTCGTTGCCGCCGCTCTTAAAGGGTACTGTTTCATCGTCGATTATTTCAACGGCGTAATTATTCAGTTCAAGTATTGCCTTAAGAGCGACAAGATTGCCCCTGTCACCGTAAAGTGACATTGAACGTGGGAACAGATGAAAAATTTTTATCGGTTTCGTGTTTTTCATATGCGTCTTTTCCTTCCGAAGGCTTTTAATGTGTTTTCGGCATCGGCAAAGCAGGTGAGGATTATAAGCCCCTCGGCAGAGTCCGTTTTAGCCGTGTTTGCCGCTTCGCTTATGTCGGGTACAGTGTGAATTTTATTTTTGTCAACACCGGTGGATTTAAGTCTGACAGCTAAGTCATATGCGTATTTTCCGCTGAGATATACATTTTTAATGTTGGCGGAAGAGAGCGGTTCAAAGCTTATGTCCCACAGCCAGCTTGTTTCGGCGGTATAATATTTTCGGCTTATTCTGTCGATTACTATCATTACGGAAATATCATTTTTTTGCGATGCGGCATATTCGAGATTAAGATTATACGCTGTTGAATTTTCGTGCTTGCAGATTAAAAGAACAGCGTTTTTGCCGTTGGCGTCAAAGCTAATCCGTCTGCCGTTGTCGGATGAAAAATCGGATAATGCATCCGATAAAACGCTTTTGCCTATGCCGAGCTCTCTGCCTGTGGCAAAGGCGGCACAAAGATTATATGCCTGATATTTGCCGGTGAACGATACCGACAGGGGAGTATCGTTTATTATAATCTGCTTTTTGTCTCTGTCGGCAAAAACAATATTGTATTTTTTGTCGGCAGTTCTGAAATCGCATTTTGTGCAGAAAAACTGACCTATATGCGAATAGTGATACGCACTGTATTTTACGGGAGCGGAGCAAATGGGGCAGAAGACTACATCCTCATATATCGCATCGCTTTTTTCGCTTGAAAGCACGTTTTCAGCCGCACCGAAGTACACTGTATTTTGTCTGCCGAAAACAAGTGACATGCCGATTGGATCGTCTCCGTTGACAAGGATTTTGGTTCTGTCCGGCAGTTTTTTGACTGCGGAACTCAGCTTATCACGCACAAAGAACGGTTCGCCGTTTCGTGTCATCTGATCACGGCAGATATTTGTAATTACAAGCATGGTCGGAGTGATATTTTCAAAAATCGCCTCGGCATAACGCTCATCGGTCTCTATGACGGCGGCGTCGGCTTTTACTTTGCCTTTAAGCGTTGCGCTGCCTAAAAGAAGTGTTGCCACACCTTCGGTCTGGTTGCTGCCCCTGCGGTTTGAAATGACTTTTCTGCCGCTTTTCGAGAGTGCCGCCGCAATCATTTCGGACGTGCTTGTCTTGCCGTTTGAGCCCGTGACGCAGATAACCTTTTTCGGCAGTGTCAGCCGCTTTAATATATTCGGATTTAATTTAAGACAGATTTTGCCGGGCAGGGAAGAGCCTCTGCCTGTAAGCTTCAGAAAAAATATCAAAATTTTGCAAATCAGAATTGTTAAAAGGGTTGACATAAAAGGCACCTCCGAGGGTGGGAGAATATTAAGCTTTGATTAATGTACTTGATTTTGACGGCGGAAAAGATATAATATTCTTTGCACAATTAACAATTAACAATGCCGGCAGGACTTTTGACATTATGCATTATGAATTGTGCATTCTGAATTGCTTTGAATGACAAAAATTATCCCAAAAGGAGATAAATATATGACCGTAGAGGTTTTATTTGACGAGGTATGCAACCTCAATGCCGACGGCAGAAACAGCGAATATCTTCAGATGAGCATGCCCGACGCCGAATTTATACATACAAAGCTTGATGATGAGCCGTATTTTGTCCGCCATAATCCCGACATTATCATGATGGGACACATGACGGAGAAAACGCAGAGATTTGTTATAGATAAACTCATGAACTTAAAACAGAGATTAAATGAGCTTATTGATAACGGCACGATTTTTGTAATAACCGGAAATGCCCTCGATGTTTTCTGTGAGCATATTTCTTATGTTACCGAGAAAACGGAGAAGGACGCGCTGGGGATTTTTCCGCTTAAGGCGAAGTGCGATCTTTTTGATCGCTACAACGGAAAACAGCTTTCGATTTTCGCGGGTACTTGCCTGTCAAGTACCGGTTCTGATATAACAAGTATATCAGAAAAAGATCTGTCAACGGAGGATATAAAAATAGTCGGCTTCAAGTCGCAATTCAGTTTTCTGTACGGTGACAATTCGTCATTTTATTTTTCGAAATGCGAAAGGGGAGTCGGCATAAACAGAGACAGTGTATATGAGGGGATTCGTAAAAACAATTTCTTCGGCACGCACCTTTGCGGCCCTCTGCTTGTTCTTAATCCGCTCTTCACGGAGTATATAATGCACCTTGCGGGATACAACGGCTCTGCCGCATTTCGTGATGCCGCAATGGAGGCGTATAGGCAGCATCTGAAGGAGTTTGAAGATCCGCAGACAAAGTTCTGATATCGGGAGTGGCCTGAGGGCAGTGGCCGAGGAAGACACGGAGTGCCTTGGATTTATACGGCTTTGCATAACAATCAGCAATTAGCAGTTGGCAATTAGCAATTTCGGAAGTCCTGCGGGCTTGAATTATATAGGCTTCGCGAGAGGTAGGATTTTCAGGCATTGCCGGGCTATGTTGCGGATTGTGGCTAATGAGCTTCGCGGGAGGCGGGCTTTTTTGGCGGAGGCGGGCTTTTGACGCGGGCGGAGCTGATCCGCCGGTCAGGGCCCCTGTCTGTCCGTTTTCAGGCTGTCTGAAACAGGTCGGCTTTTTGCCGGACAGACAGGCACCGCCTCCCGGCGGGTGCCCCTCGCTCAGCTTCGGTTTTCCGTCTGCCGTGGGAGGCAGCCGCAAAACCTC
>CAVFPQ010000135.1:365-6062 GCA_963624415.1 Acutalibacteraceae bacterium | reverse complement strand
ATCACGCTCTGCCCATAGGCAGCGGCAGGCTCGGCGCAATGCTTTACGGCGGTGTAAAAAAATATGTATGCCAGCTTAATGAAGTGAGTCTTTGGTGTGATGCTCCGTTTGATAAGGCCGATCGCCCCGATGCTTATACTCATCTTCCCGAACTTCGTGAAGCCGTAAACAAAGAGGATTACAAAAAAGCCCAGCATATTTTAGACGAGCATTTTACGAATTTCGGCGGCGGATTTGATGATGCGTATTCATGCTCCTATCAGACTCTCGGCGAGCTTATATTCAGCTTCCCGAAGCTGCCGTATCATGCCAAAAATTACTCACGAAAGCTTGATTTGTCTGAGGCTGTCTATGCCGATTCGTTCACTGCGGCAAAAAACGATTATTCACGCACTGCCTTTGCGTCAAATGCCGACAATGTTATTGTTTTCCGCTTTGACGCTCCCGAAAACGGAACGATTGACATAGATGTAACATTCGCCCGCAAGGATATAAGAGAGCTGAAATATACTTCCGACGGATTTTCTTTTTACGGCTACTGCGACAATGACGACTCGCATATGAAGTTTGCCGGTAAGTGCAAAATTTATGCGGACGGTGCCGAAATTATTCCGACTGATACATATCTTAAAATCAGAAATGCCGAAAATATTACGGCTGTGTTTACTGCGGCAACCGATTATATTCTTGACCAAAGCAAAAATTTTAAGGGCGATGACCCCATAAAAAAATGCGATGAGATTTTAACACAAGCCGACAGATATTCTTATTCCGAACTTTATGAAAGACATATAAAAGAATATTCTGGCTTTTATGACAGATGTTCTCTTTCAATTACAGAGCCTTCGGGCAAAACGGTTGATGAACTGCTGTCGGATTCCTCAAAAAACGGCGCTTCGGCTGAGCTTTGCGAACTGTTCTTCAACTTCGGCAGATATCTTCTCATATCTTCCTCACGCCCCGAAAATATCCTTCCCGCCAATCTTCAGGGAATATGGTGCAACGAGTACACTCCGCCGTGGCACTGCGACTATCACGCCAACATAAATGTACAGATGAACTATTGGCCCGCGTATCTGACAGGGCTTTCAGATTGCATTAAGCCGTTTGCCGATCTTATTTCCGCATTGCCCGAAAACGGCAGAAAAACCGCAAAGGCGTACTATAATGCGAGGGGATGGACAATTTATACTATTACATCTCCGTGGCTTTGGACTTCACCCGGCTGGTGCGGCGGCTGGGCGCAGTATCCCTTGGGCGGCGCATGGATGTGCAGACATTTGGCTGAGCTTTACTACTTTACGAATGATATTGAAATTCTGAAAAAATATTATCCGATCATAAAAGAAAACTGTCTGTTCAATATTGACCTGCTGTACGAAAATTCCGACGGCACCCTTATGACAAACCCCGCAACTTCTCCCGAAAACAATTTTAAGACCGATGACGGCAAAGAGGGCTGGGTTACAAAAGGCACCGCAATGGACATTGAAATGCTCTATGATAATTTCGGTGATATGATTTATTTCTCCGAGCTTCTTGATACGGATGAAGAGCTTCGAAAAAAGCTTATTTCTCTCCGCTCACGTTTATCTCCGCTTAAAATCGGCAAGGCGGGTCAGCTTTGCGAGTGGGGAAAAGACTGGGATCTGAATGCCCCCGAAATAAACCACCGTCATGTGTCTCACCTGTACGGACTTCACCCCGGCAGTATGATAAGCACGATAAAAACTCCCGAGCTTGCAGAGGCTTGTCGGCGTTCGCTTGAAATTCGCGGAGACAACGGCACAGGTTGGTCACTTGCGTGGAAAATAAACTTCTGGGCAAGGCTTAAGGACGGCAACCGTTCGTTAAAGCTCTATAAACGCCTTCTGCGCCTTGTTGACAGTACACACAGATTTAATTATGTAAGAGGCGGCGGAGTTTACAGAAATCTTGTCGATGCACATCCGCCGTTCCAGATAGACGGAAACTTCGGTGCTGTATCGGGTGTCTGTGAAATGCTTCTTCAGAGCAATGTCTATGACAACGGTTTTGTACTTGAATTTCTTCCTGCACTCCCCGATGAGTGGAAAAACGGTACCGTTAAGGGGCTTACGGCACGAAGCGGAATTACCGTAAATATAGAATGGCAAAATCATGAGCTTAAAGAAGCCGTGATTATGTCGTCCTGCAATCAGACTGTCAAAATTTACGGTAAATATAAAGTTGACGGAATAAACTTTGCTTACGACGGCAGATACACTTCTTTTTCCGCCGAAGCCGATGTCGCTTATAAAGTTTTTGTTGACACCGCAAATAACTGATGATACGATATTATTATGTTTACTTAAGGAGCTGGTTTTATGTCAAAAATCGAAACTACCTGTGTACAGGGCGGTTACACACCCAAAAACGGTGAACCCCGTCAGATTCCGATAATCCAGAGCACAACATTCAAATATGACACAAGCGAGGATATGGGCAAGCTTTTTGACCTCGAAGCATCGGGTTATTTCTATTCCCGTCTTGCAAATCCCACCTGTGATACCGTTGCCGCAAAAATATGTGAGCTTGAGGGCGGTACTGCCGCAATTCTCCTTTCATCCGGCATGGCTGCAAACTTCTTTGCCGCTTTCAATATCTGCGAGTGCGGCGGACATATAATTTCTTCTTCCGCAATTTACGGCGGCACATATAATCTGTTCTCCGTCACCATGAAAAAGATGGGCATTGATGTAACATTCGTTGATCCCGACGCAAGCGAAGAAGAGCTCAATGATGCATTCCGTGACAACACAAAGCTTATTTTCGGTGAGACTGTCGCAAATCCCACTCTTAAAGTTCTCGATATCGAAAAATTCGCCAAAGTTGCACACGCTCACGGTGTTCCGCTTATCGTTGACAATACGTTCCCCACACCCGTTCATTGTCATCCTTTTGAGTGGGGTGCGGATATAGTTACTCACGCAACAACAAAATATATGGACGGTCACGGCTCGACAGTCGGCGGCGTTATCGTTGACTCCGGCAATTTCGACTGGATGGCACATGCCGACAAATACCCGGGACTTTGCACACCCGATGACAGCTATCACGGCATCACATATGCCGAAAAGTTCGGACAAGGCGGCGCTTATATAACAAAGTGCTGTGCTCAGCTTATGCGTGACCTCGGTTCGACTCCTTCGCCCAACAGCGCATATCTTCTTAATTTAGGGCTTGAGAGCCTGCATCTCAGAATTGCTCGCCACAGCGAAAACGCACTCAAGGTCGCAAAATTCCTTGAAGCAAGCGACAAAATTTCTTGGGTTCGTTTCCCGGGACTTGAGAGTGATCAATATCACGCACTCGCCGAAAAGTATATGCCGAACGGCACTTGCGGAGTTGTCAGCTTCGGTGTAAAAGGCGGCAGAAAAGCGGCTGAAAAGTTTATGCATGAGTTAAAGATTATCGCAATAGAAACCCATGTTGCCGATGCTCGTTCATGCTGTCTGCATCCGGCAAGCTCCACGCACCGTCAGCTGTCAGACGATGAACTTAACGCATGCGGTGTAGCTCCCGATCTTGTCCGTATGTCCTGCGGCATCGAAAACGCCGATGACCTTATTGAGGATATTTCAAACGCACTCGCAAGCATATAAAACCATATAAGAGAGGAAAAGACGAATGCCCATTAAAATACCAAATGAGCTGCCTGCCGTAAAGGTGCTCAACGATGAAAATATTTTCGTTATGACCGAAACCCGAGCCATAACGCAGGACATTCGTCCTCTTAAAATTCTTATTCTCAATCTTATGCCCAAAAAGATTGTAACGGAAACACAGCTCTCCCGTATTATGGGTAACACACCCCTTCAGATTGAGCTTGAATTTATAAGAACCGCAACGCACAAGCCGTCACATATTTCAGAAGAGCATCTGTTTATGTTCTATAAGACCTTTGATGACATAAAAGACAGATATTATGACGGTATGGTTATAACCGGTGCGCCCGTTGAAAATCTCGAATACGAGGAGGTTGACTATTGGGCGGAGCTTTGCGAAATTATGGAGTGGAGCAAGACTCATGTTCACTCTGTATTTCATATCTGCTGGGCGGCTCAGGCGGGGCTTTATTATCATTACGGCATCCCGAAATATAAGCTTGACAAAAAGGTGTTCGGCGTGTTTGAACACAGAATCGACCATAAGCACGCCATACTTTTCCGTGGGTTCGATGACACGTTTTATGTTCCGCATTCTCGTTATACTTATTGCAGGCGTGAGGACATTGAAAAAGTACCGGAGCTTAAAATTCTCGCGTCTTCAGATGAAGCCGGTGTATATGCGGTTATGACTGACAGAGGCAGACAGGTGTTTATTATGGGGCATTCCGAATATGACCCAACAACGCTTCGTGATGAGTATTTAAGAGACAGAGACAAGGGGCTTGATACCGCTATCCCTAAAAATTATTTTCCGAATGACGACCCTTCAAAAGAGCCGATTGTCCGTTGGCGTGCGCACGCAAATCTTCTGTATTGCAACTGGCTTAACTACTTTGTTTATCAGACCACACCTTATGACCTTGATGAGCTTAAAACAAACAAAGAATGAAAAAATATATAAAACTTGTAATAATCTGTGTCGCTGTGTTTGCCGTTGTTTTTGTCGGGACTTTTTTGGTATGTGACAGAATGGGCGTGTTCGAAACAGAAGCAACCGAAACCACAAAAGAAATGATAACCGATGTCAGCGGCAGAACAATTCCGTCACATTCCGATGTCGAAAAAAGCACGCTCGACCCCGACAGCTTTGTTCGTGACGAAAACGGCAGGGTTACATATAATGATGCATCCGTCACGACCTACACCGGAATTGATGTCTCCGTTTTTCAGGGTGATATAGACTGGACTGCTGTTAAAAACGACGGTATAGATTTTGTTATGCTTCGTGCGGGACTCAGGGGCTACGGCTCAAAGGGTATAATGGCACAGGATGACAATTTCGACAAGAACTACGAAGGCGCAAAGGCCGCCGGGCTTAAAGTGGGCGTTTACTTTTTTTCACAGGCGACAACCGAAGAAGAAGCCGCTGAAGAAGCCGAATTTCTTATTGAAATTATAAAAGACAAACAGATAGATTATCCCATTGCCTATGACTGGGAATTTGTCGATAATGATGAAGCTCGCACAAACGGCATGAGCAGTTCCGCAATTACCGCCTGTGCCGTAAAGTTCTGCGAAGTTATTAAGAATGCGGGATATAAACCGATAATTTATTTTAACTGTGAAGTCGGATACTTTAACTACGACCTCTCACTGGTCTCCGATTTGAATTTCTGGCTTGCCGAATACTACGACACCCCGTCATTTTATTATGACTACAAAATGTGGCAGTACACAAAAACCGGCACGGTGAACGGCATCTCCGGAAATGTTGATCTCAATATCTCCATTGTCGACTTCTCCGCAGAATAAACAATATATTATCCTTCGTGCCGCCGTTAAACTCGACGACCCCAAAAAGGCTTGGATTAAGTAAAATACACAAAGACTAATATTTAAAAAGAACGACACGCTAAAGCCACGTGCTGACAACGAAGTATTGGTTTCTCGCCGAAAAATCTCCAATCTCTTTGCCCGAAAGCCTCGCAAGGCGACTTCCCTTGCCGCATTTTCAGGCTTCGATATGAAAAATTTTTCTTGGCTACGAAACTGCTTTGCATTTCAAAAC
>CAVFPQ010000135.1:0-355 GCA_963624415.1 Acutalibacteraceae bacterium | reverse complement strand
CTTGAAAATGAAACGAACCGCAAATACTTCCATGAGCATAAAGACATGGTTATAGGTATGTCAAATTTGCTTTATAAAATTTCTCTCGATGATAAAGACAAGAAAGTGCTTGCAGCATCTTTTAAGAGTAATAAGAAATTTCTCGAATCGGTCAATATGAACAAAAAAGAATTCGGCGTTGAAGACATGGATATGGTCGAACTTGCTCTTCAGCACAGATATAAATTCAGGGAATATTAAAAAAATCTCCTCATAGCCACAATTTCGGCAGTGGGGAGTATTTTTTATTTTTTTATTTTCTTATTTTCTCAGAATCCAGACAAGCATTTCTGTTTCGCCTCTGTTTGCGAAGGCG
>CAVFPQ010000134.1:0-6075 GCA_963624415.1 Acutalibacteraceae bacterium | reverse complement strand
GTCAGTGCGTGGCTTTATCATAGCCCTATTTTCAGGCTTTCGCCCAATCTGTTACAGACTAAATTTAAATTTTCCCGGTTTTCATGTTTTTTTTATTTCTCCGCTTATGTTCAGAAATCAATATTGACCCACATAGCAGGGCGAACACAGTTTAACGAAAAATCAACGCTGATTCCTTGGGTGTCGATAGCACCGGTGCAGTAGACATATGATGCGTAATGCTGATATTCAAAGCCGGGCGACCGCAGCCACCACATACAGGTGGCTTTGCCATCTGATGTATATTCATTGTCTATAGAATGCAATTACTTGTACTTGACAAGCAAGTACAAGTCCGCTACGCGTAGTATAGCAGACCAAATTTTTTATACAATAAATATATAGTTTGTTTATATTTTCCTGCTTGCAATTTTTCACTGCCAAACAAAAAAACACCCCCGAGTTCTGCAAAAAAAGCAAAATTCGGGGATATCTGTATTATTTTATTTTTACTTTATACAACCCAATATAACTCAGAAGCTCATTTTGTCCGTAATGTAGTTTACAAGCTCGCTTACGGGGATGCGAACCTGCTCCATGGTGTCACGGTCACGAATGGTTACGCAGTTGTCCGCAGGTGTGTTTTCGTCGCCGACTGTTTCAAAGTCAACGGTAACACAAAACGGTGTGCCGATTTCGTCCTGACGGCGGTAACGCTTGCCGATTGAACCCGCATCGTCATAGTCGACCATGAAGTGCTTTGAAAGCTCCGCATAAATCTCCTGTGCCTTGTCGCCGAGCTTTTTGGAGAGCGGCAGAACAGCGCACTTGAAGGGAGCGAGAACGGGATGAAGATGCAGAACAACACGTGTGTCGTTTTTCTCGGCATCAACAACCTCTTCGTCGTATGCGTCGGTCATAACGGCAAGGAAAAGTCTTTCAACGCCGAGTGACGGCTCGATAACATACGGAATGTATCTCTCGTTTGTCTGCGGATCAAAGTAATCAAGGCTCTTGCCCGATGTCTTTATGTGCTGTGTCAGGTCATAGTCGGTTCTGTCGGCAACGCCCCAGAGCTCGCCCCAGCCGAACGGGAACAGATACTCAAAGTCTGTTGTCGCCTTTGAATAGAAGCAAAGCTCCTCTTTGTCGTGATCTCTCAGACGGAGATTTTCTTTCTTTATGCCGAGAGAATAGAGCCAGTCACGGCAGAAGCTTCTCCAGTAATCGAACCACTCAAGGTCTGTGCCGGGCTTGCAGAAGAACTCAAGCTCCATCTGCTCAAACTCACGGACACGGAAAATAAAGTTGCCGGGAGTTATCTCGTTTCTGAATGACTTGCCGACCTGCGCAACGCCGAAGGGTATCTTTTTGCGTGTGGTACGCTGAATATTTGCGAAGTTTACGAAAATGCCCTGTGCCGTTTCGGGGCGAAGATAAATTTCGTTCTTTGCATCCTCTGTAACGCCCTGGAATGTCTTGAACATAAGGTTAAACTGACGGATGTCGGTAAAGTTATGCTTGCCGCAGTTGGGGCAGGGAATGTTATGCTCACGGATATATTGCATCATGGCATCATTTGACCAGCCTGCAACGTTTGTGCCGTCAAAGTCCTCGATAAGATTGTCGGCACGGTGGCGTGTTTTGCACTCACGGCAATCCATGAGAGGATCGGAGAAGCCGCCGAGATGACCGGAAGCAACCCAAGTCTGGGGGTTCATGAGAATAGCGGAGTCAAGGCCTACGTTGTAGGGATTTTCTCTGATAAATTTCTGTCTCCACGCGTTTTTGATGTTCGTTTTAAGCTCAACACCGAGAGGGCCGTAGTCCCATGTGTTGGCAAGACCGCCGTAGATTTCACTGCCGGCGTAAACAAAGCCTCTGCCCTTGCAAAGAGCAACAAGCTTGTCCATTGATTTTTCGGTATTATTCATAAAAGCAAGACCTCCGCTTTCCGATATATAGACTGAATTGAATTTTATCAAATATCGCCCGTAAAGTCAAGAAAAAACATTGATTGTAAAAAAGCCTTGTGATATAATTTTGCCATGGAATATTTTTATAACGACAGAAAAAGTCAGAGAGTGCTTATTTTGTCCGTCGACACGGGTGAATATGACGTTGAACGAAGTGTTGACGAGCTTAAGGAACTTATAAAAACAGCAGGCGGAGAGACAGAGGGTGTGATTATTCAGACACTCCCGACCGTTAACCCCGTAAGCTACATAGGCTCGGGAAAGCTCGCCGAAGCGGCTCTTTTCGCAGACAACACCGACATAGATTTAACGGTGTGCGACTGTGAGCTGACACCGACACAGCACAGAGTTCTGACGGATGTATTAAAAACGGATGTTGTCGACAGAACAACTCTTATACTCGATATTTTCGCGCTTAACGCCCGCACAAACGAGGGCAAGCTTCAGGTGGAGCTGGCTCAGCTTAAATATTCACTGCCCCGTCTTTCGGGCAAGGGAGCTTCCATGTCAAGGCTCGGCGGCGGTATCGGCACAAGAGGACCGGGCGAAACAAAGCTTGAAACAGACAAACGCCATGTAAGACGGCGTATACATACACTTGAAGAAGAGCTGTCATCCCTTGAAATACGCCGCAAACGCCGCCGTGACAGACGCAAAAAAGACGGCATCACAACCGCCGCTCTTGTGGGATATACAAATGTCGGCAAATCCACACTGCTTAACGCTCTTACAAATTCCGATGTTTTAGCCGAAAACAAGCTTTTTGCCACGCTTGACCCCACGTCACGCGCGTTAAAGCTCCCCGACGGACGGGAGATTATGCTGGTTGACACAGTCGGATTTATATCCCGGCTTCCGCATTTTCTGGTGGACGCTTTCAAGTCAACACTTGAGGAGGCAACGGATGCCGACCTGCTTATAGTTCTGTGTGATGCCTCCGACCCCGAATGTGAAGACAAGCTGCAGATTACTCTTGATGTGCTTAAAGAGCTTTGCACAGAAGAAAAGCCGATTTTAACGGTATACAACAAGTGCGATGTCAACAACAACTTTTTGTCATTCCCCGAAAAAAACACGGTTCGCATTTCGGCAAAAACAGGGTTCGGACTTCAGGCACTGACGGAATGCATATGCACCGCCCTGCCCGAGAGAACAAAAAGAGTGCGGCTTTTAATTCCGTACACAGACGGCTCGATGTCGGCTCTTGTACGAAACAAAGGACGTCTTTTTGAAGAAGAATACAGGGAAAACGGAATATATATGGAAGCGGAGCTCGGGCTCGAAGAACTGAAAAAAGTTATCGACTATGTTATAAAAGATTAGTTTCGGCTTCGCAAGAACAGAAAAGGAGAAGAAAAATGGCTCGTTATCTTATAATAAACGCCGATGATTACGGAATGTGTCACAGCGCGAATACAGCGGTTGAAGATCTGTTCAGAAAAGGCGGAATTACATCGGCAACAATAATGGCGCCGTGTGCGTGGAGCATTGAAGCGGCACGCTTTGCCGTAAGTCACCCCGAATACGCGATAGGGCTTCATCTTACCACAACAAGTGAATGGTACAATTACCGCTGGGCACCGGTGTCAAAGACGGAGTGCGGTTCGCTTATCGATGAAGAGGGCTTTATGTGGCATGAGTCGGACGAATTCGAAAAGCACGCCGACATAAACGAAGTTGAAAGAGAAATATGCGCGCAGTATGACAAGCTTGCGGCTTTCGGCTTTAATCCGTCGCATTTTGACAATCACATGGGCAGTCTTTACGGCATAGAGACAGGGCGTTTTGAGCTTCTTGAAATGACAATAAAGCAGTGCGCATTGCACGGAGGCAAGCCGTTCAGAATACCCACAAAATTCACGGATGAGCAGTTTTCGAACACCATGCTCGGTATTCATATTCCGAAAGAAGCCGTAAACGAAATGCTCGGCAAAATAAAAGCCGGAGCGGATGCGGCAGGTGTCGCAGTGCTCGACTATCTTATGCCGGGCGACTGGAACGGCCCGCAGAAGGACAGCTACGAAAATTACAGAGAGTATATATTCGAAAAGTACCGCAATTTCCCGGACGGAATAACAGAGACATACATTCACCCGGCGGTTGAAAGCGATGAGCTTAAGTCCATTACAGGCTCGTGGCAGCGCAGGGTGTGGGAATACAAGCTTTTCAGCGATCCGAAAACGCTTGAATTTATAAAAGAGCAGAAAATCGAGCTTATCGATTACAGAAAGCTCAAAGAAATGAGAGGACTGTAAAATATTCCTCAACAAGTACACATTTTCCATATAAGGAGTACCAATATGAAATACGCAGTAATTCTCTATGACGGCATGGCGGACTATCCCGTGCCGGCACTCGGCGGCAAAACGCCGATGGAAGTCGCAAACAAGCCCATATTTGACGGCATGGGCAAAAAGGGCGAAGTTGGACTTGTAAAAACGGTTGACGATTCGCTTAAGCCCGGCAGTGATGTCGCAAATCTCAGCGTTCTTGGCTTTGACCCCACAATAAGCTACACCGGCCGCTCCCCTCTTGAAGCCGTTAGCATCGGCGTAAAGCTGAACGACACGGATGTAACTCTTCGCTGCAATATCGTGACTCTCTCGGACGAGCCGAATTACGAAGACAAGACAATGATAGACTACTCCGCAGGTGACATTTCAACCGAGGATGCGGCAGTTCTTATAAAAGCGGTTCAGGAGCATTTCGGAAACGATGTTTTCTCTTACTATCCCGGTGTTGCGTACCGTCATTGCCTTCTGTGGCATAACGGCACAACAGACCTCGGCACAATGACACCGCCTCACGATATTTCGGATAAAGTTGTAGGGCCTTATCTCTCGACCGCCGAAAACGCAAAGCCCCTCATCAAGATGATGAAGGAGAGCTATGACCTTCTGTCAAAGCATCCGCTTAACATTGAGCGTGTCAAAAAAGGTCTTCGTCCGGCAAACTCCATCTGGCTGTGGGGCGAGGGCACAAAGCCGCAGCTTGACACATTCTATAACACATACGGTCTGCACGGCACGATGATTTCCGCCGTTGACCTGCTTAAGGGTATCGGTATTTGCGCCGGTATGGATGTTCCGGATGTTCCCGGGGCTACGGGCTATATAGACACGAATTTTGAGGGCAAGGCACGCACTGCGGCAGATGCACTTAAAAACGGTTCGGATTTTGTATATCTCCACTTTGAAGCACCCGACGAGTGCGGTCACAGAGGCGAGCCAGAAAACAAGGTAAGAGCCATTGAGCTTATTGACGAAAAGGTTCTGCCGATTGTCATTGAAGAGCTTGAAAAGCACGGCGACTACAAAATTATGATTCTGCCCGACCACCCGACACCCATTGTCACAAAGACACACGCGCGTGATGCGGTTCCGTTTATGATTTATCACAAAAACGGAGAAGTCAAGGGTGTTGACAGTGTAAACGAAAATTCCGCAAAGGACACGGGTGTGTACTTCCCCTCGGGTGTAAAGCTTATGCATCATTTCCTTGATAAGGAATAATAAATATTTTTAAGATAATTCTCGGCGGACGGTGTAATGTTCGCCGAGTTTTTTTTGAAGAGGGGCGAGGAGCGACAGCGACGAGCCGGGACGCGAGCGAAGCGAGCGTGGGCCGAGCGTAAGCGAGGCAAAGCCGACGACGAGCGAAGCGAGGAGGAGGCTTACGGGCCCCGAGTGAGCTGAATTTGTTCAGCCGCGCCCCGAAGCGGCTTAACAAATGAAAGCGAGGGAGGGGCCCCGCCCGGAGGCGGTACCCGGCTGTCCGGCCAAAAGCCTGCCTTTTTCGTAAAATTAACCGACCGGACAGCCGGGTGCCCCGACGGGCGGCACGCGAAAAAAAAGTCTCAGGACTTGTTTTTTTCAATGATATCCGTTCCTGCACAACGGATGATATATCTGCGAAATGATATCGCACCCGTGCGGTGATATACCTGCGGCATATAACGGAAAGGCATGCAAATACTGAATACTGACCACTCATTGCTAACTGCTAATTGCTAATTGTTCTGCGAAGCTTATAAATCCAAGTCCGCAGGACTTCCGAAATTATGCATTATGCATTATGCATTCTACATTAAAAAAAGCCTCGCAACAAAAAAGGTTGCAAA
>CAVFPQ010000133.1:0-6078 GCA_963624415.1 Acutalibacteraceae bacterium | reverse complement strand
ATAATTAAAACAGCGGATATATCGATTAACTTTGCTTTTTCGGTATATCCGTTTTTATTTTTGTCGAAAATTCCAAAAAATTATGTTGCAATAAATCTCAACTTTGTTATAATTATAACAGGCATATATAAAACTAACATATATGAAAGGATGAATATTGATGCCTGAGTATAAAATGGAGCTCACCGCTGAACAGAAGGCAATTCTTGACGGCAGCAAGGGCGCCACAATGGCAAAGGTCATGAAAACTCTCGTCATGTACGGCGAGACTTTCGGTGCTACAAAAATGGTTCCCGTTACAAGCAAAATGGGCCACCTTGTAACAAGCTTCGGTCTCGGAGTTATGAAGCCCGTCTATGAGCTTATGGACAAGCTTATTGCTGAAAACTGCCTGTCCGGTCAGAAGTTTTCGGTTGACCCCAAGCCCCTCGATCCCAATGTTCCCGCAAATCTTATCGAAAAGCTTGTTTTCAAAAAGTTTATGTACAATTCGCAGGACAGCTATGATATTCAGCTTAAAAAGCTCGGTATCGTAAGCGATAAAGCTTATACCTGCGCATGCTATCTTGACGAAGTCGGCAACACTCCCAATAAAGGAGAAATTCTCTCATGGGCGGAGTCCAGTGCCGTTGTTTACGCAAACTCCGTTCTCGGTGCGAGATGCAACCGCAACTCCGGTATTATCGAGCTTTTCGGCTCAATCGTAGGCTATGTTCCTTATTTCGGACTTCTTACCGATGAAGGCAGAAAAGCCACATGGATTATCGAAGTGAACACCAAGAAAAAGCCCGAAGCACAAGTTCTGGGTTCCGCTATCGGCATGAAGGTCATGGAAGATGTGCCTTATGTAAAGGGACTTGACAAGTGGCTCGGAAATGACCTGAATGACGACGCAAAGGCGTATCTTAAAGACTTCGGCGCGGCTACCGCTTCAAACGGTGCTGTCGGACTTTATCACATTGACGGACTTACTCCCGAGGCTGTTGAAATGGGCGAAAAGCTCATTGCGGACGGTGCAAAGACCTATGTTATAGACGATGCCGAGCTTGAGAGAATAAAGAGAAACTATCCCGTTATCTGGAAGGATGTAAACGCCAAGCCGAAGCTCTGCTTTGTAGGCTGTCCGCATCTTACATATTCTCAGCTTATTGAATGGACCGAGAATGTCGAGAAGGGACTTAAAGCCGCAGGAAACAGCAAGGTTCAGATTCCCACGGTATTCACTACCGCTCCCGCAGTTGTCGAGAAATTCAACAAGACTCCCTATGCGGCACGCCTTAAAGCAACGGGTGTTATCCTCAGCTACATTTGCCCGCTTATGTATATGAACAATCCTCTGTGCGGCAAAAAACCTGTTATAACAAACTCAAATAAGCTCAGAACATATACTTCATCTCGCTATTATACAAGCGCTGAAATTCTTAACTATATCACGAAGGGAGCTGCGAACTGATGAAAACTTTTAAAGGAAGAGTAGTTGTTCCCGGCACTTGCGAAGCCGAGGCTCTTGTAACACACGGCGGTTTTAATACGCTTGCAAGCTTCCAGCACAGCCTCATGTTCGGCGATAAGGAAGCAAAATGCGGCGATCAGAACAATACAGATATCTATAATAAGCCAATGGCAGGCAAGGCTCTTTGCCTTCCGCAGACCATCGGTTCTACCACCGGCGGCATGGTGCTTTACTGCGCTACCGCTATGGGCAGAAACCCCGCTTGCCTTTGCTTTGCGCACCCGATTGACTCCCTTGCGGCGGCAGGTGCAATTCTGTCGGATGTATGGACAGACAGTCCCATGCCCACAGTCGATTCATTGGGCGAGGAATTTCTTGAAGCCGTTAAAACCGGTGATAAAATTAAAATTGAGGAGGACGGCGTAGTTACCATTCTCTGATAACCCACCGATTAAAAAATCACAATGAATAAACTCAGCACAGATTACACCGGAATTTTTTCTCTTATGCTCACTCCCTACAACGAGGATATGAGCGTAGACTACAAGACATATGAAGAGTACTGCGACTGGCAGGTATCTCAGGGTGTCGGCCATCTTTTTGCGGTATGCGGCAGTTCCGAAATGGCTTTGCTTACTCTCGAAGAAAGAATTAAGCTTGCCACTCTTACGGCAAAGCACAAAGGCAATCTGACTGTTGTCGCCACTGCCAACATGGAACCCTCATGGTTTGCACAGGTTGAAGAAGTAAAGCGTATGTCCGACACGGGCGTTGACGGCATTGTTTTCACCACAAAGGGCTACGGCAATGACACCGAAAGACTTGTAACATATATAGGGGAGCTTAAACAGTACACCGATTTGCCCATATTTATGTATGAATTTCCGGGCTTTAGTAATTGCCATATCTCAGGTGAATGCTACGGCAGACTCGTAAAGGAATGCGGTGTTCTCGGTATAAAGGACACAACCTGCACATATGAAGGCATAAAAGACAAGATAGACAACAAGGGCGATTCGTGCGTAATTCAGGCCAACATGCCCTATCTTTTCGAAGCGTTCAAGCTCGGTGCGCGCGGTGTTATGGCAACTCCGACTTCATGCGGCGGCGCATTCTTCCAAAGATTTTTCGAGGCATTCACAAGCGGCGATATGGCACTTGCCGAACAGCGTTTCAATGAAATCACACTCCTTGACTGCGCTATTGACTCGGGCTTTAACTCTTCCGCAAAATATCTTGTAAATCTTCAGGGCGTAAAGGGAATGTCATCACGTTCACGCGGCGGCAGTCATCTGTCCCCCGCAAGAATGGAAAGCATCAAGTCCTTCCATAACTGGTGTGTCGCAAACGGCCTTATGAAATAATTTTCACAGAACTTAAATTTATACATCCCGATGGATTTATTATTTGTCGGGGTGTTTTTTATTTTGCAAAAACTGCATATAAACAAAATTACAGTTGATTTACTGCTTAAATAAAGTTATAATATCTTAGATACTGAAAACAGAGTGACAGGAACGACATGAACAGACAAAACGGCGGTGAACGCAAAAAATTCTG
The DNA here is from genome assembly GCA_963624415.1 of Acutalibacteraceae bacterium. GTDB lineage: Bacteria > Bacillota > Clostridia > Oscillospirales > Acutalibacteraceae > RUG806. The sequence continues at coordinate 3,065 of CAVFPQ010000133.1, read as the reverse complement.
GTTCACGCTTGACAATGCGGCTAAAATATTCCCGGGGCAGAACTCGAAAACATGGTCAAACAGTTTTCGGGTCTGTTATGAGTTAACCGAAAAGGTTGATCCCGTTTTGCTCGAACAGGCATTAAAAGACATAATGTGCCGTTTTCCCTGCTACAATGTGCGTATGCGTCACGGTTTTTTCTGGTATTATCTCGAAGAAAATAAAAACACCCCGGCGGTTATGCCCGATATAAAAAATCCTCTGTATCGAGTAAAATATAACGAAAACGGCAGATTTCTGTTTAAGGTATATTATCACGGTTCAAGAATTGCCGTTGATTTCTATCACGTCCTGACAGACGGCTGCGGCGGAAAACAGTTTATTTCCACTTTGGTCGCACGTTATCTTGCTCTGAAATACGGTGTTGATATCCCCGCAGAAAAATCAGTGCTTGATATAAATGCAGGCTGTACCGCGGCGGAGCTTGAGGATTCATTTGACAAAAATGCCACATCAAAAGCAAAATATAACCGCCGAGATAAATATGTCTACCACGCAAACGGCACAAAAATGCCTTACCATACAGTTAATATTATTACCGGGATTATTCCGTTCGACGAGCTTCATAATCTTACAAAAAAATATAATGTAACGGTGACAGAATTTCTGTCCGCGCTTATGCTCGATGTGCTTATCAAAAAGCAGAACAGGGAAGTGCGAGAGAAAAAACGGCGTGAAGTCAGCATTCAGATTCCCGTTGATTTAAGGCGTACATTTGATTCGCAGACTCTTCGCAACTTTACAATTTGTATGCGTGTAAAAATCGATCCGAAAAAAGGCGATTACACATTTGAGGAGCTTCTTAACAGCGTAAAATTACAGCTTCGTCTTGCGAATGACCCCAAAGAGCATAATATGATGATAACCGCCAATATGGGCATAGAACGCAATCCGTTTATAAGAATCGCGCCACTTTTCATAAAAACCGCAGGTGTGTCGATATCGTTTTTCTTTACGGCGGAGCAGACTACATCATCGCTTATAACAAATCTCGGCAATGTCGATATTCCCGACAAAATGAAGCCGTATGTAAATAAATTTATCTTTATGCCCGCCCCCGGCAAGCTTAATGCCGCACGGTGCGGAGTTGCCACTTGCAACAACAATTTCGCGATTACCTTTTCAAACAGCTACGCCGAAAGCGATATTGAGCGTGAATTTTTTACATCCCTTGTAAAAATGGGACTTCATGTTAAAATAGAAAGCAACAGGGAGTGATCTGTTTCTTGTCTTACTGTGTAAACTGCGGTGTTGAGCTTGACCCGTCCGCAAAAAAATGCGCTCTGTGCTCGACACCTGTCATAAATCCGAACATATCAAATCAGCAAAACGAAGAAAAGCCGTTTTCCGATAAAGTTTTAATTCCCAAAACTCTCCAGCGGAAATTTGTGGCGTATATTCTTACTGTAATTCTTGTTATTCCGAATATTGTCCTTCTTCTTGTGAATATTTTCTTTGTTAGAAAATCATTGTGGTCGCTGTATGTGCTGTCATCGTCGGTTCTGGCGTGGATTTTGTTTATTTTCCCGTTTGTTACAAAAAAAATCCGACCGTATGTCATGTGGGCACTTGACACTTTTTTCGGAATGGTTTATTCTTTGATTATAGTTGTTCTGGCAGCCGGCGGAGTTAACCTTTGGATGGCAATAGCGTCAATTATACTTCTGGTGTCAGTCGCTTCGATTATATTTATAGCGTGGTCAAGGCAGAAAAAACGAAATTCGGCAGCAAATGTTGTTCACGTTCTGACAGATGCCATGCTTGTATCCCTGCTGTCGGGTGTGCTTACATCGTACTTTATGAACTCTGCAACATGGTTCATTGTCGGACTGATATGTTCTCTGTGCTTTGCGGCTTTTCTTGGATTTGCCGTCTACTGTGAACGTTCAAAGCATATGCGGGAATGGATTAAAAAGGTATTCTATATATAAGCTACTTTGGAGGATTGGTTATGAAAAACTTGAAAGCCGCGTTGGCTATATTACTCTGTGTTCTGACGGTTGTCGGAATGAACGGCTGTCTTAAATACACAGATAACATACTGCTTGTTACAACTTCCGAGTCGTCGGTTGCCGAGCAGGACGAGACGAGCATTCAGTATTATTATTACACTGTGCCCTATACTTCCGAAAATGCCGGCGGTGATGCTGTGAGTGCCGGCGAACAGGAAAGCTCAACAGCTGCCGAAATCACAACAGCGTCAACTCAGACGGTAACACAGCCTCAGCAGAATGTTACACAGGCGAATAACTCAAATACTGTTACCCAGGCACCCACACAGGCTCAGGAAAAAGATCCTTCACAGTGGTCAAAAGCCGAAATTCTCTCTTATGTTACAACCGCTGTAAACAAATCCAAGGCATACACCGGAAAGCTTGTTGTTGATCATACCGAAGCATATGACGTAAATCTTACAAAGCTTCCCGGCGGCTCTGCGATTAAATCACTGGCTAACAAGATTGCGGCAAGTGCAACAAAGCCCACAAACGAAACTCTTACTTTCACAAACGGAAAGACCACAACCTCCGAAGGGGAGACAGTTCCCATTCTTCTGCCCAAGCGTCAGAATTTTGCTCTTACAATCGACGGACTTTCAGCCGCAACGGCAAAGAAAACCTCCGCAGGTACATCAATTACCCTTACAATCGTTAAGGAATCCTCCGGGCTTAACGAAATTCCCAAGCATAACGCCGCATCGGGCGGATATCTTGATGTCGCAAGTGTTGATCTGTCGATGGTTACAATAAGCAGACTTGATACCGTATACACAGGTTCAACAATCGTTATGACCGTTAATTCCGACGGCTATGTAAGTGAATGCACATACACTATTCCCGTTGAACTCAGCGGCGCAGGCAAAGCACTCGGCATAAATGCGGAGTTTGAATGCACGGCTAAAATTACGGAAGTATGGAAGCTTAAGTGGTAATTAACAGACGCAAGAAGCAGCAAACAATTCATATGTCATAAAAATTAAGCAGGGGACAACCAACCGTCCTCTGCTTTTTTTAGATTGTTAATTCTT
>CAVFPQ010000132.1:0-6102 GCA_963624415.1 Acutalibacteraceae bacterium | reverse complement strand
GTTACACTGTCGGTATCCGATGCTGTGATAAGCACATTTTTTATCATGCCGGTAAGCGGGGCGAGGCTCGGCACTTTTACGGGAATATAATTTTCGGTGTAGCCGTGCTGTACTCCGTTTTTCGGAGTTTCAAATAATACCGGCATTGTTTTGCCGACATATTCCGAAAGATATTCTTTTCTTTTCTTGTCGCATTCGGTCTGCAAAAGTCTGCATCTGCGGTTTTTCTCTTCTGTCGGCACCTGGTCGGGGTATGTGGCGGCAGGTGTGCCCTCTCGTTGTGAATAGGGGAATACATGCACCTTCATAAAGCCTGTTTTCTTTGCGTATTCAACCGTTTCGAGGAACATTTCTTCTGTTTCCCCGGGAAAGCCGGCTATAATATCGGTTGTGAGTGATACGTCGGGGAATGCTTTTTTGAGCTTGTCGCAAAGCTCGGTATATTCCGCCGCCGTATAGTGCCTGTTCATACGCTTTAACACTCTGTCACATCCGCTCTGAAGCGACAGATGAAACTGCGGACAGAATTTTTTCATTTTCGTAAGTCGGTCAATTACTTCATCGGTGATATGATCGGGCTCAAGAGAACCGAGACGAATGCGTTCAATGCCCTCGGTTTTCTCCGCTTCTTCCAGTGCGTCACAAATGTTAAGCCCTATGTCCATACCGTATGATGAAAGATTTATGCCGACAAAAACAAGCTCCTTGTAGCCGCATTTCGCAAGATTTTCTATCTCGCTCTTTACTTCGTCAAGCGGTTTTGAACGTGAAAAGCCCTTTGAAGTCGGAATTATGCAGTACGTGCAATAGCGGTTGCAGCCGTCCTGTATTTTTATGAAAGCCCTTGTGTGACTCTCGAATTCATGAATGGGTCTGCCGCTGAATTTGTCGTCTTTAAGGTGCGGCAAAACATTTACAAGCCTTTTGTGCGAGTGAGAAAATTCCTCGATAAGACGGGGCAATTCCGAATTTGTCTTGTTGCCGACTATTATATCCGCATCGCTTTTGTCAGCCGCTTCTGATGCGAACGCCTGGGCATAGCACCCTGTAAGCGCTATTATGGCATTCGGATGCTCTTTTCTCAGTCGGCGCAGTGCCTGACGGGATTTTCTGCTGCTCTCCGCCGTAACGGTGCAGGAATTTACTATATAGACATCCGCTTCTTCATTGTCTGAAATCACGGTGTGTCCGGCACTTCTTAAAAGCTCGGCAGTCTCCTGTGTTTCATATTGATTGACCTTGCAGCCGAGTGTATAAAAGGCTATTTTCATATTAAACCTCACAAAATAAAAAACTTTTTACAGTATAACCCAAACTTCATTTTTATTCAAGTACAATTACGGTTTTGCTCTTACGCCGAATTTTTAATCGGGAATTTATCATTATAACCCGCCGCCATATCGTATTTTGTTATTATTGCGATAATCTCCGTTCAAATTTAACAAGTTAGTTATTGAAATTTTATAAAATATGTTGTAGAATATTGTTAATGTTACTATTGGAGGTCCCTAAAGCTATGTCTCTTAAGTTAAACTGCCGTTACCTTGACGGTTTCGTCAGTGAAGATGAACTCAGAGCCGTGTCACATCAGGTGTCAGCCGCACACGGTCTTCTTTACGAAAACAAGGCGAATGCCGCCGGCAATGATTATCACGGCTGGCTTACTCTTCCTGTTGACTATGACAAAGAAGAGTTTGCACGCATCAAAAAGGCCGCAGCCAAGATTATGTCCGATTCAAAGGTGCTTGTTGTTATAGGTATCGGCGGATCTTATCTCGGTGCAAGAGCCGCAATTGAGTTCGTAAAATCCAAAAACTACAATATTGTCGCCGAAGACACACCCAAAATTTTCTTCCTCGGCAACAGTCTTTCTCCCACGGAGATAAACGAGGTTATCGCATATTGCAAAAACCGTGATTTCTCGGTCAATGTTATTTCAAAGTCCGGCACAACAACCGAACCCGCAATTGCGTTCCGTGTATTCAAAAAGCTTCTCGAAGAAAAATACGGCAAGGATGAAGCCGCAAAGCGTATCTATGTAACAACCGACAAGAAAAAGGGTACACTCAAGTCTCTCTCCGATCGTGAGGGCTACGAGGAGTTTGTCGTTCCCGATGATGTCGGCGGCAGATATTCCGTTCTTACCGCTGTCGGTCTGCTTCCCATTGCGTGTGCCGGTGTCGATATCGACACTCTTATGAAGGGTGCTGCGGATGCGATGGAAAAGTATTCCGTAAACGATGTTTTCGCAAACGACTGCTATAAATATGCCGCAATCAGAAATATTCTGTATCGCAAGGGCAAATGTGTTGAAATGTCAGTCGCATATGAACCCGACTACACTCTTATGAACGAATGGTTCAAGCAGCTGTTCGGCGAGAGTGAGGGCAAGCAGAATATGGGTATTTTCCCGGCTTCCGCTATCTATTCAACGGACCTTCATTCACTCGGTCAGTATGTACAGGAGGGCAGAAGAATACTGTTTGAAACGGTTGTTAAATTCGCGTCTCCCAAAACGGATCTCACAATAGAAGAGGATGCCGAAAACGCGGACGGACTTAATTTCGTCGCCGGCAAAACAATGTCATACATCAATTCAAAGGCCTATCAGGGTACGGTGCTTGCACATAATGACGGCGGAGTTCCCAATATCGTTATCGAAGCCGAGAAGATGGATGAATATAACTTAGGTCAGCTTATATACTTCTTTGAAAAGGCTTGCGCGATTTCGGGTTATATGCTCGGAGTTAACCCCTTCGATCAGCCCGGTGTTGAAAGCTACAAAAAGAATATGTTCGCACTCTTAGGCAAACCCGGTTACGAGGAGCTTGCAAAGGCACTCGCAGACCGTACAGAATAAATCCAACCCCAAAAAATATACGAAAAACGAAAGGATGATTAAAATGGTTAAACTTTTAATCGGAGAAAAAGGCTCAGGCAAAACAAAAAGACTTATCGACTGCGTAAACAACGCACTTGCAGAGTCTAAGGGTCATGTTATCTGTGTCGAGAAGGATGATCTTCTCAGATATCAGGTAAAGTATCAGGTAAGACTTCTTGCCGCAAGCAACTACGGCATTGAGGGCTATGACGCTTTCTACGGTTTCCTCAGCGGCCTTTGCGCAGGCGACCACGATGTTACCGACATTCTTGTTGACGCCACACTCAAAATCGGCGGCAGGGATTTCGCACAGCTTGCAGACTTCCTCGAGAAGATAGCAAAGCTTTCAAAGCTTACCGAGACCACATTTACCTTTACTGTTTCCACTGACAAAAACAACCTTCCCGCTTCCGTATTCGACTGCTGCGAGGAAATATAATTACAGCGTAAATTATTCGCAAATATCTTAAAATACGCAAATCCCGAACTTGGTTTTTCTCGGGGTTTGCGTTTTTTGATTCATAATTCAAAAATTTTAGCACTTTTAATCGATAAAGTGTTGACAAACCGTGATTTATGTAGTATCATATGCCCATCACACGAAAGGAGACGGCAAAATGTTTATAACATCATCAAATTACTATTATTATAAATATTCGCTGTCTGTTTTCGATTGAGAATCATCTTAAATCGGTAATACGACGGCTTCGTTTTGTATGTATTGTTACAAATCGGGGCCGTTATTTTTTTACCGAAATCATCTAACGGAGGGTTAGTTATGTTAGTCAAACTTGCAATGCTTATCGTTTTCGCCGCTGTCACTGTCGGTGTGGGTGTTTACTGTCGCCGTCACTCCACCGATGTCAACGGCTTTGTCCTCGGCGGCAGAGGAGTGGGCCCGTGGCTTACCGCTTTCGCTTACGGAACATCATACTTTTCGGCTGTTATATTTGTCGGATATGCCGGTCAGTTCGGCTGGAAATTCGGCGTGGCATCCACATGGATCGGTCTCGGCAACGCATTTTTAGGCTCGCTTCTTGCGTGGGTAGTGCTCGGCCGCCGCACAAGAATAATGTCACAGCACCTTGATTCTTCCACCATGCCGCAGTTTTTCGAACGCCGCTTTAATTCAAAGGGACTCAAGCTCTTGTCATCACTGATAATTTTCGTGTTCCTTGTTCCTTATACGGCGTCTCTCTATAATGGACTTTCACGACTTTTCTCGATGGCGTTTAATGTCGATTACACCGTGCTTATAGTCGTAATGGCGGCACTTACAGCCGTTTATGTCATTGTCGGCGGCTATATGGCGGCGGCTGTCAATGATTTTATTCAGGGTATTATAATGCTTATCGGAATTGTGCTGATTATTGCGTCCGTGCTTAAGATTAACGGCGGTTTTACCGGTTCTCTTGCGGCACTGGCGAATGTAACCGACAGCTCGACTTCCGATATTCCCGGTGTGTTCGCTTCATTTTTCGGACCCGATCCCGCAGGACTTCTGAGTGTTGTTATTCTTACTTCTCTCGGCACATGGGGACTTCCGCAGATGGTGCAGAAGTTCTATTCCATCAAGAGTGAAAAAGATATTCATAAGGGTACTGTAATCTCAACTCTGTTTGCCGTTGTTGTCGCAGGCGGCTGCTACTTCCTCGGCGGCTTCGGAAGACTCTTTAATGTTGACGTAGCGACCGAAGGCTATGACGCGATTATCCCCGAAATGCTTTCTACTCTCAGCCCGTGGCTCATGGGAATTACGCTTATTCTTGTTCTTGCGGCATCAATGTCGACACTCTCGTCTCTGGTTCTGACTTCGTCCTCAACTCTGACACTTGACTTTATTGATCCCGTTATAATCAAGAAAAAACAGACGGAGAAAAAAGATCTGATTATAATAAGATTTTTTGTGGCAGTGTTTATTATTATTTCCGCTGTGATTGCGATAGTTCAGTATAAGCACAATAATACATTTATAGCACAGCTTATGGGGCTTTCGTGGGGCGCTCTTGCCGGAAGCTTTTTGGCTCCGTTCCTCTACTCTTTATACTGGAAGCGTGTTACAAAAACGGCTTGCTTCGTGTCGTTTGTGTGGGGCTCGGGCATAATGCTTCTTAATATGTTCGCAAAATCCATATTCCCCGAATTTTTGCAGAGTGCGGTAAACTGCGGTGCGTTCGCAATGGCGGGCGGACTCATAATCGTGCCGATTGTAAGCCTTCTTACTAAAAAGCCCGACAATAAGCTTGTTGAGAATGTTTTCTCCTGTTACAACGACAAGGTTCTTGTGCCTGTTACCGAGGCTCTTAACGGAACAACCGAAGATAAATAAAATATCGTATAAATATCTCTTGAATTGTTTGCGAAAATATGGTAATGTAGAGATGAGCTTAATGCATAAAATCAAAACGGAGGTATCATATTATGCAGGCGATTATAAAAAAACTTATGGCACTCATAATGTCCATACTGGCGTTATTGGGAATATCCCTTCCGAATTCGAACACATCCGATAAAATTACAGTTGATGGGACGGGTTATCAGTATACGATTGACAACGAAAAAAATACGATTGAAATAGCCTTGCGTTCAAACCCCACAACCGGTTTCATCTGGTCGCAGTCAATAAGCGGTGACTGTGTTAAGCTGACAGAGGATAAGTATGTTCCCGATGAGGTTGACCCGGATATAGTCGGCAGCGGCGGCGTTCATCATTATGAGTTTACCGGTGTAAAAGAGGGCAAATGTGTTGTTACTCTTGTCTATTCCCGTCAGTGGGAAAACGGCGAGACAGATAAAACATATAATATTACACTCAATGTTGATGATGAGCTTAATATCACGGTTGAGAGCTTCGACGAAAATTAACACACAATAAAAAAATCCCCCGGTGAGCATTCTTTAGTGCCCATCGGGGTGTTTTTTTGATGTTCGAGAGCCGGGTGATGTCGGGGTCCAGTCGGCTTCGCAAAAGCCACGTAATGACAACGAAGTATTGGTTTCTCGCCGAAAAATCTCCCATTTCTTTGCCCGACAGCCTTGCCGCATTTTCGGGCTTCGATATGAAAAATTTTTCTTGGCTACGAAACTGCTTTGCATTTCAAAACAAAAAACCAACAAAAATGTATAGAATGTTTTTACTTTAAACAATCGTTTTATTATACATCTGATTGATAATTTGTCTTTGTTTTGAAACAATACTTCCTTATCAGTACGTGGCTAAA